>NZ_CP088149.1:1422500-1727916 GCF_002845275.2 Pseudomonas sp. S06B 330 | reverse complement strand
CCATCCCCAGCTGCTCACCCGACAGATACGGCCGTTGGGCCAACGCCTGGTCAGCGATGGACAGCAATTGCGCGCAGGTCTTGTGGGCGGCATTGATCGCCACCCAATCCTGCTGCTCGGCGGGGGTGCGCAAAATACCCCAGAACAGTGGCCGGAAAGGTGCGGCCAGCGATGAGGTGACCCAATCCATCCACTTGTCTGCTTCAGCGCGCTGGCGTGCAGCGGCCACATACCAGCCCGCCTCGACGCCATACTGCGCCGACAGGTAGCGCACGATGGCATTGGACTCCCACAGCACCAGGCCGTCATCTTCAACCATGGGCACCAGACCGTTAGGGTTCAGCGCCCGGTACTCAGGCTCATTGACCAGGCCGAAGGCACCACCGGCATCGATCGATGCGTACTCCAGCCCTAACTCTTCAGCGCACCACAGTACTTTCCTGACATTGGTCGAATTCTTCCGGCCCCAGATCTTGAGCATGACGTCGTCCTGATGAATGTGCGGTCGCCCAGTCTACCCCAGGCGCCAGCCCTGACAATCACCCACGCGTTGCGGCGAACTCCCACGGCCACAGCCTGTCACTGTTCTGACAAGCCGATTATCGGATGCCGTCTAAGCTCTGATGGATCGCAGAATGCCCTTAGGTTTCACGGAGGAAAGACTATGTTGCTGTTGTGGTTAGTGGTTCTGGTGATCGGTGCGGCCTATCTTGCCCACCGCCGCATCGCCGCGGTGCCAGCGTTGGCAGTATTAGCGGTGTATGTGCTGCTGATGGGTGTCTACGGCCGCGCTCCCGGTTGGTTGCTGGCGATCCTCTGGCTGGTGCTGGCGGCCAAAGCCGCATTGGTACTGCTGCCGGATCTGCGGCGCAAGGTCTTCAGCGGACCACTGTTCGGCTGGTTCCAACGCACCCTGCCGCCCATGTCGCAAACCGAACGCGAAGCGATTGATGCCGGTACCGTCTGGTGGGATGGCGAGCTGTTCAGCGGTCGCCCGCACTGGAACACCCTGCTCGACTATGCCAAACCTGAACTCAGCGAAGAGGAACAAGCCTTCATCGATGGCCCGACCGAAGACCTCTGCGCCATGGTCAGTGACTGGCAGATCGGTCAGGACCTGGACCTGCCGCCGCAAGCCTGGGAGCACATCAAGTCACACGGTTTCTTTGCCCTGATCATCCCCAAGGAGTACGGCGGCAAAGGCTTTTCTGCCTATGCCCACTCGCAGGTGGCAATGAAGCTGGCAACCCGCAGCGGCGACCTGGCGTCGACCGTCATGGTCCCCAACTCTTTAGGGCCGGCTGAACTGCTGTTGCACTACGGCACCGACGAACAGCGCCAGCATTACTTGCCGCGCCTGGCCCGTGGAGAGGAAATCCCCTGCTTCGCCCTTACCGGCCCGCTGGCCGGTTCCGATGCAGGAGCAATGCCCGACACCGGCGTCATCTGCAAAGGCCAGTGGCAAGGCGAAGAGGTTATCGGCCTGCGTCTGAACTGGGAAAAGCGTTACATCACCCTGGGGCCGGTGGCAACGCTGCTGGGTCTGGCGTTCAAAGCCTATGACCCTGAACACCTGCTGGGCGAGGAAGAAGAACTGGGGATCAGCCTAGCGCTGATCCCCACCGACACCCCCGGCGTCGAGATCGGCCAGCGCCATCTGCCCCTGGGCGCCGCCTTCATGAACGGCCCCAACAGCGGCAAGGACGTGTTCGTCCCACTGGAGTTTCTCATCGGCGGCCAGGCCATGCTCGGCAAGGGCTGGATGATGCTGATGAACTGCCTGTCGGTAGGCCGCTCGATCTCCCTGCCTGCTGTAGGCACCGGTGCCGCCAAGTACACCAGCCTGGTCACTGGCCAATACGCGCGGGTTCGCGAGCAGTTCAATGTGCCGTTGGCAGCCTTCGAGGGCATTCAGGAATCGCTAGCGCGGATCGGCGGCAATGCCTTCCTGATGGACAGCGCTCGCCTGCTAACGGCCAAGGCTGTGGACCTGGGCGAGAAACCCTCGGTGCTGTCGGCGATTCTCAAGTATCACCTCACCGAGCGTGGCCGCGAATGCATTCAGCACGCCATGGACGTGCACGGTGGCAAAGGCATCATCATGGGCCCAAACAATTACCTGGGGCGTAATTGGCAAGGCGCACCGATCTTCATCACCGTCGAGGGGGCCAACATCCTCTCGCGTAACCTGATGATCTTTGGCCAGGGGGCTATCCGCTGCCACCCATTCGTCCTCAAGGAAATGGCCCTGGCCGGGCGCGAAGACCACAACCAGGCGCTCAAAGAGTTTGACCAACTGCTGATGCAACACATTGGCTTCGCGGTCGGTAACGCTGCCAGCACCTTTGTCCTCGGGCTAGGGCTGGGTCATTTCGAGAAGGTGCCTGGCGATGCCCTGAGCCAAGGCTATTTCCGTGCACTCAATCGCCAGGCAGCGGCCTTCGCGATGCTTGCCGACCTCTCCATGATGCTGCTCGGCGGCGAACTCAAACGCCGCGAACGCCTGTCAGCGCGCCTGGGTGACGTGCTGAGCAACCTCTACTTGAGCTCGGCCGCGCTCAAGCGCTATCACGACCTCGGCTCGCCGAGCCACCTGCAACCCCTGCTGCGCTGGGCCATGGAGGAAAGCCTGGGCCAAGCCGAGAAAGCGCTGGACCGACTGCTCGACAACTTCCCCAACCGTTTCCTCGGCTGCGCCCTGCGCCTGGTCGTGTTCCCGTTCGGTCGCCGCCATACTGGGCCGAGTGACGCTCTGGATGCTGAAGTGGCCGCGTTGATTGGCCGCGCAAAAGGCGACCCGGCACTGGAGGAGCTGCTTGCTGGCTGCTATCGCCCACAGGCCGCCGAGGACCCGGTGGGTGCCCTACAACACGCCTGCAGCTTGCTCGACGCGTGCGCGCCACTGCATAAAAAGCTGCATCAAGCGCTCAAAGGTGGCGAGGTCAACCCCGCACCCGGTGAGTCGACAATCGATGCGGCGCTGCGTGTCGGTATCTTGCAGGAAACAGAAGCTAAAACCCTCCAGGCCGCCGAGGCCGCCCGGCGCAAGGTCATTGACGTAGACGCCTTCAGCAAGGAGGAACTGCTGCCCACCCCCGGCAAAATTCGTTAACGGCCGGGACATCGGGCGTCGGGAGCCGTATACTCCCGCGCCCGTTTTTGCTCAAGAGGACTGCCAGCATGGCTACCGATCGCCTGGAATATCATCTCGCCCTGCTCACCCACCTGCGCACTATCCTCGCGGCCCTGGGCGAAGCCGAACAAGTGCCGGAAGAAAGCCACGCGCTGTTCCTGGAGCGTTTCGACGACCTGATGCTGCAACTGCCGGTTGATCCGGAGAGCACCTACCTGGGTCAAGACCTGATGTGCCAGATCATTCAGCGCTACCCGCAAATCGCCCACTTGGTCCCACGGGATCTGTTGTGGTTCTTCGGCGGTGACTGCCTGCACTTCATGCCCGAGCAAGAGCTGGCCCTGTACCAGGAACTGGAAGAGCGCCGCTACGAGGCCGAGCAGAACGATGAGCCGTTCGACTGGAATCAAGAAAAGCAGCTGTTGAGCATGTCTGACGACGACAGCAAGCATTGATCTACGAGGGGGCGCTAGGGCTGACAACAGCGCTACCGCCCTGAACGATGAACAAAAAATACAGACGAAAAAAAACGCCGTTCAAACGAACGGCGTTTTTTGTTTGGAGCGGGAAACGAGACTCGAACTCGCGACCCCGACCTTGGCAAGGTCGTGCTCTACCAACTGAGCTATTCCCGCAAATTGAAACTTCCGGTCGAACCGGACAGAAAAAAAGGGCCATAGCCCTTCTCTTCCAAAGCTCGCAGTGCCTAAACACTGCAACGCCAAATTTGGAGCGGGAAACGAGACTCGAACTCGCGACCCCGACCTTGGCAAGGTCGTGCTCTACCAACTGAGCTATTCCCGCAAATATGGCGTCCCCTAGGGGACTCGAACCCCTGTTACCGCCGTGAAAGGGCGGTGTCCTAGGCCACTAGACGAAGGGGACACACTACAACATTCACTCCCTGCCGCGTTACGCTGTGTGCTTTATGCTGCAAGTGGCGCGCATTCTAGGGATGCTGGCGAATGCCGTCAACTCCTTTGTATAAATTTATTCAAATCAATGACTTCTAGTGAAAGGCGGTGCTGACCCTTTCGTCTCACTGGCCGCACCGCAGCGCCACATCACGCCCTTGCCTAACCGACCTGGATAACATGGAATGATCGCCCTAACTGCGGTTCCCACCCTTTGGCACCATTGTCCATGTTTATGTATACGCCCTTTGCAATTGGCCACGGGTGATGCTCAGAGTTACTGGTGAAGTAGATGCCGCCAGGGAAACCAGCTTGAGTAATCCCGCCTCCCCCGTATTGATTGTAGATTTCCCGCAGGGTCGCTTCATTTGTTGCGATTCTAAATGCCGAAGCGAACTGCCACTGCCCTCTATAGGTCATCCGGATAACACCAGATACGTTCACGGTGTACCTCAATGTCTGCCCAGCAGTGTCGCGTACAGTAATGATCGCGCTGCCGTTACCTGTGGACAACACCATACCGTTGCTGCTATGTACGCTCGCAACCTTTGTATCGCTGGAACTGTAGGTATAGGGCGGCGTGCCTCCTGAAGCCGATCGCTGACCACGACTTCCCACCGGCCGGTTATTTGGACCTTGTCCTGAGCTGGCATTAACATAGATTCTGCCATTGAGCACCATCGAGCTGGTGTCGATTTGCAGTGGCGGCCGATCATCAACCAACACGCGCCAGGCAGCAGAGACAGGCTGGTTTCCGTATACCGCTTTAGCGGTGAAGGAATGTTGACCAACCGACAGGCCGGCCAGCGTGGCCTGCCAAGTGCCGCCGCTGGCAACCCCTACGGTTTGTCCGGCAACCCCGTTGTCGAGAATCTGTACCTGCAACCCTCCTTGTGCAGTGCCATACAACGTCCCCCCTCTGAGATAGGTACGACCACCATTACCGATGGCCGTGCCATTGCTGTCGACGACCCGGGTAATAACCGGTGTCACCCCTTGGCGCACTTCGAAGGTACGTGGCAAGGACTCCTGGTCACTGCCATAAAGGGCAACCGCCTTGATGCTGTAGGACCTGACCGTTAACCCAGTGATGGTATGGGTCCAATCGCCAGCACCACTGACCGGTCTCTCACCGATCGAAATCGCCCCCTCGAAAATCTCGACCCGCTGGCCGATGCTCGCCTTGCCAGACACCGTAACCCTGGAGTCAAAAGTAAAGCCGCGGTCGGCCACTTCACCTGTCAAATCCCTTACGCTAACGATCGTCGGTGCCACCTGCGCGACAACGCTAAACGAGCGGTTATCCGACTCCTGCCCACCCCCATACAACGCCCTGGCCTTGAGGCTGTATGCCCGGGTTACCAAGCCTTGCAGTGGGTAGGACCAATCGCCGCTGGCATCAACCGATACCGTGGCAAGCGAAGTCGTTCCGTCGAACAACTCTACCCGCTGGTTGCTCGTGGCTTTACCCGCAAGGGCAACCGACGTATCAACTGTGGTGCCGGCTTCGGCGACTTCACCCCGAGAGTCGGCGACACTGGTGATACTTGGCTTGATTTCGGCATAAACGGTGAAGGTGCGCACAGCCGACTCCTCACCATTGCCATACTGTGCCTTGGCCATGACGCTGTAGGTCTTGGCCGTCAAATTGCTCAGCAGTAGGGTCCAGTCACCGTTGCCATTGACCGACGCAATGCCCCTGGACAGCGCCCCGTCGAAAATCTCCACCTGTTCGTTTGCACTCGCCTTGCCCGCCAGGTTGACCGAGGTATCGACCGTGGAACCGCCATCGGCGACTTCCCCTCTGGAGTCCCTAACGCTTTCAAGGGTGGGAAACACATAGTCGACCACGCTAAATCTGCGCGCGGTCGATTGCGCCCCGCTTCCATACAGGGCCCTGGCGGTTATGACGTAGGCCTTGACCGCCAGATCAGTGAGCGTCAGCGACCAGTTGCCTTGCCCATCGGTGCGCACGGTATCCAGCACGGCGGTCCCGTCGAGTACCTCCAGGGCCTGGTCGACACTGGCGGTACCGGAGACGATGATGAGGGTATCGACGGTTGTCTGCCCCTCATTCAACTCCCCCCTTGAGTCCGTCACATGGACAATAGTCGGGCTGACCTCAGCCACCACTTGGAAAGTGCGCAGTTCAGACTCCCGCTCCTCACCGTACCAGGCCTTGGCCATAAGGTTGTAGCTGCCGATCACCAGATCTGCGCGTGGCAACACCCAGTTGCCCAGACCATCAACGTCCACCCTGCCCCACGTCACAGCATCGTCGAACAGCTCAACCTGCTGACCCGCGCTGGCGTTGCCCGTCAGGGTCACTGCGGTGTCGACCGTGGCACCACCATTGGCGACATCCCCTCGCGAATCCGCCACTTCCGTAATCACAGGGTCGACATCGACAACCACCGTGAAACTCCACACCGACGACTCCGTGCCACTGCCATACAGTGCCTTGGCCTTAAGGTCATAGCGCCGCGGCGCAAGGCCCAGCATCGGGAAACGCCACACGCCTTGCTCGTTTGCCCCTGCCTGGCCTACAACAGTGTCACCATCAAGGAGCTCAACCCCCATCGCTGCCCGGGCCGTACCGATCAAGGTCACACTGGTGTCGACGGTAAAGCCGCCGTTGACAACCTGCCCCCAGCTATCGATCACACTGCTGATGGCGATCGGTACGGGCGTACCGACGTACAGCTCCAGAACCCCCGACAACCGGGTCTGGTCACCCCGTTTGAGTGCGTACAAGGCACTGATAGTGGTACCTCGCGAGACCTCAATCAACGTTGAGGCAATACGAAACTCCACCGGCCGTCCCTTTGAGGCCTCGGTAATGGGTACCCAGTCACTGGCCGTGCCATTGGCATAGACACTTTGCCAGTAATACGTGAGCACATCGCCCGCCTCGGTGTCGGTGTAATCGACTCGCAAGGTGGCACCGTTGGGAATGACTACTTCGGGGTCGAGTACGTCACCATCGGCTTCGGCGACAACCGGTGCCGGTAATTCCTGGCGCAATTGCAGCACCTGAAAGTAACTGCGGGCCGACTCGCGCACATCATAGATCACCGCCCGATCGTTGCTGACCCGGTAGTACAGCTCCAGCGTACCGCCATCGAGCCCCCCTATATGCTCAGCATCCACCAGAACCTCGATGGCCTTGCCGACCATGTTTTCGGTGACCAGCACCTCCTGCTCGTGCAAATACACGCTGCCATCTGCCCGCTTGCCTAGCCAGATGACATTGACGACATCGCCGCTGGCCATACCTGGGTAGGGCCCCAGCAGCACCCAGGCATAGTCGAGCCGGCTGTCCAACAGAGCACCCACTGCCTGCTGGATAAACGGCGCAGGCAGCTCAGAGAGTTCACCGACAACCGTGGCGAAGGCACGCTTGGAGGACTGCGGCGGCTCACCGTTGGCCTTTCTCAGTACATAAGAAGCGTCGCCTGTGCCCCCAGCTATCGCTCGAATATCGGCGTTGGCAACCTTGAGTTCGAGAATCACCGGCAGGCTGCTGATCTGTACCGACTCGATATGGACCAGCGGCGCCCCCATCTTCGGCGTGCCAATCCAGGTGAATTCGATGATGTCGTTTACTGCAAATGGATCACCGTTCAGCGGGATCTGAACGGTCACGTCGTTCGGACCCAAGCCGATCAGGTCGATCTTGCCTTCGATGGCTTCGGCGATGAACGGCGGCTCAAGCCGCCAGGCACCGGCCTCTACTTTGAGCTTGGTTGAACGCGACCCATCGGAGGAAAAGTTCCACACTTCATCGAAAACTTCATAGCGCAACTCCAGTGCATTACTGTCCCCAGCCGCCAGGATGGCATCCTGATCGACCAGCACTTCGACAGGGTCACTTCCCGCCGCTTCGCTCTCACTGATCAAGCGCAGGATGCGCACACTGCCCCAACTCAGTACCACGGTATCGCGGGCGGCCCGCTCAGGGTAATTGGCGATGGTGACCGGAACCCCACTGGCCGCCCATTCGGCATCGACGCCGTTGTCGATGATGTCTTGGGGCACTTGTGGCCGCAGCAGTTCCGAGTGCCCTGGCAAGTGCGGTTCCTTATCGACACCGCCCGGCAAGTTAAGCTTGATTCGCAAGCGCAAAGGCACTGAGTCTTCCGGCACCGTCGCCCCCAAGCGCAGCAGCTGGAAGTGGATATCCTCCAACCATTCAGGCTGGAAGTGCACACTGGCAAGATAGAAGACCAGCCGCTTACCGACGTCCGGCAGCTCCACGGTCAAGTCCCGTACCGACTCACCCTCAATGAGTACTGTCAGCCGATCACCCGCCTGCATCTCCAGATAGGGATCGATGAGCGTCAGCACGCCCTCCGGATGTCTCTCAACGATGGCACGACTGATCCCGCCATCCCCTTGCTCTACCGGGGTGATCATGTCAGATATGAACAGGGGGCGCGGAGCCAGGATGCCTACCCCCTCAGCACGAGGTGGAAACAGACGGGCGCTGAACGTTCTCATGGGGACTCCTTGCCTGAGATAACAGACGAGATCAGCTAAAAAGGTGAGATTGTTGACGCCAAGCCGACCAGCCGGCCGCTTGTGACTTAATCTGGGTCCATGCCCAACACTTGCCGATACTCACGCTCACTGAGGGAACCGACGTTGCCGTCAACGAAATGGCCGTTGAGGTCGTACGCATAGGCCGTGCCGGCGCCCAGGCGCTCTGACGTCCAGAAGGGATAATCCAGATACCCCAAGTAACTGGCGACAGGGCCGGTGATAGTGTAATAAATGGTCCACAGACGTTTGAACCGGTTGCGCGAAAGCGGTGAAAGATTCGCCTCTTCACACACCCGCCCCATACCTTCCCAGTCTGCGCTGGGTGTCAGGAAATGCACCTGGCGAATACCGCTGACCCTGAGGCTGTAGCGCTGGACCTTTTCCTGACTGTCGGTGGCGGTGATCTCACAATTGCCATTGGCCAGGGCAGTGACCTGCCCATCGTCATCAACGGTGGCCACCTTCGGCTCGTTGCTGGCATAGCGGTAGGGCGCAGTGCCACCACTGGCCTCGCGCTTAAAACGGACGAAGTCAGGCAGCATTGCAGGGGGCTTGTCGGCAAAAACGAGATAATCATGAGCGCTCAGGTCCAGTAAAACTTCACCCTCAAATTGACTCCCCAACGTCAACTGCCACCTCACTGAGTCAGTGCGCCCCCCCTCCGGCGAGGTCGCAACCTGGTAGTACAACTCGACCACCTTGCCTTGTTGAGCGGTGAACACTTCCTTTGCAACAGGCACCCCCACCCCCTCCCCAGCACCGCTGGCCGGTACACGGGTCCAATCCAGAAGGTTCTCATCCAAGTAAAAATACAGATAGTCCCGGGGGGACAAGTTGCCGGGAGGCGCGATCAACGTAACGCCATCGGCTGGCAGCTGCGTCGGGTCAAGCTGATCGCCATTGAAGCCCTCTAGGCGCGGTTTTTCGTATTCAACCAACAACGTATCGAACTGTGTCATACCTGTACACCCCACCAAGCACTGGAAGTTTCCGGTGCACAGGTTCATGCACCGGATCTTTGGTCATGGACAACCCACGTCAGCCAACCATCGCCGCCGCACTGATCAGCCGTTGGGCGCTGAGCGCCCGACCACGGGCCGCTGCGGATGCTCGATAAGAAACCAAACCATTCAGTTGATCACCCACTGCGGAGTTGTCCCCCCCGCCCAGCGCATGCCCCCACGCCAACACGCGGCCATCAGACCTCAAGGCAACGAAACCATGGGTGTTGCTGTATACCGCCTGGATATTGACTAACTCGGGTACCATTTCTGGCGCGATCAATCCACCTACGCTGACGTCACCCCAGGCCATTACCGTGCCATTGCGCCGCAACACGGCGAATGCCTTGGAGGAACCTGTCACCTGGACCACATCGGTCAGGTTGACGATTTCATCTGGCGGCACACCGCCCTCCGCCGCCACGCCCCCCCAGGCAACCACCGAACCATTGGCTCGCACCGCAGCAAAAACGTGCCAATTCGACGCCACTTCAATGATGTCGGTCAGCGCTGCGATGTCCGCCGGCAAGGCCCCGCCGTGAGGAGCGCTGCCCCAAGCGACCAAATGCCCAGTGTTGCGTTTGGCCACAAAGGCCCCCGCGTTGGCGTTACAGATTTCGCTGATGTCGGTGTAATCGGCCACTGCATCTGCGTTTCCGCCATAAACGGCATCCCCCCAGGCCACCACGGTGCCATTACTGCGCAGGACAGCAAATGCTTTGAAATTACCTTTGATGTCAACGATGTCCGTCAGACCGCTTACCGGGTCTGGAACCGTCCCTCCCGTCGCCGCACTCCCCCAAGCCACTACCTGCCCGGTAGTACGCAAAGCAGCAAACGCGGTACTTGCACCCACGACTTTTTTGATGTCGGTGTGGCCATCAATGGGCGCGGGAACAGTACCACCGGAGGCCGCAACGCCCCAGGCAACCACATGCCCTGTAGTCTTGATACCGGCAAAGGCAGTACCGTTGGCCGCCACAGCAGCAAAGCCGTCTGGCGACACAGCCCCCATGCTGCCACCGTTAGTTGCATTGCCCCAGACCACCACATTGCCGTTGAGCCGCCGCACGGCGTACGCACTGGTGGTGCAACTCACCTCAACGATGTCATCGTAGGTCCTGATGGTGGAGGGAATGAGGGCACCAAAGGCCTGGTTACCCCAGCCACGCACACGCCCATCATCACGCAGGGCGACAAACGCGGCGGTACCTGTCACCGTGGTATCGGCACCACTGCCAATGATGTTGGCCGGGTTGAGCGTCAATTGGTCATCAGCGGTACGTACTTGCAGTGGCAAATGAGGCTGAATGTCCCGCCATTGACTGGCGGCCGCCCATTGGGCATCGGTGGAGTACTTCCACTCTGCCAGCACTGGCTGGCCGCTGACCGCGTGAAACGCTTGCAGATAACGAGGTGAAGCCGAAGATCGATAGGTGCTGCGATTGAAACGCGCCCCTAAGATTTTCAACTGCCCGGCACCGACTACCACGCGTACATCGTATTGCGCCGGCGGCGAAGGCTCGTCCGGCTCGACACCACCACGCTGCACGTAATACTGCACCTCGATGCTGCCATTCTCGTTGCCCTTGATCACCTCATAAGCCACTGTAAAGCGCTGCTCGCCCGCCACCGTCACTGTGTGTGTCTTCTCATCTGCAACTGTGCCGCGAACCACAACCCTGACTTTGTCGCCAACCACAAGCTCGGTGGTTGCGTCGATGACCACCGTTGCGCCCAACGTCACGGCGTTGGGATCGATCACACCTTCATCGTTCGCTTCGGCAACCACCGGTGCCGCCAAAGGCGGTGTGGCACTTTCCGCGACGGCAAAGGACAGTACCGCTGTGCGCAATTCCTCGTCCTCAACGAGCGCGACCCGGCAGATCACGCTGACGGTGTTGTCCTGGTTTTTCTGAATCTGGGCAAAGGGCACGACAAAAGGCACAGGCTTACCGACCATGCCGCCGGAGATTGGCTTACCGGCAGGCTTGTACTCATTGCCTTGGTCATCAGTCCATTCCAGCTGAACAACATCCCCAGCCCCCATCCCTTCGTAGGCAGCGAGTTGAACATTCGCCCCGTTACGCACATTGCGCAGGTCAAGGCTGCCATCTTGCAGTTCGGCAACAGATACCGGGTCAAGCTCTGGCACTTGACTTTGCTGGACGGCAAATGTCAGGCCCTCGGTGCGCAACTCCCCGCCCTCAACCAGTGCGACCCTGCAGATAACGGTGACGGTGTTGTCCCGACTTTTCAGAATCTCGGGGTACGGCACAACAAACGGCACTGGTTTTTCGATCATATTGCCAGTGATATCTTTACCCGCGGGCTTATAGGCGAACCCCTGGTGATCGGTCCACTCCAGATAGACAACATCGCCAACGCCCATCTGCGGATAAACGGCCAGTGTGACGTTGGCCCCGTTAACCACATTCCCAAGGTCAAGCTTATTATCCTGGCCCAGTTCAGCGATGGTCACCGGATCGAGCACCTGCGCCTGCTCGCCGATGTGCAGGGTCAACACATCGGATTGACTGACCCTCCCGTCTTCGACACGCTTGACCCAGTAAGACGCCGAAACCGTACCATTCAGATCGCCCTTGACCTGTTCCAGCGGTATTACCAAGGCAAACTCGGGGCGGCCGATGTTGTTCGCGGTAATCTTGATCCAATCTTCGTAAGGTCCGGTCTTTGAACCGTTCCAGGTGAAATGCAGCTCATCGCCAATGGCGATGCCGGTGTAGCGCGTGACATACAGGCTGGTGCCATTGGGTGGCAACTTATCGGGATCGAGCACATTGCCTGGTGCATCCCGCACAATCGGCACCGGCAATTCGGCCCTGGGCTCGCCAATGTTGAAGCGCGCCGTGGCCAGCGACCTGCGCACCACGCCCTCTTCGTTAATCAGCTCATAAGAAAGCTCCAGCGACCCACCTTCGATGGCCACAAGGTGCCTGCCTTCCACATAAAATTTGATCGGTTGCTTAGCGTTTTCCTCGTTATTGCTGATGTCGTGGGGCGTAAGCTCTGGAAAGTACACAGTCTGATCAGGTTTTGTGCCGTACCATTTCAGGTCGATCACCTGGCCGGCAGCCATGGTTTCATCCCAGGGCACTTCAATGGTGGTGGTGGGCAATGTTGGGTCCAGGCTGCCCCCTGACGCATCCAACGCTACCGGCGCGGCCAGTTGCGCAGGCTCACCGACGATATTGATGAACCGCCCCTTGGCTTGCATTAGCGTGCCATCATCGGCCTTTTTTAGTTGGTAACTGAACACTGCTTGAGCCTTGGCCAGGCGCCGTACATCAGCATTAGGTACGGGTAGTTCAAGGATGCCAAGAGGACCAACGACCTTCGGTGGATAGCTGACGTCAACCACCACACCATCGGCGCTGGTGCCCGCGAGATTGACAATGATCTCGTCCTCGGGATTGAAAATCCTAGAGTCCCCAGCGACGACCTGCAGCGTCACTGGCGCACTGCCCAATTGTTCAAGATCCAAGATATTGCTGACGGCTTCTTTGACGTACACCGCATCCAGGCGAGACCCTCCGGTATCAACCACCACGCGAACCTCGGCACTCCAATCCTCAGACTGGTTGTCCACCAAGTCGTAGATCTCAAAAGCAACCGCCAGGCCACCACCGTCGGAGTCCCCAGCCGCCAAAATGGTTGCCTCATCCACGGTCATAACGATGGGGTGATCGACCTCAGCCTGGGTTACGGTATGGCTGACGAACTGACCACCCCAGGTCAAACGGATCTCGTCGTGCTCGGCCATGAACGGATAGGGTTCAATCGTGACAGGCACGCCATCCGCGGCGGCGTCCTTATCCACACCACCATCGATGATTTCCTGCGGCAAATTCAGTTTCAGTTCCGAATGACCTGGCGTGTCGCCGTTCTGGTCCTGCCCGCCAGGACGGTCGAGTTTGATCAGTACGTCGGTAGCTGCAGAATCCTCCGGCATTTGGCCGACCCGCCTAACTACGTAGCTGATCGTGGTGATGCGATTGGCTAACCGGTTGGGTGCGATGAACAGGGTTTGGCGGGTATTGACCTCGTCAGCAGCGATTGGCTTACTCGCGACTTGAATATCACCCAGCAACACCGCGACGCTATCGCCATCCCCCATTTCCTGCCAGGGCGGAATGAATAACTGCAAACCATCACGCGGAAAATTCTCCCGCGCCGCGGCAAGGTTAATGCCCAGTTCGCCACTGGGAACCGGCCCGGTCTTGCCGGGAATCTCCAGTTCTACCAGTTGCATAGGGTTTGCCCCTAAAAACAAACCTTGCGCTTGATCCAACTCCTTATTTTCTTCTGAAACTTGCATGCTGGCCACCCTGTTTGTCGAACCGTTTGATGGCTGCAATTAGATACCTGCCTAGCAATGCTTCCAACTAGCATTTTTATCAGGTAAGCAAATCTAACACTCACCAAAAAAACACCAATCACGCCTTACATTATTTGTCTACTGACAAAAATATCAGGTGCTGAGCTTATGCAATGAAGCAACAATAAGATCGGCAAATACTTTAAGCGTTGAGGAATCCCCCTACAGACAGCCTCTAAGCGCCCAGCCTAACATGGCAAAACTCAGCCTCTTTAAATACTCAGGGATATTATTTCCATGAATACAATCAATTCCACACGCACCAATTTTTTATTGAAACCACTCAGCCTGGCTACATGCACATTGTTTCTTGCCGCCCCTTTGACGCAAGCTGCTATTGTTGAAAATGGCGAGAGCCTGGTTATAGATTCAACCACGCCGATTGATAACTACACCGTCCGCACCAACAGTTCTTTGACCTTAAACGGAGCGACCACCAGCAGCGTATTCATACAATCGGGGTCCAATCTGGTTGTCAACGGCGGTACGATCCTTGGCACCAACAGCGATGGCCTGGAAGTGACCAATAGCACCGCCACCGTCAATAATGCCCGAATCAGTGGTGATTTCCTGGGCTTGTCAATAAACCGCGTGGCAGGCACCTCGACAGGCTCACAGGTAACCCTCGACAACAGCGTGATCACCGGAGGCGAAGATGCCGTTCAGGTCACTGGCGCCAGCACCCTCTCCCTGGCCAACTCCACCGTTACCGGTAGCGGTATCGGCAGCCGGGGTATCAACCTCCTGGGCGGCGCGGCCATTGCCACCAACAGCCAGATCAGCGGCCAAAGCAATGGTGTGCGCATCGTCCGCGATATCGACGACGTGGGGGATCCGCGCCTGGTGCTTGAGGGCTCCCGGGTCGAAGGACGCACGGGCGCGGCAATTCTCCTGGAAGGCGGCGTGAATGCCGAGGTCGCCATCCGCAATCGTTCGACCCTGGTTGGCGCGGATGGCGTTTTGATCCAGGTGCAGGCTGCCTCCACGGCCAACATTGATGTACTTAGCAGCGAGCTCGATGGCAACGTCCGCGTCGCCTCCGACAGCACCGCCAACCTGAGCCTGGAGCAGGCTACCTGGACCGGTGACTTTGAAGTCGAAGCCGGAGGCAACGCAACCCTCGACCTACAGAATCAGTCAACATTCACAGGACGACTGGTAAATGTCAGTCAACTGGACATCGGTAACCAATCTACCTACAACATGGTCGAAAGTACCAGGCTAGGTAACCTGAACATGGCTGGCGGCACCATCAACATGGGCACCGGCAACAACTTCTATGCCCTTGACGTCGACAACCTCTCCGGTAACGGCGTGATCGCTATGAACGTGGACTTCAGCACCAATGACCACGACCGATTGAGCGTCAATCAGAACGCTACAGGGGACTTCCAGTTGCACGTGGCTGACTCAGGCACCGACCCTGTCGCACCTGAACAGTTGACTCTGGTACACACCGCCGCCGGCGACGCGCAATTCAGCCTTCTCAATGGCCGCGCAGTGGCAGTCGGCGCCTGGTCCTACGAGTTATCCTCGACCGATGACGGCAACGGTGGAACTGACTGGTTCCTCGACCCGGAAAAACGTACGATCAGCCCAGGTACCCGCACGGTTATGGCACTGTTCAACACGGCGCCAACCGTTTGGTATGGCGAGCTGACCTCATTGCGTAGCCGAATGGGTGAACTGCGCTTTAACGGTAGTAAGCCTGGCTTGTGGATGCGCAGCTATGGCAACAAATACAACGTAGCCGACGCCAGCGGCACCGGTTACCAGCAAAACCAGCACGGTCTGTCCCTAGGGGCCGATGGCCGTCTGCCCTGGGGCGACGGCCAGTGGTTGATCGGTGCTTTGGCCGGCTACAGTCAATCTGACCTGAACCTGAAAGAGGGTAGCTCCGGCACGGTCGACAGTTATTACCTCGGTGCCTATACCACCTGGCTCGACGCCGAATCGGGCTACTACTTCGATGCTGTGGCCAAGCTCAATAGCTTCCACAACAAGGCCGAGGTCGCGGTCAATGACGGCAGCCACGCCAAAGGTGACTATGACAACCTCGGCATGGGTCTGTCCGCCGAGTTCGGCCGACATATTCCGCTGCCCAATGGTTACTTCATCGAACCCTTCACCCAGTGGTCAGCCGTGCTGATCCAAGGTGAGGATTTCCACCTGAGCAGCGACCTGCAGGCTGATGGCGATCAAAGCCGCTCGCTGTTAGGCAAAGCGGGCCTGACGGTGGGGAAAACCTTCGAACTGGACAATGGCAGTAAGCTGCAGCCTTACCTGCGTGGCGCCCTGGCCCACGAGTTCATTAACAACAATGAAGTCAGCGTCAACAACAACCGCTTCAACAATGATCTGTCCGGCTCGCGAGGCGAGCTGGGCACCGGCCTGGCATTGGGTCTTGCCAGCGGATTGCAGGTGCATGTCGATCTGGAATACGCCAACGGCAAGCACATCGAACAACCCTATGGTGTGAACCTGGGATTGCGTTATAGCTTTTGAACTGGCCGCACCACAGCATCAAGCCCTATACCACTGAATCAGGCTTATGCTGCCCCTATAGACGACCCACTGCACTGTCACCAAACACAAAAAAGGGAAATGCCTCGGCATTTCCCTTTTTTCAGCTCATCTTATCTGAATGTCAAGCGACACGTCTGTCCTGCCGAGGACATCCAGAAAGCGCCAAGATGGCGATCCGACCTTACCGGAAAGCCGTCTATCAGCGCCGTGTAGACAATACTGCCGTAACGAAGATCGGTGGTCAGGAACCAAGGATCGTAAGGAACATACACCACAAAGCCGTTATTGGCTTGTTCATCTGTCGGAGTAAATGTGAATGGATATTCGTTACCTGGCACAGGCGTCGTACCAGCCTCGTCCACCCAGCCCTGATAGACGAAAGCCAGTTCCTGATTCGCCAGTTTCGGCTCTCCACCCGGCACGCGAATTACAATGCTCCATACGCCTGCTTCATCCTGGCGTAGCGAACTGCAGTTGAACCAATTGCCGGCCGGATCCTCCTCAAGGTCGGCGAACTGGAATTTGGGATCAGGCACGACAATTGTACTGACCTGAACACGAACGAGCTTGGCCCCCGAAGTAATGATGTTGTCGTTAACCGAGGGATGGGCCACCGTATAGTGCGCCGGCAACGCGTCACTGTTGCCCCGATCGTCGATCAACGTCCACGGAATGGTGAATGGCATTTTGAATGTCGGCGGCTCGCTGCCTAACACGCGGTATTCTCCATCTGGCGCTGGGACAGCCACGCTATCCCAGTACAGCTGCACGACATCACCGGCCTTCGCACCCCCATAGAGGTCGACCTCGGCGGTGGCACTCTGACCTGCGTCGTCCTCGGTCAGCTCATCAGGATCAACAGTGACGGCCCCCTGAACGACAGGCAAGGCCAGCAGCGGATGCACAACCCCCGGCGGGTCAGTTGGATCGACAGGCCCTGGGGTGCGCAAATCGACGTCAACGTCATAGCCAACCAGTTCTGGGATCTCGCGGTTACCGCGAACAATCTTGTAGGTTATCCGCGATTGTTTCAAGCCTGGGTCGTTGTTCAACACAGCGGAGTAAGGCAACTCCACCACAGCACCCAATTCCGGCATGCTTTGCGCTGGCCGGTCAACACCATCGAAGGCCACTACCACCTGGTCCCCGGTACTCCAGTTTGTGTAAGGATCGATCTGGACGATTACCCCCTGAATGGCATCGGCATGATCAATCAAGGTATCATCACCCACGGGCACTTTGGGCGGCTGCAAATTACTGGGCGCCGGTGCCAGGGTAATGTTGACATGCTTGAATGCCGATTGTCGGCCAACATTGCCTTTACGATCGGCCAATGTATAAAACAGTGTCTGGGCGCCTTCCTTGCCCGTGAGCATAGCCTCAGTCAGATCAACGGTAATCGGAAGCCCGAGATCCGCCCGGGTAAAAGTTCCGACCAGCAACGCCTGCGGGATAGTGCTACCCAGGTAGACGACCACCTCATCATCGATCCTGGCATCACCGTAGGTAGACGGCACGGTGACCACTACTTTGTTATCATTAGCAGCAAGATACTCCGCCGTAATGCCGTTGGCTTCCACCTCAAGAGGCAGCGTAATCAATGCGCCAGCATTACCCCCGTTGGGTGGCGTCCTGTCGATATTGATGGTCAGGCTTTCAGAGACAGCGGGATTACCGCCGGTATAAACTACATAAGAAAGTTGAAAGGGGCCCGCGTTTACCGTTACATTCCCCGGCAACGTCAGCTTCAGGGGAAAATCGCCCGGGGCTATCGGCGTAGTAAAGCGAAATATCGTTTCATCTAATCGAATACCCTGCCATTGCAAATAAATCCTCCCCGGTAGGCCAGGGTTAGAACCCTGATCGAACTGAGGAACATCGACAGCCAGTGCCTGGCCTTGATACTGAGAATGCAATTGATTCAAATCGTCATCGGACGTATCTGGCAACAGCGGATTAATATCGGCTAGCTGTGGCGCTGGAACCGCCATGTTTGCATTACGACGAAGCTTGCTACTGTCCATCCGCGCTTGATGAGCACTAGGCTTTACTTGGATATTCATGATTCAACCTCATTCGCTGGATTTGGTTGTTTCTATTTAATGAATTGCCACGAAAGCTAAACATGGCATACGCACAACAGGTTAAAAATCTAACGGTGAAACCCGAGATTTCGTACCGACTGCTAACTAACATCAACGCTCATTGCAAATGTCGTTATCCGGCCCACAGATTTCACCGCTCGGTAATGTCCGAGTGATATAAACCTGCTCCCGGCGCGAACTACCGAAACCACCGCCAACCTTAGTCAAGGTGTAATAAGCGGTTGCCGATCCGTTGTTTACCATCGGCTCGATATGTACTAAGTAAGGCACCACTACCTCGAAACCATTGAGTGCTTCTTCAGCTGCCAGCACTTTTGCTTGCGACCACAAGGTGCCCTCAATCGGAATCTGTGACCCGAGATCTTCATAGCCCTGGCAGTAAACCTCCACCAAATCGCTGGGGTCAAAAGCCGGATTCGCGGCGACCCGAATGGTCACCCCTTCCCAGATGCGCGGCTTGACACAGCAGTTGAGGTAGCCCTGGAGACTTGCGTGAGGGAAGCTCGGCGTCTGCAGTCCCTGGATTGGCTCGATCAACACTTGCACGCTGGTCACTGACGACAACTGTTGGTTGACGCTGTTATCAGTGCGGTAGAAGACTGGCAAGGCGCTGTTGTTTTTTTCCTGCTCGATGATCTCCCAGGGCACAGTCAATGTCAGGGGCTTGCCGGCCACATCACCCGGTTGCACCTGGTAGCGGGTGGCCGGTTCTGCCACGCTACCCCAGTACACCTCTAGCCATTCGCCCAGTTGCGGATCTTCGAACAACGTCAACAGCACCCGGGCATCGCGCCCGTCATCCCGAGCAGTCAGCGTGTTTGGCAGGTCCGAGACCTCTCCGCGCACCTCCAGCCTGGCCAAATCATTGTTGAGCAGGGCCGGTGCACTGGCGTGGTCCTGGCCAGCGATAGTGAAATCGAAGGGCACCGTCTCCTCGGGTGACGCCGGTGTAAGCGACCCACCATAACGAACCCGGTAGCTTACCTGCACCGTGTCAGGGCCTAAGCCATTGGCTGTCAGCGCCTGCCAAGGTACGAAATTCGTCAGCGGAAACCTCTCAGGATCCACTGCCAACTCTGTCAGTTCGCGCCCACCCCAGTTGACAATAATGAATTGAGACTTGTCCGCATTGTCATAACGGTCAATCTCGACAGTTACGCCGTTCTCAGCAGTGGCCCCCTCCCGCGCGTGCTGGCGGTCAATCAAACCTCGCGGCGACAGCGGGATTCGAGGTGCCGGCAGATTTTCCGGAGCGGGCACCAAGGTGACGCCAATACCCGCCGAATAGGACAATGGGCTCTCATTACCAGCCAGGTCGTATAGCCGGTAGAAAAGATAGTGCTGCCCCTGACCGCCGGCACGTATAACCGCCTCGGAAAGCGGCAGGAGCAAGCGTCGATTCTCGATATCGTCCTGGCTGAACACCTGCTCGCCTGCCGATGGAGTATCGCCCGGCATAGGGTCGACTCGAGACCAGAAAAACACGGCTCGGTCGAAGGCTCGCATGCTGCTATAAGAAGGCACTGCGACCAGCACCTGACCATGCTCTCTCAGGTAATCATCAGTGATGACCCCGACCAACTCATCCGGATATCGCGCCCCCGCCGGCTGTTGGTGGTCGTGAGGCGGTACGGTATCGATGGTGACCCGCTTGATCAGTGAATAATTTCGGTTCCCGCCCTGGTTTATCTCATATGACAGATCATAAGTGCCATGCACCAGGTAGTTCTGAGGCACGGTCAGAATCTTGTCTCCTGGCTCGACCGGCGTCGGGAAGTCTTGATTCCTCACCGAGACAAAACCCGCGCCCTCGATACGCCACCCAATCGAAACTGTTTCCCTGACAATCCTCGGATCGTTCGAAAACGGCCAGGCGGGCACCACAACCTCCAGGTCATCATTGAGCACAGCACGTGCAACAATGCCATCTGGGTTCTCCAGCCCTTGCTCATCCTTGATGATCGCTGGCACTTCCGGCTGAGCAAGGGTAAGTTCATTGAAAAGCTGATGCGGTGCTCTACGCTCGTCCATACCTGCTCCCTTCCTGGTTAAGACAGCACTGTGGCGGCTTTGCACTGAGTCACCCACGCGGTCAGGAGTGATTGAACGCGATTTTGCTCTCACTGGAAACTGACAGAAATAACAGGTGCGTCGAGACGGAAACGGGACTACGGGAGGGGAAAAACGCTTGAGGAGGGAATTTTGGGCACAAAAAAAGAGGCCCTTAGGCCTCTTTCTTGATCGGCTGATGCCGATTGAATCTGGAGCGGGAAACGAGACTCGAACTCGCGACCCCGACCTTGGCAAGGTCGTGCTCTACCAACTGAGCTATTCCCGCAAATATGGCGTCCCCTAGGGGACTCGAACCCCTGTTACCGCCGTGAAAGGGCGGTGTCCTAGGCCACTAGACGAAGGGGACACGCTACAACATTCACTCCCTGCCGCGTTTCGCTGTGTGCTTTACGCTGCAAGTGGCGCGCATTCTAAGGATGCTTTTATAAGTCGTCAACCCCTCTCGATAAATTTATTTAAATCAATGACTTCCCAGCGCTTTGCAAGCCGCCAGTCGATTCCACACGCCTGTACCTTGGCGTTTTTTTTCTGACACCCACCGTTGGCTGAAACCCTTATAGCTGCGGCAATCTAGATGCAAAATGCCACCACTGAGCCCCGGACAACCGCTAAACAGCTCTATCCGGGCAAAAGCTAAGCCACTACACTCAAACGGTAAATCATCCTGTATGAGGCGTTAACGGTGACACCACTTATGATCACCCTGCTCATTGTGGCGGGGATCGCGTTATTGATCGTGATCGGCTACCTCAACAATGTGGTCGAGAACAACAAGCTCGAGCGTGCCCGGCTGAAGATCGAGCTGGCCGAACGCTTGCGGCGTTGTGGCGAGATCACCGAAACCTTCCCTGGCCAGCTGATGACCCCAGCATTAAAGCTGCTGCTGACCCGCCTGGAACTCAATCTCAACCAGCGTCAGCTGGCCCTAGACAAACACAGCCGCGATATCCGCGCCCGCATGGCTGAACTCGAGGGTTTGATCGCCCAAGGCGATGCCATTCCCGTCAACAATCCTCCTGCGCCGATCCAGACAGAAGCCCGGGCCAAGGATGTGCGCTTTCTATTGGAAGGTATGCACAACCAGATCACCCGTGCGGCGCAAGAAGGCTTCCTGCCGACCAACGAGGCCAAGTACTGGGTCAAGGAAATCCGCCACATCCTGGTGCTGCTGCACATTGAGTTTTTCAACAACCTGGGGCAGCAGGCGCTGCAACAGAATCAGCCCGGGCATGCCCGCCTGGCCTTTGAGCGGGGTGTTCAATACCTGCGCAAGCAACCAGACCCTGTGCTCTATCGCGAGCAGCTTGAGTACATGGATAAACTGCTGGCACGGGCCAATGCCCAGGTGCTGAGCCAACTTGAGCCTGCCGAAGATGAGGTGAACGAGCTGACGGAAGGCCTGAAGACCGACCCCACGGAAGACTGGAAGAAGAAAGTCATTTACGACTGAGTCCTGCCCGGCCAGTTGTAGCCGCTGCTGCCAGGCTGCGATCGCCTACGAAGCAGGCGTCATTCAGTTACCGAGAGGCGCCTGAATGACGGCCGTTTCACGCCCGATCACAGCCTGGCGGCAGCGGCTACGAATCGAAAGTTTTCAAATAGTCAGCAGTCGCTCAAACGCAGAAAGATTGCCGCCAGGCGTTCAAGCCCGACTTGATCCGCCTCGCTGAAGCGCGCCAGCTTCGGACTGTCCAGGTCCAGCACACCAATCAAACGCCCTTCTTTGACCAGCGGAATCACCAGTTCACTGTTCGATGCGCTATCGCAAGCGATATGCCCTGCAAACGCATGCACATCTTCGACCCGCTGGGTTTCCCGGCTGGCGGCAGCAGCGCCACACACACCACGGCCGAACGGGATCCGCACACAAGCGACCTGGCCCTGGAACGGCCCCAGCACCAACTCTTCATTACGATTGAGGTAGAAACCTGCCCAGTTCAGGTCTTCGACCTGGCTGTAAAGAAAGGCGGAAAACTGTGCCGCATTGGCAATGAAGTCGCGCTCATCGGCAAACAGCGCTTCCAACTGTGCAGCCAGCAGGCCGTAGCCTTCAAGGCCTGCGCCAGAAGCATTGAGGTCAATCATCTTTTTTGCTCCAACAGTTGCAGTCCAACCCAGTAACGAGCGAACTGATAGGCACAACGGCCATTACGGTTGCCGCGGCCAGTGGCCCAGCGCACAGCGAGGATGTCCAGCGCTTCGTCGCGCTGCCAGTTCAGCCCGGCAGTGCTTGCCAACTGGCCAATCCAGTGCTCGACGACATTGAGGTAGTGGTCCTGGCTGAAGGGGTAAAACGACAGCCACAGGCCAAAGCGGTCGGACAAGGCGATCTTGTCTTCCACCGCTTCGTTGGGGTGCAACTCGCCATCGACCATCTTCCAGTTTTCGTTGTCGCTCTGCTTTTCCGGCACCAGGTGGCGGCGGTTCGAGGTGGCGTACAACAGAACGTTGTCCGGCGCTTGCTCCAGCGAGCCATCCAGCACGCTTTTGAGCACCCGGTAGTCACCCTCCCCGGCTTCAAACGACAAATCGTCACAGAACAACACAAATCGCTGGGGCAGCTTGCTGAGTTGCTCGACGACGCGCGGCAGGTCGGCCAAGTGATCACGTTCAATTTCAATCAGACGCAGGCCAGCCTCGGCATGCTCGGCCAGCAGTGCCCGCACCAGCGACGACTTGCCGGTGCCGCGCGACCCCCACAGCAAAGCGTGGTTGGCAGGCATGCCATCGAGGAACTGACGCGTATTGCGACCCAATTGCTCGCGCTGCTGGTCGACGCCGATCAAATCAGACAGGCGCATGTCCAGGCTGACCTCCAGCGGCAGCAGATAGCCGCTACGGCCATCACGCTGCCAGCGTGCAGCCAGACAGAGATTCCAGTCGATCTGCGGGCGCGGGGCCGGCAACAACGGTTCAAGACGGGCGAGCACGGTTTCGGCGCGCTCCAGAAAAGCATTCAAACGAGAGTCCACAAGGTTTCCTCAAGACAGATTCAAGGACAACGGCATTGCTGAATGTGTGACAGGGCGTGCCAGCAGCCGGGACTGATCGGCTATGCTTGCGCAGCGCACGGAAAGTGAAACTGGCTCGGGACTCATGGATATCAAGTTCACCAATCGCCTGTCCTACAAGCAAGCCCGGCTGACAGTCCTGGTCGGCTTCATCCTGGGTACATTGCTCAGTCTCATTCAGATTGGTATCGATTATGCCAGCGAAGACGCCTCCATCAACCGCGAGATGCAGGCTTTGCTGCAAATCAGTCACAACCCGGCCTCACGCATCGCCTACAACATCGATGCGGAGCTGGCCCAAGAGCTGACCGGCGGCCTGCTGCAATCGCCAGCGATCACCCGCGCGCGGCTGATCGACAACAACGACACGGTGCTTGCAGATGTTCAACGCCCTCGCGAAGAAAGCAGCTACCGTCTGATCAGCGATTTCCTGTTCGGGGAAAGCCGAAACTTCCACGACCCGCTGTATCTCAGCCACATGCCCAACGACTACCTGGGCACCTTGTACCTGGAAGTCGACACCTTTGCCTTTGGCGGCCGCTTCCTCAAGCGCGCTGAGGTGACCTTGCTCAATGGCTTCATGCGCAGCCTGATCCTCACCGGCATCCTGCTGGCGCTGTTCTACTTCATGCTGACCAAACCCCTGGTGCGCGTGATCAGTGCCCTGGCCAATCGCGACTCACGCCAGCCTGAGCAGTCGAAGCTGTCGTACCCGCCTGGCCATGAGCACGATGAGATCGGCGTACTGGTCAAGGTTGCCAATCAGCAGTTCGTCAGCATGGCCACCGAAATTCAGCAACGGCGCAACGCCGAAAATCGCCTGACCGAGTACCTCAACGAACTGGAAAATATCGTTTCGGCGCGCACCAATGAACTCAAGGCCAGCAACACCCGCCTGAGCCAGTCCAACGAAGAACTGGAAGATGCACGACGACGCGCCCTGGACATGGCTCAGGCCCGGGCAGCCTTTCTGGCCAATATGAGCCATGAGATCCGCACACCGCTCAATGGCTTGCTGGGGATGATTGCACTGTCTCTGGACAGCCCACTGAACGCCGAACAGCGCCAACAGCTGTCGATTGCCCATGACTCTGGCAAGGTGCTGGTGGAGTTGCTCAACGACATTCTCGACCTGTCCAAATTCGACGCCGGCCAACTGGAACTTGAGCGCATCCCCTTCGACCTTGGCGCGCTGGTCGAAGACACTGCCAACCTGTTGTCGCAGAACGCTGCACCCAGTGTCGAGCTGACCTGTCTGATCGACTCGCAGTTTCCCAGCATGGTCCTCGGCGACCCCACCCGTGTCCGCCAGATTGTCAGCAACCTGCTGTCCAACGCGCTCAAGTTCACCCGCTTCGGTCGCGTCGATGTCC
The DNA here is from genome assembly GCF_002845275.2 of Pseudomonas sp. S06B 330. Lineage (NCBI taxonomy): Bacteria > Pseudomonadati > Pseudomonadota > Gammaproteobacteria > Pseudomonadales > Pseudomonadaceae > Pseudomonas > Pseudomonas tussilaginis. The sequence continues at coordinate 1,702,839 of NZ_CP088149.1, read as the reverse complement.
GCCTTCGCGCCTGCAACGGCGGCGTGCGCCTGGAAGTCTGCGACACCGGTATCGGTATCCCTCATGAAGCCCAGGTACGGATCTTCCAGCCCTTCATTCAGGCCGGGGCCGGGATTACCCGCCAGTACGGCGGTACCGGCCTGGGGCTGGCCCTGACCAACAACCTCTGCGAGGCCATGCAGGGTCGCTTGAGCATCAGCTCCGAAGCCGGCTTTGGCAGCCAGTTCAGTGCTGAACTACCCCTGCCCTGCCACACCCCGGCGGTGCCTGCCGAACGCCTGCACGGTCGTGTCGCGGCGATCAGCAATGCCAGCAGCGGTCTGGCCGAACTGTTGCAAACCCTGCTGCCTGAATGGGGGCTGGAGTATTGCCGCCATGACCATCCCGATGAGCTGAGCGACGCATCTCCTGACCTGTTGATAACAGACGACCTGGACAGCCTGTTCCAGATTCGACCACAGATTCAGGCACCGATCCTGCTGGTGACCGCCTATGGCAACTTTCTTCCCGGTGAACAGGCCGCCAGCCTGACACCCTTGCAACAGCAGGCTCGGCCACTGGCGCGCAACACCCTGTACCAGGTGTTGCGGCACACCCTGCAGGGCACCGACAGCGTTAACCCCAGTGCCCAACAGCGCGCCCTGCACAGCCAACGTCGCGCCCGCATCCTGCTGGTAGAAGACAATCCGGTGAACCAGTTGGTAGCCAAGGGCATGCTGGCCAAGCTCGGCTGCGAGGTGAACATTGCCGCCCATGGTGCCGAAGCGCTGGAGCAGTTACAGCACACGCCGTTCGAGCTGGTGCTGATGGATTGCAACATGCCGGTCATGGACGGCTATGAGGCCAGCCGACGGATCCGTCAGAGCGGACGCTGGCCAAATCTGCCGATCGTCGCCCTGACTGCCAACGCCATGCCCGAAGAGCGAGAGCGCTGCCGGGCGGCGGGGATGAATGATTACCTGGCCAAGCCCTTCCGTCGTGAAGAGCTACTGGCCCTGATCGATCACTGGGTACCCGTGCTGGCTACTTGAGCAGTTTCTCGATTGTGGCCACCAGCGCCTCGGGTTTGGTGCTCGGCGCGAAGCGGGTCACCTTGCCGGTTGCAGGGTCAACGAGGAACTTGGTGAAGTTCCATTTGATTTTTTGCGACCCGAATAAACCCGGCGCGCGCTTCTTCAGCTCGACATACAGCGGATGCGCGGCATCACCATTGACCTCGATCTTGCGAAACAGCGGAAAGCTGACGCCGAAGTTCATCTCGCAGAACTGGGCGATTTCCCGCGCATCACCCGGCTCCTGCTTGCCGAACTGGTTGCAGGGAAAGCCCAGCACCACCAGACCCTGCTCGCGATAATGTTGCCAGAGCTGCTCAAGGCCCTTGTACTGAGGGGTAAACCCGCACTGGCTGGCAGTGTTGACCACCAGCAAGGCTTTGCCCTGGAAATCGCCCAGGACCTTCTGCTCACCCGCCAAGGTGACGCAGGGAATGTTCAGCAGCGCGTCGGCCATGCGCCTATCTCCTCTGTTAGCGTGGCACCAGGTCCAGGCAGACCGAGTTAATGCAATAGCGTAGCCCGGTCGGCGCTGGACCATCGGGGAATACGTGACCCAAGTGGGCATCGCACTGGGCGCAGGTCACTTCGGTACGGATCATGCCGTGGGAGGTGTCGCGAATCTCGATCATCGCGCGGTTCTCGATCGGCTCGTAGAAGCTTGGCCAGCCACAACCGGAGTCGAACTTGGCGTTAGAATCGAACAACGCAGCGTTGCAGCAGATACAGTGATAGACACCGTCAGTCTTGGTGCCGTTGTACTTGCCACTGAACGGCCGCTCGGTGCCCTTCAGGCGACAAACGTTGTACTGCTCCGGATCAAGCATTGCACGCCATTCGTCCAGGGTTTTCTCAATCTTTTCCATGTGCAGGCCTCGGCAGACTAAAAACCCCGCGCTGCGTCTTTTCCACAACGCGGTCGGCACGTATATTATTGCGCCTCATCAGACATCAGTCTGGCACCCGCGTTACACGCATTTCAAACGATTTCACAGCGCAGTGCGCGGCGATCTTTTCTAATCGGGATCACATCATGCAGGTCAGCAAATCGAACAAGCTCGCCAATGTCTGCTATGACATTCGCGGCCCGGTGCTCAAGCACGCCAAACGCCTGGAGGAGGAAGGCCATCGCATCCTCAAGCTGAACATCGGCAACCCGGCGCCTTTTGGTTTCGAAGCGCCCGACGAAATCCTCCAGGATGTGATCCGCAACCTGCCGACTGCCCAGGGCTACAGTGACTCCAAAGGCCTGTTCAGCGCGCGCAAGGCGGTCATGCAGTATTACCAGCAAAAGCAGGTCGAAGGTGTCGGTATCGAAGACATCTACCTGGGCAACGGCGTCTCCGAGCTGATCGTGATGTCGATGCAGGCCCTGCTCAACAACGGCGATGAAGTCCTGATCCCGGCACCGGACTATCCGCTGTGGACCGCCGCGGTAAGCCTGGCCGGCGGCAACCCGGTGCACTACCTGTGCGATGAACAGGCCGACTGGTTCCCGGACCTTGACGACATCAAGGCCAAGATAACTTCCAACACCAAAGCGCTGGTGATCATCAACCCGAACAACCCCACCGGCGCGGTGTACTCGCGTGAATTGCTCTTGGGCATGCTGGAGCTGGCGCGCCAGCACAACCTGGTGGTGTTCTCCGACGAAATCTACGACAAGATTCTTTACGATGAGGCGGTGCACATCAGCACCGCATCGCTGGCCCCGGACCTGCTCTGCCTGACCTTCAACGGCTTGTCCAAGTCTTACCGGGTGGCGGGTTTCCGCTCCGGCTGGCTGGCCATCTCCGGGCCCAAGCAGCACGCCCAGAGCTACATCGAAGGCATCGACATGCTGGCCAACATGCGCCTGTGCGCCAACGTTCCGAGCCAGCACGCCATTCAGACCGCCTTGGGCGGCTACCAGAGCATCAATGATCTGGTTCTGCCACCCGGCCGCCTGCTGGAGCAGCGCAACCGCACCTGGGAGCTGCTCAACAACATTCCCGGTGTCAGCTGCGTCAAACCCATGGGGGCGCTTTATGCCTTCCCGCGGATTGACCCGAAAGTCTGCCCGATCCACAACGACGAAAAGTTCGTCCTTGACCTGCTGCTCTCGGAAAAACTGTTGATCGTCCAGGGCACCGCCTTCAACTGGCCATGGCCAGATCACTTCCGCGTGGTCACCCTGCCTCGGGTCGATGACCTGGAACAAGCCATCGGCCGCATCGGAAACTTCCTGAAGACATATCAGCAGTAACCTACAGGCTTTTGGGAAGACCTGCGCCAACTCCGGCGCAGGTCCTACCGCTTAATTACCGCCTCTGTAAGTCCTGGCGTTCTGCCGTGCGGGATGACGGAATTCGACTGTAATACAGAGAAGTACACAGTTTGAAATAGTCGCCCGGTTGAATCACTGGAGCCCGCACCTTATATACCCCGCATACGTGACATTTTTATCCGTCAGGAGAACGTAACAACCATGATGCGCATCTTACTGTTTGTAGCCACCAACCTTGCGGTTGTGCTGATTGCCAGCATTACCTTGAGCCTGTTCGGCTTCAATGGGTTCATGGCGGCAAACGGGGTTGACCTCAAGCTCGACCAGCTGCTGATTTTCTGCGCCGTGTTCGGCTTTGCCGGCTCGCTGATTTCGCTGTTCATCTCCAAGTGGATGGCGAAAATGAGCACTGGCACCCAGATCATCAGCCAGCCGCGCACTCGCCACGAACAGTGGCTGCTGCAGACCGTTGAAGAGCTGTCCCGCGAAGCCGGCATCAAGATGCCGGAAGTGGGCATCTTCCCGGCCTACGAGGCCAACGCCTTCGCCACCGGCTGGAACCGCAACGACGCCCTGGTTGCGGTCAGCCAGGGCCTGCTGGAGCGCTTCTCGCCCGATGAGGTACGTGCGGTCCTGGCCCACGAGATCGGCCACGTGGCCAATGGCGACATGGTCACCCTGGCGTTGATCCAGGGTGTGGTCAACACCTTCGTAATGTTCTTCGCCCGCATTATCGGCAACTTTGTCGACAAGGTGATTTTCAAGAACGAAGAAGGCCAAGGCATCGCCTACTACATCGCAACCATCGTTGCTGAGCTGATTCTGGGCATCCTGGCCAGCATGATCGTCATGTGGTTCTCGCGTAAACGCGAATACCGCGCTGACGAAGCCGGCGCCCGCCTGGCGGGTACTGGCGCGATGATCGGCGCCCTGCAGCGCCTGCGCTCGGAACAGGGCGTGCCAGTGCACATGCCTGACACCCTGAACGCCTTCGGCATCAACGGCGGCCTCAAGCAAGGCCTGGCTGGCTTGCTGATGAGCCACCCACCGCTGGAAGATCGTATCGAAGCCCTGCGCCGCCGCGGCTAAGCAACACCGCATGAAAAAGGGCGACCTGCGGGTCGCCCTTTTTGTTTTAGCGCTGCAATCGATAGACCCGCTCAAACAGGTGGCTGGCGCCAGCCTGCTGAAACTTCGGACTTTCGGCCAATACATCGTGCGCGGCTTGCGCGAGCGGATGCCAGGCGGCGAACAGCACCTGTACTTCCTGATCGGTCACGGCAAAGGGCGGCCCGTCGATTTTCGACTGATCGTAATCCAGGGTGATCAACAAGCCCTTGGCGGCAGGCGCCAGTATTGCCTGCAAATGGGCAACATAGCGTTTGCGCATGGCTGCTGGCAGGGCAATCACTGCGGCACGGTCATACAAGGCGGTGCAGCCGCTGACATCCTCGGCCGTCAACGCGAAAAAATCGCCACAACGAATCTCGATGCCCTCACAACGGTAGACCTTGAAAGCGCCACACTGCTCCACCTGCGGCTGCAACTGGTGCTCATTGAAGAAGTCCTCCACGGCCCGCTCTGACAGCTCGACACCGAGCACCTGCAAGCCCTGCCCGGCCAGCCAGAGCATGTCCAGGCTCTTACCGCACAAAGGCACCAGCACCCGCTCTCCTGCCGACACCGCCAGCGTCGGCCAGTACTGCTGAAGGTAACTGTTGACCTGAGGCTGATGAAAACCGATCTGATTGCTCGCCCAGCGTGAATGCCAAAACTCCGCCTGCATCTCTCACCTCGATAAATTCGATCAAATACTGCGAAAACTTATATTAGATTTAGATCAATATTGTGCCTGAAGATGAGCTCATCTTAACGTCAGGAGCGCCCTTATGCTGCCCAGCCTGTTTATTTCGCATGGTTCGCCCATGCTTGCCCTGGAACCAGGGGCCAGCGGCCCGGCCTTGAAGCGCTTGGCCGCCGAGCTGGCGCAGCCGAAAGCCATCGTGGTGGTCTCAGCGCACTGGGAAAGCCGTGAGCTGCTAGTGTCCAGCCATGCGCAACCGGACACCTGGCATGACTTCAGTGGCTTTCCAGCGGCCTTGTACGCCGTCCAATACCCGGCCCCCGGCGATCCCGCCCTGGCCCAACGGGTCAGCCAACTGCTGTGTGCTGCCGGCCTGCCCGCTCGCCTGGACCCACAGCGTCCGTTCGACCATGGCACCTGGGTGCCGTTGTCGCTGATGTACCCCAAGGCCGACATTCCGGTGGTGCAGATTTCCCTGCCGACCCAGCTCGGCCCGCAACTGCAGGAACTGGTAGGCCGCGCGCTGGCTGGCTTACGCGAAGAAGACATCTTGTTGATCGGCTCTGGCAGCATCACCCATAACCTCGGCGAACTGGACTGGCATGCCGGCCCGGAAAGCATTGAGCCTTGGGCATTGGCCTTTCGTGACTGGATGATCGACAAGCTGGCGACCGACGACACCCCTGCCCTGCATGACTACCGACAGCAGGCACCGTTTGCGGCACACAATCATCCGAGCGATGAACATTTGTTGCCGCTATATTTTGCCCGTGGCGCCGGTGGACAGTTCGCTATTGCCCACCAGGGTTTCACCTTGGGGGCGCTGGGCATGGATATCTATCGGTTTTCGTAGCCGCTGCCGCCAGGCTGCGATCGGGCGTGAAACGGCCGCCATTCAGGCCCATAAGGATGACTGGATGGCGACTGTTTCGCAGCCGATCGCAGCCTGACGGCAGCGGCTACGTGAGATATCTGTTTTTACAGGCAAAAAAAATCCCCGAACGCGTCGGGGATTTTTTAGTACTAGCGGATCAGTCTTCGCGGTAGCGGCGCAGCTTCAGCTGCTTACCGGCAACACGAGTGTCCTTGAGCTTGGCCAGCAGACGCTCCAGACCTTCTTCCGGCAGCTCGACCAGGCTGAAGCTATCACGCACCTGGATGCGGCCGATTGCTTCGCGGGCCAGGCCGCCTTCGTTAAGGATGGCGCCGAGCAGGTTTTTGGCCGCGATACCATCACGCGCACCCAGCGCGGTACGGCAACGGGCACGACCTTCGCCCAGCGGCATTGGTGCACGACGCTCACGCTCGCCACGCTCTGGACGCTCGCCAGTGCGCTCACGCGGGGTGTAAGTCGGAACCAGCGGCTGCTCCTTCTCGACTGCTTCCAGGGTCAGGGCCTGCGCGTTGGTTGCCTTGCGCAGCAGGGCTGCAGCCAGGGCACGCGGGCTGCAACCGATGTCGGCAGTCAGACGATCAAGCAGGTCACCGTGGGTCGACTCAGCATCAGCAACCAGCGGTGCCAGGCTGTTGGTCAGCTTCTTGATGCGCGCATCAAGAACGGCCTGGGCGTTAGGCAGACGAACTTCGGCAACTTTCTGCCCGGTAACACGCTCGATCACCTGCAGCATGCGACGCTCACGCGGGGTGACCAGCAGCAGTGCACGACCTTCACGGCCAGCACGACCGGTACGGCCGATACGGTGAACGTAGGACTCTGGGTCATACGGCATGTCAACGTTGAACACGTGAGTGATGCGCGGTACGTCCAGACCACGGGCAGCGACGTCGGTAGCAACGACGATGTCCAGACGGCCATCCTTGAGCGAGTCGATGACGCGCTCACGCTGGTTCTGGGCAATGTCACCGTTCAGCGCAGCGGCTTTGTAGCCTTTGGCTTCCAGGGCACTGGCCAGGTCGAGGGTGGCTTGCTTGGTACGCACGAAGGCGATCAGCGCGTCGAACTCTTCCACTTCCAGCAGGCGCAGGACAGCGGAAACCTTCTGGTCGGCGTGGACCATCAGGTGGGCTTGCTCGATAGCGGTTACAGTCTGGGTCTTGCTCTGGATCTTGACGTGCTTCGGGTCACGCAGGTGACGTTCGGCAATGGCGCGGATCGAGGCAGGCAGCGTGGCCGAGAACAGCACAGTCTGACGGCTTTCCGGCATGGCCTTGAAGATCACTTCGAGGTCGTCCATGAAGCCCAGCTTGAGCATTTCGTCGGCTTCGTCGAGCACCAGGTGGTTGACGGTTGCCAGGACTTTCTCGTCGCGACGCAGGTGGTCGCACAGACGGCCCGGGGTAGCAACGACGATTTGCGCGCCATTGCGGATGGCTTTCAGTTGTGGGCCCATTGGGGCACCACCGTATACGGCCACCACGGTAACGCCCGGCATCTGCTTGGCGTAGGTTTCAAAAGCGGTGGCTACTTGCAGCGCCAACTCACGGGTTGGCGCCAGGATCAGGGCTTGCGGCTCGCGCTTGCTCGGGTCGATACGGTTCAGGATAGGCAGTGCGAAGGCAGCGGTTTTACCGGTACCTGTCTGCGCCTGACCGATCATGTCGTGACCGGCGAGAATAATCGGGATCGACTGCTGCTGAATGGCGGATGGCTCTTCGTAGCCGGTAGCCAATACTGCAGCAACAATGCTCGGATGAAGATCGAGAGCGGCGAAGCCGCCGGTTTCCTGGGTCATGGGTCTGCCTCTAAGTGCATCCGCAAAGACCCATGCTCCAAAGCTGCACATGCCTTGTAAGACCCGAAGGTCACCCTGGCAGCTTTGTCGGCGGGGATTTGCGAAAACGATTGAAGAAAAATAGGAACGTCAAGGAGAGTCCGCGGGGCGGACGCGCAGCCGAAGCTGGCTTCGGGGAATTGCACTACCTAAACGAGGTCCGGTAAAAGACCGGCGCGTACTATACCTGAATTCGCAAATCACGGGAGATTTTTTTATTCCAACACGCCGGCGCCAGACCACGTTACCACGGGTCTGGTGGCGGTGAGGTGGCGGGCGGCTGAATCGATTTTCCGCCGACCGCTCAACGGCGCGGCTCAGGAGGCCGGGCGAATGGCTGTGATCAGCGGTTGCAACGAGTAGCCCAGACGCGGCGCCAAGGCCTCTGCACGCGCATTGAGGCCGTCCATGTCCAGGGTTTGCTCAAGGTCGGCAGGCACCATGATGATTACGTTGCCCTCCTTGACCGGCAGCTCCCAGTAATGGCGGTGGTAGAGACCGCGCAACAAAGCAGCGCCCAGCGGTTTGCCGTCGTCCCCGGCCCACTGGTTGATCACCAGCCAGCCACCGGGATTCAGACGCTTCTGGCAATCCTCAAGGAAGCGCCATGCCAAATGTGCAACCCCTGGACCGTGATCGGTGTACAGGTCAACAAAGATCAGGTCGGCGGATTCGGCGCTATTGAGCAGCTCCATGGCATCGCCAATGCGGATGTACAGCCGTGGGTCGTCGTCCAGGCCCAGGTATTCGATGGCCAGGCGCGGTACATCAGGACGCAGCTCGATGGCCTCGACGTCTTCCAGCGGCAAAAACTTCAGGCAGGCCTGGGTCAGGGTGCCGGCACCCAGGCCGAGAAACAACGCACTCTCAGGCTCGGCGTGGCACAGCGCACCAATCAGCATGGCGCGGGTATAGTCATATTCCAGCCAGCTCGGGTCGGCGGTGAACACGCAACTCTGCTCGATCGCCTCGCCAAACTCGAGAAACCGGTAGTCCTCAACTTCCAGCACGCTAATGGTGCCGTATTGATCCTGCACCTGGGCCAGCAAGCGCTCTACCCGTTCCACTGTCATGCTGTCTCCCGGCAAGCGCCGCTGCCCCAAGCAAAAACCGCCATTGTCCGTCAACCGCGCCAGTGCAACAAGGCGTCCAGCAACTGTTACCATGGCAGACAGCCCATTTCCGACCTGACCGAGCCTGTGATGAACCAATCCTGGAGCCCTGACAGCTGGCGCGCCCTGCCGATCCAGCAACAACCGACCTACCCTGACGCTGCGCACCTGCTCAAGGTCGAACAGACCTTGGCCAGCTACCCGCCGCTGGTCTTCGCTGGCGAGGCACGAGAGCTACGCCGGCAATTCGCCGAGGTCACCCAGGGCCGCGCCTTCCTCCTCCAAGGCGGTGATTGCGCAGAGAGTTTCGCCGAGTTTTCCGCGGCCAAAATTCGCGACACCTTCAAGGTGTTGCTACAGATGGCTATCGTCATGACCTTTGCCGCTGGCTGCCCGGTGGTCAAGGTCGGACGCATGGCCGGACAATTTGCCAAGCCACGTTCGGCCGGTGATGAGACCATCGCCGGGGTGACGCTGCCGGCCTACCGTGGCGATATCGTCAACGGCATTGGCTTTGACGAAAAAAGCCGGGTGCCCGATCCCGAGCGCTTGCTCCAGGCCTATCACCAGTCCACCGCCAGCCTGAACCTGCTGCGTGCCTTCGCCCAGGGCGGCTTTGCCGACCTGCACCAAGTGCACAAGTGGAACCTGGACTTCATTGCCAACTCGGCGCTGGCGGAAAAGTACAGCCAACTGGCCGACCGCATCGACGAAACCCTGGCGTTCATGCGCGCCTGTGGCATGGACAGCTCGCCACAATTGCGTGAAACCAGTTTCTTCACCGCCCACGAAGCCTTGTTGCTGAACTACGAAGAAGCCTTCGTCCGCCGCGACAGCCTGACCAACGACTACTACGACTGCTCGGCGCACATGCTCTGGATCGGCGACCGTACCCGTCAACTCGACGGTGCACACGTGGAGTTCCTGCGCGGGGTCAACAACCCGATCGGGGTCAAGGTCGGCCCGAGCATGAACACCGAAGAGCTGATCCGCCTGATCGATGTGCTCAACCCGGACAACGATCCCGGCCGCCTCAACCTGATTGTGCGCATGGGCGCCAACAAGGTCGGCGACCACTTGCCGGCTCTGATCCGCAGCGTCGAGCGCGAAGGTCGCCAGGTGCTGTGGAGCTCCGACCCGATGCACGGCAACACGATCAAGGCCAGCAGCGGCTACAAGACCCGCGATTTCGCCCAGATCCTCAGCGAGGTCAAGCAATTCTTCCAGGTGCACCAGGCTGAAGGCAGCCATGCCGGTGGCATTCACATCGAAATGACCGGTCAGAACGTCACCGAATGCATCGGCGGCGCCCGACCGATCACCGAAGACGCGCTGTCCGACCGCTACCACACCCACTGCGACCCGCGGATGAACGCCGATCAGTCATTGGAGCTGGCCTTCCTGATCGCCGAAACCCTCAAGCAAGTCCGTCGCTGAAAACGCTGCGGGCCAGCGCCGGACGCAATCGTGCTGCGCTGGCCCGCGGACAATTGAGTTGCACCTGACTCAAGCCAAGCCAACCTGCCAAGCGCCACAGGCTGTCTGCCAGGGCCTGCATGCCCGCTTCATCCAGCCCCTGCGCTTCTTCATGCACGGCATGGATGGCCAGACGCGCACTGGCCCGTTCGGCACGCAGATCAACCCGCGCAGCCATCCGCTCGTTGTACAAAAAGGGCAACACGTAATAGCCATACACCCGCTTGTGCGCCGGGGTGTAGATCTCCAGGCGGTAGCGGAAATCGAACAACCGCTCGGTCCGCTCGCGCTCCCACACCAACGAATCGAATGGCGACAGCAGCGCGTGGCTAACCACCTTACGCGGCAACCGCACGCTGTCCAGGCAGTAGGCCGGTTGCGACCAACCTTGCACGGCACAAACTTGCAATTGCCCCTCCTCGACCAACTCGGCGACCCGCGCGCGACTGTCTGTCGGGCTCAGCCGATAGTAATCACGCAGGTCTTTTTCGCTGGCCACACCCAAGGCGCTTGCCGCTTGCAATAACAATCGCCGTTGCGCCTGGGCCTCGTCGAGCAGTGGTTGCTGCAACAGCGCCGCAGGCAGCACTCGCTCCGGCAAATCGTACAAGCGCTCGAAGCCACGCCGTCCGGCCACGGTGACCAGGCCTGCGGCAAACAGCCATTCCAAGGCATGTTTTTCCGCACTCCAATCCCACCACGGGCCGGCGCGCTCGGCGCGAGTCGACAAACTGCCAGCGCCCAATGCGCCTTGAGCCGTGACAGCAGCAAGCACGCGCGCGATGGTCGGTTGCTGCTCACGGCCGAAGCGGGCCAACTGTTGATAAATACCCTGGCCCTGGCGCGCACGGTCCATGCGCCAGCGCAGCAAGGGATAGAGATCCAGCGGCAACAATGAGGCTTCATGCCCCCAATACTCGAACAGCCTGCGCTGGCGACTGCCACCCCAGGCGATCTGGTCAAACAGCGCCTGTGGATAACTACCCAGGCGGGAAAACAGTGGCAGGTAATGGGAGCGCACCAAGGCATTGACCGAATCGATCTGCACGACGCCCAAGCGCGCGAACACCCGTTGCAGATGAGCGCTACTCACCGTTGAACGGGGTGCCCGCGCCGCGAAGCCCTGAGCCGACAACACCAGACGGCGTGCCTGCAGCAAGGAAAAGGTTTGACTGGTGGGCATGCCCGACTCCCTCTGAACAAGCCCACTTAAGGTAGTAGCGACACCTTAATGGCGCGACTCATTTTTTCAGCGGGTCATCCCAGAATGGCCGCTCCACCTCCTGCAGCACATCGACGCGACTCATGCCCAGATCGTGCAGTGCCGCATCACTCAGGCGCGCCAGCTCCATCCGTTGCCGGTGCAACTGGTGCCAGCGTGCCAGTTGCTGAACGACGCCATGGACAAGGTGGGAGAAGCCACTGTAAGCAGCGTGGGGATGAACCAGAACCTGACCTTTCATCGTCTTACCCTCCGTGTGGGATGACGACAGTGTCAGGGCGGGCCTAAGATCAATCCAACGAATGTTTCTTATGTCATACATCTAGGGGATTGATGCAATGTCCCAGTACCAGAGTATCGACTCCGACGTCCTGCGCACCTTCGTCGCCATTGCCGAACACGGCGGCTTCACCCGCGCCGGTGAAGTGGTCAACCGCACCCAGTCAGCGGTAAGCATGCAGATGAAACGTCTGGAAGAAGACATCATCCAACGCCAGCTATTCGAGCGTGATGGCCGCCAGGTGCGCCTGACTGCCGAGGGCCAGGTGCTGCTCGGCTATGCCCGGCGCATCCTCAAACTTCACGGCGAAGTGTTCAACACCCTGCGCATGCCGCACATGGTCGGTATGGTGCGCATCGGCACGCCAGATGACTACGCCATGCGCTTTCTGCCCGGCATCCTCTCCAGTTTCGCCCAGGCCTACCCCTTGATCCAGGTCGAGGTTCACTGCGAAAGCTCGCGTCAACTGATGCAACGCCAGGACCTGGACATGACCATCGTCACCTGTGAACCCGGCCATGAAGTCGGCCAGCTGCTGCGCCGGGAGCCTGCTGTCTGGGTCCAGGCCCAAGGCTTTTGCCCGCATGAGCACAATCCATTACCCCTGGCGGTATTCAATACCGACTGCTGTTGCCGGACCTGGGCCTGCAATGCTCTGGATACGATCGACAAGGAGTACCGCATTGCCTATACCAGCGCCAGCACCCCGGCGATCATGGCGGTGGTCAGCGCTGGCCTGGCCGTCACCGCGCAGTTGCAGAGCCTGATCACCAGCGACTTGCGCGTGATCGGTGAAGCCGAGGGGCTGCCCCTGTTGCCGACCGCCAGCATCATGCTGCTGCGCAACAACAGCAGCCAGTCGCAGATGACCGACTGCATGGCCGACTACATCATCGAAGGCTTCAGATCTTGAACGCCAGCATCACCGCGCAGAGCACCAAGAAGCCACAGAACAGCGAACGCAGGACCTTTTCCGGCAAGGCGTGAGCCAGTTTCACGCCCCAGCTGATACTCAGCAGCCCACCCAGCGCCAGCGGGATCCCCATGCTCCATTGCACATGCTGGTGCACGCCATAGGTCAGCAAGGTAACCGCGGTGCTGGGCGCAGCCAGGGCCAGCGACAGCCCTTGGGCCACCACTTGCGTGGTGCCGAAGACGCTGGTCAGCACTGGCGTCGCCACCACCGCGCCACCGACACCGAACAAGCCGCCGAGCACCCCGGCCCCGCCACCCAGCACGCCAAGCCAGGGCCAGGAGTGGCGCAGCTCACTGCTCGGCTGCGCCTTGGGCATAAACATCCGCGCCAGGTTCCAGGCCGCCAGGGCAACCAGGAACAGGACAAAACCGAAGCGCATCGATTGCGCATCCACGCCCACTGCCCAGATCGAACCGAGCCAGGCAAAAACAAAGCTGGCAACCGCCAGCGGCAAGGCATGACGCAACTCGATGCGGTTGCGCTGGTGATAGCGCCACAACGCCAGCAACACATTGGGCACGACCATGACTAGGGCCGTGCCCTGCGCCAGTTGTTGGTCGAGACCGAACAGTACGCCGAGCGCCGGAATCGCGATCAGCCCGCCGCCGATACCGAACAGCCCGCCGACTGTTCCCAGTGCAGCGCCCAGCGCTATGTACATTGCCCACTCGATCATTGCCATCTCTCTGAAAGTCCAATCGCTGCATGCTACCGAGCCAACGCTAGCGGGGAAACGCACAGCAACGCACAATGGCTGTGCCAATTACGCAAAAGCAGAACCCAGAAATGAATCCGGATGCCCTCACCGAACAACTCAGCCTGTTTCTGGATGTACTGGAAACCGGCAGTTTTTCCGCCACCGCCCGTCGCCATCCGCTTACGCCGTCCGCCGTGGCGCGGCGCATCGACGCTCTGGAAAGCGCCGTCGGCAGCCGCCTGTTTGTGCGCAGCACCCACGCCGTGCGCCCGACACCAGCAGGCAATGCCTTTGCCGAACGGGCCCGGCGTATCCTCGAGGAGCTGCGCCTGGCCCGCGCCGAGGCGGTGTCGCTGAGCAATGCCCCGGAAGGCCTGATTCGCATCGATGCCCCGGCAGCCTTCGGTCGGCGCCACCTGGCCCCGGCAATCGCCGACTTTCTCGTCGCCTATCCAGGACTCGATGTGCAACTGCGCCTGATCGACAGCTTCGTCGATTTGCATGGCTCACACCTGGGAGAAGTCGATCTGGTTTTGCGCGCCGGCCCCCTGGCCGACACTCGCCTGGTGGCCACCCCGCTGGCCTACATGGTCCGTATCGCCTGCGCCAGCCCGGCGTACCTGGCCGCACGTGGCGTTCCGGCAAGCCCCGCCGAACTGCCCGCACACGATGGCCTGGACTGGGACGGTTTGGCCCCGCCCTTCGCCTGGCGCTTTACCGTCGACGGCCAGATGCGCCTGTATCGCCCCACGCGTATGCGCATGAGCGCCAATAACGCCGAAACCCTACTGTTCGGCGCCTTGGCCGGGCTGGGCATTGCCCACCTGCCAACCTGGCTGATCAGTGAATACCTGCTGCGTGGCGAGCTGCTGCCGCTGTTCTGCGAAAACGGTCTGCCCGCCGTCGAATCCAGCGGCATCTATGCGCTGCGCCTGGAACATGAAACGAACTCTCGCAGTCGTTTGCTGCTCGAATTCCTCAAGAGCCGCTTCAGCCCCGTGCCGCCATGGGACCTGGCCCTGCAAAGCGAACTGCGCTGGTAATAAGCGCACAAATTAACAGCGTGATAAATTTTATCGACCAACTGATCAAAGGATTTGCATGAACGCCGACACCCACGCTCCGTGCGACGAATTGCTCTTGGACAACCAGGTGTGCTTTGCCCTGCATTCCACCTCACTGCTCATGACCAAGGTCTATAAACCATTGCTGCAAGCGCTGGGGCTGACTTATCCACAGTACTTGGCCATGCTCGTGCTATGGCAACAGGACGGCCTGACCGTTGGTGAAATCAGTCAGCGCCTGTTGACCGACCCCGGCTCACTGACCCCGCTGCTCAAACGCCTGGAAGCCGAAGGCTTGCTCAAGCGCACGCGCAGCCGTGACGACGAACGGGTGGTGCAAGTGCAACTGACCGACCAAGGCCGCGCCCTGCAGGAACAGGCCAAACGCGTACCACCGTGCATCTTGAGCGCCAGCGGCCAGAGCCTCGAACGCCTGCAACAGCTGCAAGCCGACCTGCTGGAACTGCGGGCGAATCTGCAAAAAAACCTCTGAGGTCTATGCTGTGAGTGACCGTTCGTACGGAAGGTCGAAAAATTAACTTGCGCACTAAATAACTGTGCACTAAATTAATTTTCACACCCACCAGCGCCACGGCGCAGCAAACACGCGAGGCTCAACATGCAAAAGGTCACTCCCCTGTACATTGCCGAAGCCAAGTCCACTGGCGGTCGCGACGGCGGTTCACGCTCCAGCGACGGCAAGCTGGAAGTCAAGCTGAGCACCCCAAAGGAGTTGGGTGGCGCGGGTGGTGATGGCACCAACCCCGAGCAACTGTTCGCTGCCGGCTACTCGGCCTGCTTTATCGGCGCCCTGAAGTTCGTCGCCGGCCAGCAGAAAAAAGCCCTCCCGACTGATAGCTCGATCACCGCCAAGGTCGGCATTGGCCAAATCCCCGGCGGTTTTGGCCTGGACATTGACCTGGACATCAACCTGCCTGGGTTGGAACAGGCCGAGGCGCAAGCCCTGGTAGACGCAGCCCACCAGGTTTGCCCGTACTCCAACGCTACCCGCGGCAATGTCGATGTGCGCCTGAAGGTCACGGTCTGAGGGTCAAGCCCAGGCATAAAAAAACCCGGCCTAGGCCGGGTTTTCGTGTTCGCGCAAACGCCAGGTTTAAACCTTGGCGCGGCCCTTGTAGGAGCCGCCTTCGCGGGTGTCGATCTCGATCATGTCATCGATTTCGATGAAGTCGGCAACACTCAGTTCGGTACCGTTGCTCAGCTTGGCAGGCTTCATGACCTTGCCAGAAGTGTCACCACGGGCGGAACCTTCGGTGTAAGCAACTTTACGAACGATGGTGGTCGGCAGTTCAACCGAAACCAGACGATCTTCGAAGAACACGGCTTCACAGACGTCGGTCATGCCTTCTTCGATGAACGGCAGAACGGCCTCGATGTCTTCGGCGTTCAGCTCGTACATGGTGTAGTCGGTGGTGTCCATGAACGTGTAGGTGTCACCGCTGATGAACGACAGGGTCGCTTCTTTGCGGTCCAGGATCACGTCGTCCAGCTTGTCATCAGCCGAGTAAACGGTTTCGGTCTTGTAGCCGGTCAGCAGGTTCTTCAGCTTGGTCTTCATGATCGCGCTGTTACGGCCCGACTTAGTGAATTCAGCTTTCTGAACCAGCCACGGGTCGTTGTCGATCCGCAGTACGGTACCAGGTTTCAGCTCTTTACCAGTTTTCATTGCGAGATATCCGAATTTGGATGGATTTACAAAAATCGAGGCCGCATATCATAGCCAATTTCGGTAAAACTGTACCAGCGCCGTGGCAAGGTCCGGCTGAGCGGCCTGCTCGGCACTCCAGCGCCGGGCGTGCAGGTCGAGTTCGGCCCAGTGCTCAAGTACCTGTTTCCAAGCCGGCCCCATATCGCGATCCATGTTCCAGGCGCGCCACAAATCGACGATGGCCGCTTTCGCCAATGGCGACAACCCCACGACGTAGTGATCCAGAAATGCCTCGAGCTTTTCCCAGTGGGCGTACTCTTCCTGCACATAGATATGCCAGAGCAGCGGGCGGCCAGCCCATTGCGCACGCACGAACGAATCTTCGCCGCGCACGGCATTGAAGTCGCAGCACCAGAGCAACGGGTCGTACTCATCCTGACTGACGAAGGGCAGGATCTGCACGGTCAGGGCGCCACGCGTTGCCACAGCGCCCACAGGCAAAGGTTGCCCGCCAAGCCAGGCCTGCACATCGCCCAGCACACGTCCTTCGGGGACCAGCAGATGGTTGGCGCGACTGTCGGCGGCCAGGGCGTCTAGCCAACTGGCCAGGCTCGGGTTCTCGTAGGCGAACAGCGAGATCAGCCGAGCGTCGCTGGCGGGTGTCACACCCAGTCCTTGCAGAAATGCCTCACGCGCGCTCGGGCTCTGCTCGAACGCTTCACGCCGGGCCAGCAGTGTCGCCTCGCGCAACAACCCCCCGGTTTTGGCGGTAAAACCGGGAAAGAAAAACACCTTGCGCAAGCCATTGGGCTGCGGGGAAGGCAAGCCATGGCAACCTTCAACCCAGGTTTCAGCGCTCAGGTAGTCCAGGTTCAGCCACAGCGGTGGCCGTGGGCAGTCGAGCATGGCCAGCACATAGGCTGCCGGCAACTGACAGGCAAAAGCGCCGATGACCACATCAGCCACAGCGGTTTCCTGCCAGTCGGCCTGCCAATGACAGACCTCCACACCCTGTTGCCACTGCTGCGCAACCTGGGCGTCAGCGTCAGGGCAGATGCGCGCGAATGCGCTGAGGTCGTCCACCCACAAGCGCACAGCCACGCCCTGTTCGGCCACCAGTTGCCGGGCCAAGCGCCAGGTCACGCCGATATCGCCGTAGTTGTCGACGACACAACAGAAGATGTCCCAGTGCGTTTTCATCGCTGGCCCCTGTAAAAAAGCGCCGATTGTCCGGGTAAATCATCGCAGACAAAAGCGTGCCACGAAAAAAACCCGTTGCGGCATGCGACAATGAGCGCCCGTGCCCTGGCCAGGAGGCCGCCATGCCCCGCCCTCGTGAACTGAAGATCAGCCTCAAGCCCGTGCAACTGACCCTGTGCATCGCCTTGGGCCTATGGCTCGGCGCGGCAGCCATCGCCTTGAGCCTGTGGTTGGCGTGGCGCCTGATGCCAGAGACCGTACATCCCTTGAGCCAAGTGCTGGTGCCACCCGCGGCTGCGCCCGCTGCCGATCAGCAGAGCCAGATGTTCGAGCAGTACAAACAGATTCTGCACAACCAACAAGTGCAACAAGCCGAGGACCAAGCCGAAGGCAACATGCGCAACCTGGCCAACCCCAAGTGCCAGTTCTGGCTGCAACAGAACCGCACCGCGCCGACCGAAAAGAGCCGCGCCCTCGTCCTGGAATTCTGTAACTGATCGCCATGAACAAAGCCGACCTGCTGCAACGCATCATCGACACCTTGAGCCTCGACTTAGAGGTGGCCCAGCGCGCGGCGCAGACCGCCTATGAAGCGGCCACCGCTGAAGAAAACATCGCTGAAAACAAGTACGACACCTTGGGCCTGGAGGCGTCCTACCTGGCAACCGGACAAGCCCGGCGCATGGAAGAGATTCGTCAGGCACGGGCGGCGTATCAACAATTGCTGTTGCGCGATTACGATCCGGCGCTCGGTATTCAGGTGAGCAATCTGGTCACGCTGGAGGCTGAGAGCGGTAGCTGCCAGCGCTTGTTCCTCGGGCCTGAAGGCGCCGGCTTGAAAATTGGTCAGGGCGAGCAGTTGGTGACGGTGATTACGCCGCGCTCGCCGCTGGGGCAAAGCCTGATGGGTAAACGCGAGGATGACGACGTCAGCTTGGTTCTCGGAGGCAAGCAGCAGCACTTTGTGGTGGTTGAGGTCTGCTAAACACAGTACCTGCTGTAGCCGCTGGCGAGGCACGAGGCGGCTACAGGGCCCCCAACGCATTGAAGCGCTGCGCCAATCCCTGCTGGGCAAACTGCTCGATGATGAATTCGACAAACGCCCGCGTCTTGCCCGGCAACAGCTTGTGCTCGGCGTAGTACAAGCTGATGTTGCCATCATCCACATACCAATCCGGTAATACTCGCAAGAGGCTGCCCGCCTGCAGGTAAGGCACGGCAAACGGCATGCTCACCAATGCCACCCCCAGCCCCTGCTGCGCCGCTGCACAAGCCGCTTCCGAATCACTCATGGTCATACGTAAGCGAATCTGCAGCGGGGTCTGTTCCTGCTGACAATGGGTCAACGGCCAGGAGCGCACCCGCCCGGTTTGCGGTGAGCGGATGAGAATCCCATCAAGCGTTTGCAGATCAGCCGGCTGGCAGATCGCGGGATGCTGCTCCAGGTACGCCGGGGCCGCTACCAGAATCCGATGCGCCGGGGTCAGCTTGCGGGCGACGACGCCTTGGGGCAGGTCAAAACCACCGCCAATAGCAGCATCGAAACCCTGGCCGATCAGGTCGACCTGGCGATTGTCAAAATGCCAATCCGGGCTGATCGCCGGAAAGCGCTGCAGAAACTCGGCCAGCAAGGGCACGATGTATAAGCGCCCGAACACCGTGCCCATGCTCACCTTCAAGGTTCCCGCCGGTTGCCCTTCGGCGCTGGCAAGGTTAGCCACAGCATGCTGAATGGTCTGGAAGCTGGTGGCCACTTCGCCGAGAAAACGTTGTCCGGCTTCGGTCAAGGTCAGGCGCCGCGTGCTGCGCTGAAACAAGCGCACGCCCAAGCGCGTCTCCAGGCGAGCAACATTCTTGCCCACCGCCGCCGGCGTCAGGCTCAAGCGCCGCGCAGCCTCGGCGAAGCTGCCGACTTCGGCACTACGAACAAAGCATTCGATACTGCTAAACGTTTCCACAGCTGGCGATTCCATACTTCTGGTTTACACAGACTATAGCGATTAGTGGCTACACAGAGGGTAATCTGCGGTCGATACTGAGCCTTATCCAAGGCATCACGCCTGGTATTTTCGGGAGCAGAACATGTCGACTCAAACTCGCCTCAACGGCAAAGTGGCTTTGATCCAGGGCGGCTCACGCGGTATCGGCGCAGCCATCGTCAAACGCCTGGCCGCTGAAGGTGCCAGTGTCGCCTTCACCTACGCCAATGCCACTGAGCAAGCCCAGGCGTTGCAGCAAAGTATCCTTGCCAGTGGCGGCAACGCGTTGGCGATCCAAGCCGATAGCGCTGATGCCAGCGCCGTGCAGCGCGCCGTAGAAACCACGGTCGAAACCTTCGGCCGGCTCGATATCCTCGTCAACAACGCCGGTGTCCTGGCCGTCGCGCCGTTGCTGGAATTCGACCTGGATGACTTCGACCGGACCCTGGCGGTCAACGTGCGCAGCGTCTTTGTTGCCACCCAGGCCGCCGCTCGGCACATGGGCCAGGGTGGCCGGATTATCAACATTGGCAGTACCAACGCCGAACGCATGCCCTTTGCCGGCGGTGGTCCCTATGCCATGAGCAAGTCAGCGTTGGTTGGCTTGACCCGTGGCCTGGCCCGCGACCTTGGCCCGCTGGGCATCACCATCAACAACGTCCAGCCTGGCCCGGTCGACACCGAGATGAACCCAGCCCATGGCGAATTCGCCGAGAGTTTGATGGGCTATATGGCGGTAGGTCGCTATGGGGAGGTTGAGGAAATCGCGGGCTTCGTCGCCTACCTGGCCAGCCCTGAGGCGGCCTACATCACCGGTGCCAGCCTGACCATCGACGGTGGCTTTGCCGCCTGATGCACTGAAGTGCCACGCCGACCGCGCCGGATTTTGTTGATCTTGTCGACAAAAGCCGGCGCGGTCCGGGTCGGTTTTTTCGACCCGATCACCCAGGATTTCCGCTACTGTCACACCCTGACTGCAACTGACCAAGATGGCCCCATGACCTCCCCCACTTCTCCCTTAAGCCGCGGTTTGATCCTGCTGATGGCAACTGCCACCGGCCTCGCCGTGGCCAGCAACTACTACGCACAACCGTTGCTGCACAGCATTGCCGAGCATTTCGGCCTGACCACCGTCAGCGCCGGGGCCATCGTCATTGCCGCACAACTGAGCTACGGCGCCGGTCTTCTGCTGCTGGCACCGTTGGGCGATATGTTTGAGCAGCGCCGCCTGATCGTCAGCATGATCGCCATCAGCACCCTGGGCCTGTTGATCAGTGCCTTCTCACCAAGCCTGGTCTGGCTGTTACTGGGGACCACGCTGACCGGCCTGTTCTCGGTTGTGGCTCAGGTACTGGTGCCAATGGCAGCGGGCTTGAGCGATCCGAGCCAGCGCGGGCGAGTGGTCGGAACGCTGATGAGCGGCTTGCTGCTGGGCATCCTCCTGGCCCGCACGGCGGCCGGTTTCATGGCCGAACTGGGCGGATGGCGCAGCATCTACCTGCTGGCCGCGGCGCTGATGGCGATCTGTGCCATTGCCTTGGCACGGGCCCTGCCGGAACGTCACCAACACGCCGGGCTCAGCTATCCCGCGCTGATTGGTTCAGTGTTTCGCTTGTTCGCCGATGAGCCGGTACTGCGCCTGCGCTCGCTGCTCGGCTTGCTGGCCTTCAGCCTGTTCGCCCTGTTCTGGACGCCACTGGCATTTCTCCTGGCGGCTGAACCCTACCAGTACTCGGACGCAGTGATCGGCCTGTTTGGCCTGGCCGGTGCCGCCGGTGCACTGTCAGCCAACTGGGCCGGACGCCTGGCCGATCGCGGCAAGGGCCCGCTGGGCACCACGGTTGGCTTGCTGGCCCTGTTGCTGTCCTGGATACCGCTGGGGTTCGCCCAATCGTCGCTGGTAGCACTGTTGATCGGCGTGCTGTTGCTCGATCTGGCCGTGCAATTGGTGCATGTCAGCAACCAGAACGCAGTGATTGTGCTGCGCCCGGAAGCTCGCAATCGCCTGAACGCGGGCTACATCACCTGCTATTTCATCGGAGGTGCGCTGGGCTCGCTGCTCGGCACCCAGCTGTTTCAGACCTATGGCTGGAACGGCATCGTTCTCGCCGGCCTGACCATTGGCAGCCTTGCCTTGCTGGTCTGGGTGCTGGCTGAGCGTCAGCGCAGCCTACGGGCACGCACAGCCTAACGACGGATGAAAGCTTCATCGACCTTGGCCAGGTGTTCCTCGCGCAACGTGCCGGCGTAGTAATGCAGCTTGATCCAGGCCAGCAAGTAGTCGTAGCGCGCCTGGGCCAGGTCGCGACGGGTGGTGGCAAGCTGTTGTTCGGCATTGAGTACATCGAGGTTGACCCGCTCGCCCCCCAGTACGCTCTGACGGGTCGAAACCACCAGGGCTTTGGCCGAGGTCAGCGCCCGCTCGTAGGCACGCAGGCGGCTGGCGCCGGATTGGCAGGCATTGTACTGGCGTCGTAACTCAATCAAGGTACTGCGGGTATTGCCATCCAGTTCGTACTCGGCCTGCTCCAGGTTGCGGCTGGCCTGGCGGGTCGACGCCGATACGCCGCCACCGGCGAACAGCGGCAGGCTCACTTCCACACCAATGGTGTTGGTGGTGTAGCGCTGGTTGTAGGTGTTGCCGCTGTCGGATTCCATGCGCCGTGACGTGGCATAGGCCGTCACCTTGGGCAAATGCCCTGCGCGATTGCGTTCGACTTCATACGTCGCCATTTCCAATGCCTGACGCTGAGAAGCCAACTGCGGGTTGTTGGCCAGCGCCAGTTCATGCCAGGCCTCGAAGCTGGACGGTTGCACGGTTAGCAACGAAAAACCGTCGTTGAGGGGGGCCAGCTCATCGATCCGCGCCGCCGGCTCACCGATCAATGCGCCGAGCTCACGCAAGGCGGCATCCTGATCGTTGCGCGCCTGGATTTCTTCAGCGTCGGCCAGCTCGTAACGCGCCAGGGCTTCAAGGATATCGGTGCGGGTCCCCTCACCTTGTTGGAACAACTGCTGGTTTTGCTGAAACTGCTGCTGATAGGCCTGCTTGCTGGCCACACTGATGCCGATCTGATCCTCGGCGAACAGCGCTTGTGTATAACTGGTCATGACCCGCACCAGTAGCTCCTGACTCTTGCCGCGAAACTCCTCGTCGGCAAACAGCGCCTGCGCCACACCCTTGCGATAACTGGCATAGGCCTCGTAATCGAACAGCGGTTGCTGGAGGATGAAACTGGAGCCATAGCTGTCGTAGTGACGATCTTCGCTTTCACGTCGCGAATCGCCCAGATAGCTGGCCTCGGAGTCGTTGCGGCCCTTGTTGTAGTTGTAGGACAGGTTAGGCAGCAATCCGGCGCGGCCAATGGCCCGGTACTCCTGTCCCGACTCACGGGCCTTGAGCGCGCCAAGGAACACTGGGTCTTTACGCAAGGCTTGCTCGTAGACTTGAAACGGCCCCATGGCCTGCACAGCGTCCACGGTTGTCAGGGCGAACGCCGCCAGCAGCCCGGTCATCAAGCTTTTCATTCACGGGCTTCCTATTGTTCGGTCAAGGCGGTGCCTGCCCGGTCGAGCAGGGGTTTGAACAGGTAATTGAGCAGCGAACGTTCGCCTGTGCGCACAAACAGTTCGGCCGGCATGCCCGGCTTGATCACCAGACCATTAAGCCGCGCCAGGGCCTGTTCGCTGACAGTGCTGCGTAGTACGTAGTACGGCTGGCCCGTTTTGTCGTCGAGCAGTTGGTCGGCAGAAATCAGCACCACCTCCCCCGCCACCCGCGGGGTACTGCTCTGGTTAAACGCGGTGAAGAGGATATCCACAGGCAACTGCACCGCGACCTTATCCACAAGGTTGACCGGCAATCGCCCTTCGACTTCCAGCGCGGTGCCCTGAGGCACCACCTCAAGCAGCGTTTCACCGGCACGCAGCACTGCGCCTTCGGTGTGTACGCCGAGGTTGACGGCAATACCATCGACCGGCGCAAGGATTTCACTGTGTTGCAGGTCGAACCCGGCGGACGTCAGTTGCTGCTCCAGCGTTACACTCTTGAGCTGAGCTTCGGCCAATTGGCTGCGCACCTCTTTCTGGTACTCCTCGCGGCGCTGCTGCAAGTTCAGGCGCGACTCGACAATATCTTGCTCCAGCCTTGCGCTGTCGCCACTGTTCTGCGCCAGGTCGCGCTGGACCTGGGACAGCTGGCGCTGATACTCCAGCAAGCGATTGCGCGGAATGTAGCCCTGGCTGGCCAGTGGCCTGAGGTTGTCCAGTTGCTCACGCAAGGAGTCGGCCTGGGCCTGCAGGTCGCCCCTGGCTCGACGCATGCCGGCCAATTGCGCCACGGCCCCTTCAATGGCGGCCATCAGCCCGGACTGCTCGCGGGCTTGAGCGTCGCGGCGGCTGCTGAACAGTTGCCGCTGGGTTTCCAGCACCAAGCTCAACTGCGGGTCAGGATCATCACTGAGTGGCGCAGGAAAGGTGATCTGCGCCAGGTTATCGCGCTCGCTCTGCCAACGGGCCAGACTGGCCCAGGCCACCCGGTACTCAGCCTGCAGGGACTGCACCTGCGCCTGAACCTGCGTTTGATCAAGGCGAAACAGCGGTTGCCCCTGCTTGACCTGCTGCCCCTCACTGACCAGGATCCGGCTGACCACGCCTCCCGCCAAGGACTGCACCGCCTTGCGCTTGCCCGAGACCACCACCGTGCCCTGTACGGCAATCCCCTGATCCAAGGGCGCGAGGGTTGCCCAGGCGACAAAGCCACCGAAGCCAAGCAGGGTCAGTAGCCAGCCCAGTCGAACAAAAAAGCGCGCATCACGGCCGCTGGCGGCCGCTTCGACGGCAACCGTGTTCATACGCCACCTCCTGCAGCCGCCGCGGCATTGGCCGCAGGCACCTGACGCACGGCCTGCTCCTGGGCTCGGCTCAAGGCTTGCAGCACGTCTTGAGCCGGACCGAACGCCTGTAACCGTCCTTCATTGAGTACCAGCAATTTGTCGGCCTGGGCCAGGGCAGCCGAACGGTGCGTGACCAGCACCACGGTGCGCCCCTGGGCTTTCATCTGGGCAATGGCCGTCGCCAGGGCAGCTTCGCCCTGGGTGTCGAGGTTGGAATTCGGTTCATCCAGAACGATCAGCCTAGGCTCTGCGTACAAGGCGCGCGCCAGGGCAATACGCTGCTTCTGTCCACCGGAGAGATCACTGCCGCCTTCACCAAGCCGGGTGTCATAACCTTGGGGCAAACGCAGGATCAATTCATGCACCCCGGCCTGACGCGCGGCCTCGACCACTTTGTGGCCATCAAGCTCGGCGAACCGGGCGATGTTCTCGGCAATACTGCCGCGCAACAGTTCGATGTTCTGCGGCAAGTAACCAATAGACGGGCCAAGGGCCTCGCGGTCCCAGCGGTGGAGGTCGGCGCCATCCAGCCGGACGGTTCCGGCCAGGGTCGGCCAGACACCTACCAACACCTTGGCCAGGGTCGACTTGCCGGAACCGGACGCCCCCAACACACCTAACACTTCACCTGCCTGCACGTTGAAACTGATCTGCTGCAAGATCGCCAGGCGCTTACTGGGGGGCCCGGCGCTGACCTGCTCGAAGCTTAGGCGCCCGGTCGGGGCCGGCAGTGCCATGGGTGCCGGTGGCTCGGGGAACGCGCGCAGCAAGCCATCAAGGCGCTGGTAGGCCAAATGCGCCCCGCTCCATTGCTTCCACACTGCGATCAGTTGGTCGATGGGACTCAACACCCGACCCATGAGGATGGAGCCGGCGATCATCATTCCCGGGGTCATCTGCCCTTCGATCACCAACAACGCTCCCAGCCCCAACACCAATGATTGCAAGCACAGGCGCAAGGACTTGCTGATCGCGGTGATCACAGCCGACGTATCACTGGCCTGGTTCTGCAGCGTGAGAAAGCGCGCATGCAAGCTGAACCAGCGCTTGCGCAAGGTGCCAAGCATGCCCATGGCCTGGATGCTTTCGGCATTGTGCAACTGGCTATCGGCCAGGTGGGTGGACTGCTGTTGAAAGCCACTGGCTTGCACCAGTGGTTTATGGGTAAGCCGCTCGTTCAGCACCGCCAGCGCGATCAGCAGCAATGCCCCCACGCACGCCATGACCCCAAGCCAGACGTTGAAGAGAAACATCACCGCCAGGTAGATGGGAAACCAGGGGGCATCGAAGAACGCGAATAATGCCGGGCCGGTGACAAATTGACGCAACTGGGTCAAATCATTCAGTGATTGCGCAGCCTGACCATCGCCTTGACGCAAGTTGCGTTCGAAGGCAGCGCGATAAACCGAGAGGTTGAACCCCTGCTCCAATTGGTGCCCCACGCGAATAACAATAAAACTGCGGATCACCTCCAGCACGCCGATAAATACAAAAAAACCGACGACCATTAAGGTCAACATCCACAAGGTGGTTTCGTTGTGTGACGACAACACCCGATCATAGACTTGCAGCATATAAATCGAGGGCACCAGCATCAGGATATTGATCAATGCAGTAAAACAACCAACACTGATCAATATCGACTTGTAGCGGGCCAATGCCGCCCATAACGGGGCATTGGCCTTAGTAGTCGACTTGTTCATTGTCCGCCTTTCTATCCCTGAAAAATCGGCACTTGCTTACACGCAGTTAGTCTTTGCTCTTACGCTCCAACAGCAATGTCTTTCCGGCGGGTGTTATCCATTTATAGCTTTCGTGCTTGTAACGATTAAAGTGCACAACAGCACTGCCATCAGCGCCGATCAGCGCCAACGTGTCCGGCGTTACCAACCACCGGCTGACGGACTGACCAATTAAGTGCTGCAAGCACTGAAGGTCTCCGCCCAACCACGTTTCGGGCGCATGCAGCTGCAACTGACATGCCGCCGCCTGTTCGTTTTCGGGGTAAAGCTCCCAGTCACCGGCCAACTGCGCGGGATTGGGCAACAGCAGACTGCCGGCCATACCAACCTCTGTAATCAACATCAGGGGAATCGCGCCGAGCGCGATCATTCGCTTGAAAGCCATCTTCGATCCGTGTTCCCGGTGGGCAAAAGGCGGCGCTTGCGCACCGCCCCCCAAACTGTAATCAGACCACGATATCCGTAGCGACAGCTTGACCTACGGTAGTCACCAGGAAATCAGACAGACTGTTGCCGTTGAAGTCGATGGCCAAACTACCCAGATTGCTCGCCTGATCGAAGCTCAGTACCGCCTCGCCAGCCTGCCCGCTAAAGGCATCGACGAACTGCAGCGGCAACTTGTCGGTGGCAAAGCTGGCAATAGCCGACAGATCGATCTTGTCCTGACCACTGACAAAATCCATGATCCGATCAGCTGCACTCGGGGTAGAGTCGCTGCTGGCAGCAAACACGAAGGTATCGGAACCAGTTCCGCCCCAGAGTTTATCGCCGCCACCAGCGCCATAAATGATGTCGTTGCCGGCGCCCCCTTTGAGCTCATTGGCCACGGCATTGCCGATCAGCAGGTCGTTACCCGAACCGCCAAAAGCATTCTCCACGGTGACACCCTTGGCAATGGAAATATTGCCAATCATGCCGCCAATATCCGAGAACGAGGCCTCATTGAGGTTGATTTTCTGGTTCTGGGTAAACCCGGAGAAATCCAGGGTATCGTTGCCGCCGCCGTCCCATACCGAAAACACGACTTTCGATGAAGACGAAGTGGCCGAATAGAAATCACGATCGGCGCTGGAGTTGAAGCCGTACACGGTATCGGTGGAGCGGGCGGCGTAGTTGGCCCCGTAGAGCTTCTGGATCGCCGCGATGTCATCCATCAACGGTGCCGACGCGTAGACCTGTACACCGCCTTTGGTAAAGTTCTGGCCGGTGTTGCTTTCGCTCCAGTAACTCATGACGCTGTAGCCCCGGGTGTCCTGACCGTACGAGGCGTCGGCATAGCTGGGATAGCCTTCACCGGCGTTGTAGTCGCCAGGGTGAGACAGGCCCAGCACATGACCGATTTCGTGGGTCAGGGTCTGGCGGCCATAGTTACCGTTTTGTGGGTTGATGTTGGCCTGGTACTGACTATTGATCAGGTACCAGGACTCACCCATGTTCGAACCCGGGCCATAAAACGGCAGGTAAGCGAATGCCGCCCCGCCCGTGCTGCCATCGCTATAGTTGCCGAAGGTCATGTGACCGTCGCCGCCTGAGGCTGACTCCCTGAACGTCACCTTGGCCACGTCTGCCCAGGACTGCATGGACAGCTGCGCTTGCGCCTTCTGCTGCGCCGAGAACGCGCTGAATGAACCCAGACCCTGGCCATAAAAATCGGACGGGGCTTTGGTCAGGAAGGTATAGGTGAGGCTGATGGTGCCATCCTTGTTCATGTCTCTCCAGGCGGCGCCATCACGCAGCAACTGGGTAGCAGCCTGATCGACCGAGAACGAAGGCTTGCCATTGACGGTCGCATTGCCGCCGCGATCATATTGATGGCCGAAACTATTGATCAGACCGAAAGCGGAACTTGCACCCAGGGGTTGCAATACAGAACCGGCAGAAACAATAGCGCTTTCTTTTACTTTCGACATACAGACACTTCCTTGTTTACAAAAAAGCAGTTGTTGTCCGACAGGACGCTCCCGCGGCGAGATCGTCCTATCACTCGCCTTAAATGAGGCGAGGAAAAACTGACACACTTACAAATGCGCTGTCCAGCTTTTTCTTAACACACTTTTTCCCGCCTGCTTATTTAGAAAATCTTAATTCATTTGCGCAAACGCGATATATCGCAGGTCACGCGCAGCGGACGAAATTAAGCCACCAAACTTTAGTTTGAAAACCGAACTTTTATTGCGTGAATGCGACACACCGCACTACACATTTAAATCTGAGTCTTGAAGAAATTACTTTTTTGTGACAACTCACACGCTTACCCTCCGTCGACTGACGATTGACTTGTCGCGGCGCCGGGTGCTGAGTAGGGATTTATTCCCCCCTTCTTATGGATAACACAATGACAAGGCTCACGGTTCAGTCCGGCGACTTCTTGCAAGGTGAAGGCGAGTATCGCAATGGATCGCTTACACTCAAGAGCTGCAGCAACCCTTCTTCCGGGGAGAAAATTGCCCTTTCTGGCATCAGCGAACTGATCGTCGCCAACCAGGAGTCCAGTCGCAGCCTGGGCAGCGCCCTTGGTTGGGGCATGGCTGGTGCGCTGGTAGCGGGCCCGGTAGGTTTGCTTGCCGGCTTCTGGCTCGGCGGCAAAGAAGAGGAGGTGACCTTTCTGGCCACCTTCAAGGATGGTCGCAAGCTCATGGCGATCACCGACAGCAAAACCTGGTCGAAGCTCAACACTCACTGGCGCCGCCATGCACCGCTGGCGGCCAATGGCTGAATCGACGTCCGCTGGATTCGTACCATCGCTTGAAAGCACCCTGCTAAGATGCGCGCCCGCCCGACGCAACGTCGGCACGCGCGTCTGCTGCATGTGTTCAAGGAGCTTTCTGCATGACCCTGCCCCACCCTCGCCTGCCCTTGAGCCTGCTTGGCTTGAGCCTGGCGTTGCCTGCCAGCCACAGCCTGGCCCAGGACAGCATTACCCTGGCCCCGGTACAAGTCTCCGAGGTCTACAGCGAGGGTTATCAGGTAGAGCACGCATCGGTGGCAGGTTTTGCCCCGGCGCCGCTGCTCGATACCCCCGCATCGATAGCGGTGTTCAGTAAGCAGTTATTGGCTGACCGCCAGGTGCGCACACTCAGCGAAGTGCTGCAAAGCGACGCGTCAGTGGGCGAAAGCTACGCGCCGATTGGTTACTACGAAAACGTTAACGTGCGTGGCTTCGAGCTCAACGCCGCCAGCAGCTACAAGATCAATGGCCAGACCATTGCTGGCGAACAGAACGTGGCACTGGAGAACAAACAACAGGTCGAATTGCTCAAGGGCTTGTCCGGCTTGCAGAGTGGCGTTGCCGAACCTGGCGGCTTGATCAACTACGTGACCAAACGTCCGGAAGATGTGCGCTCGGTGACGCTATCGAGCAACGAGCAAGGTGAGCGCTACATCGCCACCGACCTCGGTGGCTGGTTCGGCAGTGAGCGCCAGTTCGGCGTGCGC
Source organism: Pseudomonas sp. S06B 330 (assembly GCF_002845275.2). NCBI lineage: Bacteria > Pseudomonadati > Pseudomonadota > Gammaproteobacteria > Pseudomonadales > Pseudomonadaceae > Pseudomonas > Pseudomonas tussilaginis. The sequence continues at coordinate 1,673,238 of NZ_CP088149.1, read as the reverse complement.
GCCAACCTGGCCCATGAAGACATCCGCTCCTACGTTGATCACGCCGACGGCAAACGCGACTTCGCCAGCCTGGCCTTTGATTGGCAGATCAACCCGGATGCCGTGCTGCAACTGGATGCCGAATACCAGCAACGCGAACAGCGCTCGGTGCCAGGTTATCAACTGCTCGGCGGCAGCAGCCTGCCCCACGATATCGACCCACACGACCGCCTGGCCTACCAGCAATGGGCCAAGCCTGTGACCATCGACTCGCTGAACCTGGGCGGGCGCTTCGACTATCGCTTTAGCGACAACTGGACCGGTTCGCTCAGCGCCTCGCGCAGCAAGGTGATGATCGATGACTACAGCTCATTCGCCTGGGGCTGCTATGGCGCCCCGAGCTGCGCCACTTCCAGCGTGCCGAACCACTTCAGCCCGGAAGGCGACTACGACATCTATGACTACCGCAGCCCCGACGACACCCGCCGCACCGATGAAGCACAGGCGGCGCTCAATGGACGTTTCGAGGCCATGGGCCTGGGCCACGACCTGACGGTTGGCGCCAGCGCCCAGCGTCGTACGCTGGATCAGCGTCCCTACTTCAACGAAATGATCGGCAGCGGCAACATCTACCAACCGACACCGGTATTGCCGCCGTCTGACAAAACCGTTGGCGACAGCACCCGCCGCCTGGACAGCCGTCAGTACGGGCTGTTTGCCAACGACCGGATCAGCTTCAATGAGCAATGGCAGACCGTGCTCGGTGCACGCCTGGTACGCCTGGACGAGAAGACCTTTAATGAACAGGGCGATCCGGGACGCCATACCCGTGACTATCAGTTGCTGCCCAACGCCGCGCTGATCTACAAGCCGCGCCCGGATATCTCCGTGTACACCAGCTACAGCAAAGGCATCTCGTCCGGTGGCACCGCGCCTTGGTTCGCCAGCAACACTGCCGAAATCCTCGCCCCCACCCTGTCACACCAGCTGGAACTCGGCATCAAGCGCGACTGGCAGCGCTTAAGCCTGAGCGCAGCCCTGTTCCAGCTGCGTCAGGCCTATCAGTACTCCCGGCCGGACGGCGTGGGCAATTTCACTTATGTGCAGCAAGGCCAGCAGAAGAATATCGGCCTTGAGCTGGGCGCCAGCGGCTGGCTGAGCGAGCGTCTGCAGATCAATGCCAGCGCTGCCGCCATTCGCGCCCGGGTGAAGAACAGCGGTACAGCCGACTATGAAGACCACCAGGCGATCAATGTGCCGAATTTTCGCGCCGCCGTGCAGGCGGACTACAGCCTGCCGATTCCCGGCCTGGCGCTGCTTGGTGGCGCACGCTACAGCGCCAGCAAATATGCCAATCAGGCGGGCACGGTGGAGGTGGGCAGTTATGCGGTGTTCGACCTGGGCAGCCGTTACAGCACGAGAATCGGCGGCTACGACACCGTGCTGCGGTTGATGGTCGACAACGTCTTCGACAAACGCTACTGGCGCGATGCCGGCGAGTACCTGGGAGATGGTTATCTGTTTCAGGGGGCGCCGAGGACGGCGCGGGTGTCGGCGTCTGTGAGTTTCTGAGGTGTTTTCAACCTGGTGCGCAAGGGTTACACCTCATTTTGCGACGATGCTAGCCAATGCAAGGATTGAGCGCTTAACTCTATAGGTTGACGGCATGACCTCACGTGCCTTCTTACCACGCGCGGGCGCTCGCTATGGGCCAACTGCTGATTGATGACGAGCTGGTGTTTGACGAAAACAACTTCCTGTTGTTTCGTCTCGGCGCCGCCAATGAGGAGCCTGTGCGCTTGGGGGCAATCGCCAGCCGTTGCCTGGCCATGCTGCTAAGGTCGGAGGGGGCCGTGGTGGGCAAGCGCGAACTGATAGCCGCTACGTGGGGGCAATACGGGCTGGAAGTGACCGACAACAGCCTAGTCCAGATTGTCCGCCAGTTGCGCATGGCACTGGAAAAACTCAAGCCTGGTCGGACATACATCCAGACCTTGCCACGCCTAGGCTACAAGCTCGCCGAAGGGGTGAAAGTCGAACCGTTGACTGCGCCTCTGAACAGGGTGCCGAGCCCGTTGTCGACCGTCACTGGCAGTGAAGCTCCCGCTCCCGATGTGCCTGATGCATCGCTCATCGCAGAAACAGAAACAGAAACAGAAACAGAAACAGAAACAGAAACAGACCTTGCCGAATCGGCAGCGATCACGGCAATCCCCACGACAGCAGCACCCGCTTCAGGGCCGCCGCCAACACACCCTATTACAGCCCCAAGGCGTTGGCTCTTGTGGCTCGCCTTACCCTTATGTGGAGCCTGTGCATTTGTACTCGCAAGTATCTGGCCGACCCCATCGCTTGAGGTCGAGCCCCCAGCGTTCGCCGCCTCCGTAACGATCGATGAGGTGCAGGTCCACTTGCCAATTCAAGACATTCACCCACCAGTGGCGGCACACCTGCAGTTGATGGTCCAGAAGAGTCGAAAACTGGCGGGGTTTCTAGGTCTATCAGCGCAAAACATACACCTGTACTTGTTACCTTCGCGCCGTGGAGCAGATCAGATTCTCTGCGATGGTGCCTTAGAATCGGCGAGCAGCCGCTGCATTGGTGTACAGCAACATGACTAGGCGCACCGCACTCGTAAGCTGGTCTCTGGCCTTCGTCGTCGTGAGTCTGCTAGGTGCGGGACTGGGGCGTTTGTTCGGCTCGCACGCCTCGAGCCTGGACCTCTGGTGCACCGGGGAAAGCGCGCATCAAGTGCAATCGCAACGGCCATCTTCTTCATGGCTGACGACACGATTCAGGCTGGACTTGAGAACTACTGGGGTCAGCCATATGCGCATGGTGGCCCAATTGATCGATCTCGACTCCGGGACTGCACTTCACACCCTACGTCGCAATACGGCCTTCCATGTGCAACAACAGGGCCATCGCTTGCAGATAACGGTAGTACGTAGCGCCAGTGGCGAAGCGGAGAGCACGCAGCCTGAACTTGCGGGCACACTCGGTCTTTTTATCTTCCGTTCGAACAACAGCTTAAGTTATTGGATACGGTCGCTGTCCAAGACGCGTTACCTGTTCGATGATGGCAATGACATGTTCATTCTGTGTAGCAAGCGGTGACATCGCCAAGTTCTATGCGCGGAGGCCCGCCGACCACGCAACTGTTGCCAGCGGCATTCACTTACTTGTGCTATGGACAAATACGCAAGGGCCCGAACAATAAAAAAACCAACACACTTGACGGCCAGGGGCATGGGAGCATAAAGTCAAAACACCCGATTGTAATCAACGCGCTCGGGTATCGGCAGTCCACTTACGCATCGGTTAATGTGATCGCACACGGTGTTATTACGCAGGTCACAAGCAGCTGTAACCTTCGACGATAATTCCTCGCATCGGATAGCGGTTACTAAATTTCTGGGCGCACTCACTTTCTGAAAATACCCGTTTCAAGAGTTTACACTCGAACATACGGGGACGCTGGATTGAAATTACAATCAACATGACAGGGCCATCTTTAGCACTGACGGAAAGATTATGAACGACGACATTGTGAGTTACGCCGAACACGAAGCCATCAGAATCATCGGCAAACAAGAGCCAGAGCCAAGCATTCAGAAAGTCTTGATCGTTGACGACGACCGCTCAATGCGCGAAATGTTGTCCGGTATTCTTGACAGCAAAGGCATACACAGCCTGTTGGCTGAAAATGCCGCCGATGCAATGGACTTGTTGAAGTCTGAAAAACTAATTACATTAGTCATAACCGACCTACGCATGCTACCGATTGATGGCCTGGCGTTTATTCGTCAGATCCGAAACTCAGTGTGGGCCGACTTGCCTATCGTAGTAGTTTCCGGCGATGCAGGCATTCGAGATGCAATCGACGCCATGCACCTTGGCATCGTCGATTTTCTTCTCAAGCCAATAGAACCCGAGCAGCTGCTTCCATTGGTTAACAGGGAACTGGGCATCAAGGCCTAGGCACGTCCCTCACATTTGATAGCAACTATCAACCGCCTCCGGATATATAAAGAACGGCTCCAGTCTGAACGCCATTAGGTGGGCAGGCGCTTTCGCTGGGCATGGATGCCAAACGTGTAAAACCCCGTTGTTTACGCGACCACCTTGCTCATTAAGGAATGGTCTAACACGAGGATCATCACCTTCTACTGCATATCATGAACACGTCACTGCCATCATCCATCAAATAACGCGTCTTGGTCAGCGGCTGCATCCATACACTCAAACTGTCACCCGGCTTATAAGAAAACAGACCCGCACGCGTCGACAGCTCCGGATCCGAACGATCTACTTCGTTCTCGGCACTACGCTGAACATCAATCTGCAGACGGTGCTCATGTTGTCGTGCTCGGAAGGTACTAGTACGCTGCATCACTCCAATAACAGCCTCGGTATTGGTATCCATCAGTCGAGCCTTCATGCTCATATAGCTTGAACCTGCTGGTCTCAAATCCAGGCTGAAGCGCGTGGTCAGCCATGCAGAATTTGCGTCAGGTCGCACTTGATGCGCACTCTCCCCTTCGCACCAGAGATCCACGCCAACCTTATATCCACCTGACAAGTAGCCCAGAGTTACACTCAACAGACCAACCAAAACGAAGGCTTGACACCAACTTGAACATGTAAAACGCCTAGTCATATAGTTGCACACCGATACAGCGGCTATTGGCCGCTTCCAACTTACCATCGCACAGAATCTGATTGCTCTCTCGACCTGACGTCAGCAAGTACAGATGCACCTCGCCCACCGGGATTCCCATTATTTCCGCCAGTTTTTGGCTGCGAAGGACCGTCGCCTGCAAGTATGACGTCGGTAGTTGTTTCCACTTATCTGCAGGTAGATACACGTTGACATTATTCATGGTTACCGGTGCGCTAAACCCAATCAGAGGCGCATCCAACGGTGGTGCCTGCCAGGCTCTCCCCAACAGAAAAGTAAGTGCGCCCCACAATAGTAAGGCAAGCCATAGACCCCAACGCTGTTGCAACAATGCTGGGAGTGTTGACGGCGACGTATAGGATTGTGCTTCCTTGAGCAATGAGGGGCCGGTATCTCCCAGCGTTGTATCGGCTAGGCTCGACGCAGGTGAAACAGGGATTTCTCCATCATTGTTAAACATTGCCGAGCGCACGGTCGATATGACCGGTGCATTGGCTGCCAACTCTTCCACTTGGACGTTATCGGTAAGCTTGTAGCCTATTCGTGGCAATGTCTGGATAAACTCACGATCAGGCTGCATTTTTTCCAATGCCAGTCGTAACTGCCGGACAACTTGGGCCAGGCTATTGTCAGTCACCTCCAAGCCGTACTGACCCCATGCTCCCGCCATCAAATCACGCTTACGCACCACAGCATTATCTGAGCGCAAAAGCATGGCCAGGCAACGGCTGGCGATTGCGCCTAAGCGCAACGGCTCTTCACCATCGGCATCAGCCCGAAACAGCAGAAAGTTGTCCTCATCGAACACTAGAATTTTATCAATTAGAACGAGGCCCATCACACCTTTCCATATTCGGAAATTCGACAAACTGGAAAGTCATTCCCGCTTGTCGTCTTTCGCAGTGTCGTCCGGACTCCACATCAATACGCACTGCATTCCTGTTTTCTGCAAAAAATTGCAGTCAGGTTGCGGCCTAGTGAGCAATCGCAAGACAAACGTCAGAACGTATTCGCCACCGTCCTGGCTATAGGTATTGCGGCCCTTTTCTCAGGGGGCCTATAGTTGCCAGTGGTTCAGAGTCGTTACCCGCCGCTTGTTCTAAGTGGCTCATACGGCGCGCTATCGGCATAACGCTGAGCGATCTGATCAAACTCATCCTCCAAGCCCCGAAAAGCCTCCACCATATCAGGATCAAAATGTCTCCCGGCCCCGTCATAAATAACGTTGGCTGCTGTGTTGTGGCTCTTTGACAATTTGTATACGCGCCGACTGATGATTGCATCGTAGACGTCTGCGATAGCCATCAAGCGAGCACTTACAGGAATGGCATCGCCGGCCAGCCCATTGGGGTAGCCACTGCCGTCCCATTTTTCGTGATGGCACAGGGCAATTTCCTTGGCGATGCGCAGGAAGGGCACTTGTTCTCCCAACAGCTCCTCCGCATGTACCAGCGCCTGATAACCCAATTGCGCATGAGTCTTCATAATCTCGAACTCATCCGCCTCCAAGCGACCTGGCTTGAGTAATATCTGGTCGGAAATACCGACCTTTCCGATATCATGCAGCGGTGCCGACTTACAAATCAGTTCAATGCTCTTTTCATCTAGATGTGCACTGAACCGTGGGTGATGACGCAAATTCTCGGCCAGTACTCGCACATAATGCTGTGTGCGCCGCAGGTGATTACCCGTCTCGTTATCGCGTGTCTCGGCCAATGACGCCAGGGCCAGAATGGTCACGTCGTGGGTTGCTTGGAGCTCGCGGGTTCGCGCCAATATTTCCTGGTCCAAAAAACTCTTTTGCGAACGCAGCAGATCTACAGCCACCTTGAGGCGCATTTGTGTCTGTACCCGCGCTAGCAGGACGGGCGGATTGATCGGTTTGCTCAGGTAATCGGCCGCGCCGAGCGCGAGCCCCAGACACTCATCTATATCCTGATTGCTGGCACTCAAGAACAGAACCGGCACATCACAGGTCTTTGAGTTGCCCTTGAGGCGACGACATACCTCATGGCCATTCAGGCCAGGCATTACGATGTCCAGCAAGATCAGATCGGGAATCGTTTGATCGATGATCTGCAGGGCGTGCTCGCCGCTAGCAGCAACTCGTACTTGATAGTGCTCTCTCAGTAACTCATTGATCACCTGCAGGCTGGACGGCTCATCGTCAACCACCAGCACGACGGGTTTAGAGGGATAATGGTCCAACAAGACTTCCTCGCGGCAGGATCACTAATACGTAGTCAAATCAGTCGTGGTAAAGGTCATTGGCGCGAACGCACAAAGGGGCAAGAATCGTGCTCTATCTTTGCCAATTGACTGCAGTAACGCATGCCATTCACACGCCTGTTCTGAAATGAGCTGAGCCACACGGTGTTTAATGATGAAAAACGCTGAAAACTTCTGAATCTGCCTTGGCGCTACCCTTAGAGGTTGCCCGTGGCTTGCTTGGCGCTTTCTGCGTCTGTTGCATGGGCGTGCAGGGCCTCGTTCAGGCAAAATCGCGCCTGCTTGAAGTCACGACACCTCCCGCGGTAGGCAACGGCTGAAAATGCTCTGCAAACCCGCTCCGCAGGACGCCTGCATGTTGGGAAAAATAGGATAAAGAGCCCCCATCAAATTCAGCCAACGGGCTATCGAGCACGCGGCAAATGGCTTGTAACTGGATAACGTCGAGCGCAGACGAGACTTAGATTTCATGGGGCAATAGCGCACTCAACTGCTTGAGGAGTGCCGCCAGCGGTTCGCTCAAACGTTCCAGACAGATGCGCAGCTCATGATCAGGTTGCTTTGTGCGTATAGCCTGCTCCAACCCATCCGCTCGCCGCGCAATAGCGTCAGCACCAATGGTCGCAGATACGCCTTTACACCGATGAGCCAACACCTCGGCTTTATCCAACTGACTCTCCACCAGCGCGATGTCCAGTTCCTTCAACAAAGCGCTCTGGTCGACGAAGTAGGTCTGCAAGAGATTCAGATACATCTCGTGACTACCCAACACCCGCCGTATGCCGGCTTCCGTGTCCACTCCATCGAGATTCAGGGTTTCGCCAAGCCCTCGGCGTTGCCCGTCGCGTACCGGTGCCCGGCCAAGCCAGTGCCGCAAAATCGTGTAAAGCGTCTGTGGTTCAAAGGGCTTGCTGATAAAGTCGTTCATGCCCGCAGCCAGGCAAGCGTCGTGATCGCACTTCCTCGCGTTAGCGCTAATCGCCACAATCGGCAGCTCGCTCAAGCCGGGCAGCAGACGCAGTTGACGGGTGGCCGCCAAGCCATCGAGCACTGGCATCTGCATGTCCATTAACACCAGGTCATACGCTCCTTCAGCCAAGCGTTTTAGCGCCTCGCGACCATCTGCGGCAGTATCTACACCGCAATTCACCGCCTGTAGCAGCCCGGCGGCGACCTGCTGATTCAGTTCATTGTCTTCCACCAGCAAAATGCGAGTACCATCGGCCGCCTTCCAATCGTTGAGGCTTGGTGCCAGAGGCTGTGTATCAATGACTTCGTTCTGAGCCAATTGCAGGCGGACCTCAAACCAGAAGCTGCTACCTTCACCCAAGACACTCTGAACCCCTACTCGCCCCCCCATCAGCTCGGCGAGTTGCTTGGCAATCGCCAGCCCCAAGCCCGTTCCGCCAAAGCGCCTTGTGATTGAGGTATCGGCCTGTTCAAAGCAGTGGAATATGGCGTCCAACTGCTCGGACGACAGACCGATGCCGGTATCCGTTACGCTGAAGTACAACAGAACATCATCCACGCCACTCTGACGCAGACTTACCTCTATTCGGATCTGTCCCCGTTCGGTGAATTTCACCGCATTACTGAGAAAATTGAGTAAAATCTGACGCAGTCGCAGCGGGTCTCCACACAGACGCTCGGGCACATCCGCTTCGGTATTCAGGCGTAAGTCCAGACGTTTCTCAACAATACGGGGACGTACCAGGTCAATCGCTTCTTCCAGTAGCTGGGCCAAGCTGAAGTCACGAAACTCCAGCTGAAGCTTGCCAGCCTCAATCTTCGAAAAATCCAGAATATCGTTAAGTACACCCAGCAAGTATTGGCTGGAGCGTTGTATGTTGGACAGATAGTCAAGCTGGCGCTCGTTCAGCTCCGTCATCAACGCCAGATGAGTCATGCCAATGATTGCATTCATCGGCGTGCGAATCTCATGGCTCATGTTGGCTAGAAATTCGCTTTTGATTCGTGCACTTTCTTCAGCCAGTTGCTGGGCCTGTTGCATATCAGCGGCTGCGGCGTGTTGGGCAGTAATATCCTGGATGATCCAGATCGATCCACGAGACAAGTTCCCAGGCGAGATGGCTCGTGCACTCAGACTCGCCCAGAAGCAACTGAAGTCCTTTCGGCATAGCTGCAGTTGCTGCTGATAAATGTCGCCACGGTTCAATGTCGCGAGAACCTGCTCCTCCAAGGCGCGCATATCCTCCGACGCAGCCTGATTCAGCCAGCTCAGCGGTGAACACTGCAGTTGCTCGCCTGGCGCATAACCGAGAAGTTCGTTCAGCCGCCAGTTAGCCTGGACGATCACCCCACCCTGCACCAATGCAATACCATAAGGCGCCGCCGTGACAATTGCTTGCTGCTGTTCATGTGCTTCCCGCAAGCGGCGTTCATCTGCCTTCCGCTGACTAAGATCGCGAATCGCCACACACCGGCACTCCCCCCTACCCTGTCGGGCCGGTAGCAGACACAGGCGCAGTTCGGCAGGAAACTCACTGCCATCAGCTCGACGGGCAATCACCTCTACGGTGTCTACCACTTTGTTGATTCGCAACCGCTCAAGGATATGATCGACACGCTCAAGCTGCCTGTCCGGTACCAACCCTCGATAGCTCTGCCCCAACAAGCTGCCGGGCTTGTAGCCAAGGGTCAGTTCGCTCTCCTGATTGGCCAGAATCACATTGTGCTCATCAAACACCAGTAATGCCTTTGGCGCGAACTCTACAATGCCCCGGTACCAGCTCTCAGTAGCCTCCAGTGACTCTTGCCGTTGTTGCAGTATCAGTGCCTGGTCTTCCAACTGCCTGGCCTGTTGTCGGGCCTGCGTCAATAGCTGCTGGTTGTGAATGCGTTGCAGTAGAAAATCCAACAGCGCGCCGACGCGTGGGGGCAAACCATCGATTAGACTGAACTGGGCTGGATCCGGGCGATGGCTGAAATCAAGCTCAAGGCTGGCCATCTGCTGTCCGTCCTGCAGAATTGGCAAACTGAAATGCACCCGGCCACTGCGGCGCACGAAGGGCGCTGGATCAAACAGCAAGACGGCCTGACAACCTAAACAATCCTGCAGTCGCTGTTGCAAGGTTGTAGCGAATGCTTCCAGAGTGGTAGCCAACTGCAACGCTTGCACCAATTCGCCGAGACGCCCCTTGACCCAGTGCTGTCGACGCAGCTCTTCATTGACTTCAACATAGGCGTTAAGCGCTTCACCCAGCGACACCACTTCAGCAAGCCCCTTTTGTTGCAACTGCACGACAGGGGGCTCCCCGTTTTTCAGACGGCGAATGCGCTCAGAAAGTGTCAATAGGGGGGTCACCAGTTGGCGCCGTATAATGACCAAAAACACCAGAAGCCCTGCGACTAACGTGATCAATTGCATCACGACACTGACAGTGCCAGCCAATTTTGCTTTGTTTCGCGCAGCCTCGACATTGGCATCCAATCTTTGGCTGATTAGAACCCTCAACTGATTTAGCGCATCCGCAAAATTCCACTCGGAATTGATGTACGTAGTAGCGGAGAGGAGAAGCACTGCGTCTTCAAGACTGCGCGGGGTGATTGCCCGCCTCTCCATTTCCGCTTGTTTGGAATCCAAGGTTTCGACCTGGGCTAGCCATCGGGATTCAGTATCACTAAGCCCAATAGTTGCAAGGTTCTCGACTGCATTGTGAAAGGCACGACCGTCTTGCGATTGTTGGTTATAGAGACTGCGAAATAGATCATCACCTGTACTTGCATACAAACGGGCCAACTGAGTCAGGGCTCGATTAAGCGCAGCCATCTGGACAACACCGGATATCATTTGGTGACGTTTGTCAGTGACACCTCGAACCTGTTCAGCGTAGTAATGACCCAATACTAAGGTCAGCAGACAGGTAACCAACGCTATAGCAAATCCTATCGAAATGAGCTTGCTCAGACGCTCCAGACTCACGAGGCTCTCCTGCGAACATTGCCACGACCCACGTCGAAAGCTTGCCCATTAGTAAACTACTGCCCCTTCAGTAGCGCTGTGAAAACAACTGATTCATGCGATTGGTTTCCTGAAAAATGCTGAAAATTTGTGAGTGGGACGGCGTAACGCCCTGTCCAGAGCTTTGACGTGCTGGCCGACGCCTAGTGCTCTTCGTCACCAGTAAGTTGTTGCGCATCACGCCCCTGCAGGTTCTCCCTACTCCGCTCATCAGATTGTGCCAGCGGAGCAAATACTTCCACTGCGTTTCTACCCCCCTTCTTGGCGCGGTACATGGCTTCGTCGCCAAAGTGAAATAAGTCACGCATATTGTCGGCCTGGTCGGGATACATCACTACGCCGATACTCGACGAAATATCCAACTCCACGCCATTGTCCATGACAAATGGTTTTTCAAGAATACGACGGATCTTCTTCGCGACCTGAAGGGCCTCGACTGTCTTGTGGGCATCTGGCAGGAGGATGATAAATTCATCGCCACCTATGCGCGAAGCGGTATCAGAAGCGCGCAGCACCGAGCACATACGTACTGCGACCTGTTTCAATAGCCAGTCACCGGCCTCATGCCCGTGCTGGTCGTTGACCGCCTTGAACCTGTCCAGATCAATAAAGAGTAACGACAACGTACGTTGCTCTCGATTCGCGAGCGCGAGCATCTTGGCAAGCTGGTCTTCGAGCATTCGGCGATTGGGCAGGTCAGTCAGTTGGTCGTAGAACGCCATTTTCCGGATGGTATCTTCAGCGACCTTGCGCCGGGTGATGTCCCGGGAGCTACCAACGATGTGGGTCGGTCTGCAAGCGTTGTCCAGCATGATATTGGCCACTACCTCAACCGGGACGCGATGACCGTCCTTGTGCCAGACAGACAGCTCAATGCCGATGAAACGGCCCGTCAGGTCGCCTTCGTCAATACGCCGCAGGTGTTCTGCCACAACTTCGTTCCATAGGTAAACCGAGTCTGGCGGCATCGATTGAAGCAGCGGAACATTGAATGTTTCTTCCTGCGTCCAGCCACGCAACCATTCAACCGAGGGGCTTATATAGCTGTATCGCATGGACGGATATTGGACAACCCAGATTACATCGTTGCTGTTTTCCGCCACCAGGCGATACAAGGCCTGACTTTCCGCCAATGCCTCGGCAAGGCGCGAGCGCTCAATGACCAATTGTGCGAGTTTAGAGTAGTCCACCAGCAGGGCGAGATCATGGATGTCCGGGGCTGCGGGCTGGCGCTGATACAAGGCGAAGACGCCGAGAATAGTGCCCTCATTGTTTTTTATCGGCTGGGTCCAGGCCGCCCTCAGGCCGAAGGCGAGAATGGCTTCACGAGTTGAGCCTCGATACGAGGAATCGCTGGCGATATCCTCAACGATGACGGTTTCCCCGCGGGAAACGGCAATCGCGCAAGAGCCGTTCATATCGTCAATCGGTACGCGTGCCGTAGCGCCGAACCATGCCTCAGGCAAATGGGGTGCAACACAGCCGATCAGTTCCTTGCCATTGTCAGCCACCAGATACACAGCGCCCGATACACCGACACGGTAGTCATCAATGATGCACACCATGGCGTTCAGCACTTCCGACAACGTGGCATTCTGAGCCAGTTTATCGAGCACCAGGTTGTTCAGTCTAAGCGAGTGGTTGTGCGCAACCAGTTCTTTCTCAGCGGCCTCACGGGCAATGGTTTGCTCATGCAACTCGGTCACGTCGGTGGAAAAACCGATCAAGGCCAGCGGTTGATCCGGTAGTTGCACCGGCACCTTGATCGACGCGTAGTAATGTTTTTTTCCATCAGGTGTTGTGACGACTTCCGTAGCGCTTTGCTTGGTACCCGAGGCAAACACTTGGCGATCCATGACCCAGAAATCATCGGCGACCTTAGGCGGCAAGATTTCGCGGTCTAGTCGGCCGATGATCTGTTCAGCCGGCAAACCGAACAAGTCAGCGGTCTTCGCATTGGCGTAGACAAATCGCCGTTCGCTGGTTTTGAAGTAAACATAAGCGTCCATGGTGTCCAGGACCAGATCCAGCAGCGCCCGCTGTGCGCGATTCTGATGAATAAACGTCACCAGCAGCCACTGCAGGATGCACAGACAGATAAAGGCAAATACCGAGAAGATCACCTGAATTCGCCAGTTGAACAGGTACTCATCCTTGCTCGCACCGACCAGTTGCAGCCACTGGTCATTGTGCATGGGGGCCAACACGGCAAGGCGCTCCAGCCCGTCCACCGGCGAGCGGTAAAATTTCACCTCCGCCCCGTACCGGGAGTCCTGAAAAGAGGCGCCGCCAAGGGGGATCAATCCACCGCTGTATACCTCAGCGGGGTCGTTCGAATACATGTAGCGATACAATATTTTATTCGTTCGCCGGTCTATAAAATTCAGGATTCCGTTCTTGCCCAAATCAAATCCCCGAGCGACATCGGCATTGAGCAAATTCGACAAGCTATGGAGGCTGGTGAAACCGACGACACTCCCCAGCAGGTCCCCTTGCGTGGATTTGATCCTCCGATACATCACTATCCCCCCACCACGCAGTTCAGGTATTTGCGGCCGGGAAACAAAAAAGCTGGCTGTCTCTGCCCCGCTGTCCATGAACGCCCGATACCGAGACCAGTTCTTGTAGGAGGAGGCCGCCAACACGCTCGGCGGCAAAGCAGCGCTCAGCGGTACATCAGTGGCGAAGGTAACGATATTGCCAGCGGCATCTAGGACGATGACGGTATCCAGCCATGCCTGCTTCAACTCCTTTTGCAGCAGCGCTTGTTTTCGCGGCAGATCCATACCAAGGAGACCCATGGCCTCACCGATCGAAGAAAGTTGATAGTTCAGTGTTATCTCGAGCTGATCAAAGCTGCGTAAATGCATCGACGAGACGTTTTTCAGGCTTTGCACCACCCTGGCTTCAATCCAGTTATGCTCTAGGTACAAGTAAACACCCGCACACGTGCCCTGAACCAGTAAAGCCAGGATCAACACACCGCGTTTAGCGGCCAGACTGGAGAAAAACGAGTCTGTGACCGATCGTAGCCACGCAACAAAACCACTCATATAACCCCACCCAGATACGCCGGGCCTCGCCAAGTCGGCCACTATTTCCCAAACTGCTATGCTTGATCATCTTTGCGGCTCAGCCAACCAGCTCATTATGGCTGTTCCGACGGGAGGCTCGCAGGTGAAAAATCACTGAGTCAAAGCACACAGACCTGATGATTGTCGCCCACCAACGCTCCACAAGCCGCTCCCGCTCTTCTTCACCGAAAGAGCGGGTTACAAAATGGCTTGTTGGCTTTCTTACACTGTACCCAGCACATCAAACCGTTTTGAGCAAAATTGCGGCGAGTTCAATCATCATTACATTTTGAACTGCTTCACCAGATGGTTCAGATCAACGGCGAGTACCGAGAGCTCACCACTGGCGAGCGACGTCTGATGAGAGCCGGTAGCCGATTGGGTCGACAGATCACGGATGCTCACCAGGTTCTGATCGACCTGACGCGCCACTTGCGATTGCTCCTCGGCAGCCGTTGCAATCTGCAGGTTGCGATCATTGATGTGGCTGATCGACTCGGTGATTTCGGCAAGTGCAGCCCCCGCTGCCTGCGCCAGCAACAGGGTTTTGCCAGCCTGCACACTGCTATGGTCCATAGAAGTGACCGCCGCGTTGCTGCCGGCCTGAATGTTGGAGATCATTTTTTCGATCTCCTGGGTCGACTGCTGCGTACGGTGGGCCAGTGCACGCACTTCATCAGCCACCACGGCAAAACCGCGGCCCGCCTCACCGGCTCGAGCGGCTTCGATAGCGGCGTTCAGGGCCAGCAGGTTGGTTTGTTCGGCAATGGCACGGATCACATCAAGTACCGTGCTGATATCAGAGGCCATTACGGCCAGTTCTTTGACGTCAGCCGATGTCGACTCAACGGTGGAGACCATGTGGTTGATTGCCACCACGGTCTCATCGACTTTGATCCGACCACTCATAGCCGTACTGCTGGCTTGCGACGCTGCCGTAGAGGCCTCTGCAGCGTTGTTGGCCACTTCGTCGACCGCCGAACTCATCTCGGTCACGGCCGTGGCCGCCATCTCAATTTCGTCGGTCTGACGCAATAGGCCCTTGGAAGCGTCCTCCGTCACGGCATGCATTTCTTCCGAGGTAGCGGCCAGTTGAGTAGACGAATCATAGATCTTGGTAATTGCGTTGCGCAGATTGTCCTGCATCGTGGCAAGCGCGGCGATCAAGCGCCCCAACTCGTCACGGCCATCAACGTTAATATCGGCGCTGAAGTCGTTACTGGCAATGCGCTCAGCAATCAGTAGCGACTGGCGTACGGGAATTAATATGCTGCGGGTGTAAAGCGTAGCGAGTAAAATACTTGCAACCATTGCTACGGCGATGAAAACTCCAACTAGGGTGCGCAGGCTTGTGTAAGCGGCATCGGCTGCAGCGCCGGCAGCTTTAGCCTTTTCCTCGTTGACGTCGATCAACTGCTGAAGGTGGGTGAATATGCCATCGTGTACACGTCGGACTTCGGAGTCGGAGAGTTGGATAGCACCTTCAAAATCCTTGGCCGCAATCAAGGCCAAGTATTTTTCTTCAACAACGTTGAATTGGCTAACAGCCTCTTTCAGCGCGCGGAAGATTTCCGGCGCCTTAGCCGTCACGACCAAGGGTGAGAATTGGTCCAGCTCTTTCTGAATGGCATATTTAGTCGCGGTGATACTGGCAATACTCTTGGCCTTTACCGTGGCAGATTCCAACGGGTTACGCAGCTTGCTGTTTTCATTACGCAAAGTGACAAAATCGCGCCCAAGTCCACCTAAAATCTTGAAACTAGGCACGACATTTTCTTCAACAAGCTTTTCTGCCCGATTCAGGTCAGAGGCCTTGCTGATAGCAAATAACCCCATACCGCTGATCAACAGGCAAAAAAAACCAAAACACAGCATCGAACGAGGAGCAAGATTAAGTGTACGTAGATTCATTATTATATGTCTCGATAAATTGACCGGAACGAGTCAAGTCCTTGAACGCAGAAAGAGTACGCAACACCTCAGCGTGAGCAAACTGACGGGTGTCAGTAAGAACCGTAATATTGTTCATCCGCTTGGCATTAACACCCAGTTGATAGACGCCCCGCGTACCACTTAAATCAGTGCCCGATGATCTTCTTTGACCTTGACATCATTATCGTCAACGACGCCTCGGCAACGGCCAATTTGATGTGCGATGAACGCTCCCGATTCTTGCGCCATGACAACGGAAACTGATGCGTTTGGGTTAGGTGACATACCCCTTGTATGACTACATCCGCGCGCCGAACATTTTTTGCTCTGGCATCAACTAATCATTATTTCGCTGTAGAACGGTTAAATAGAACTCTCGGTATCACACCGAAATTAACGCCTCACCAGCCCCACGAGGCTCAGCGTCAAATTACCGCAAACCGCCCCCGCGTAGAGTGCGAACAGTATGATCAGCGACACTGGCATAATGTGCTCTTCGTACCTCTTGCGCAGGCCTAGCCAGAAGCTAAAACAGTAACGCATGCCCCCCCACCACGCTGCTCTGAAAAGGCATGATTCGCGGTTCGCGGAATGCTGAATAATGCTGAAAAGTTCTGAGCGCTTATGAAAATCACCGCGTTAGTGCGATTTCGTCAGTGAAATATCACACCACAGGGCGAACGTGGGGAGAGCAAATGAGGGCGCGAAACCTGCAGAATGCAAAAAGCCCCCGACCTTTTCAGGTCGGGGGCTTTTCTAAATGTGGCGGTGAAGAAGGGATTCGAACCCTTGATACAGTTTCCTGTATACACACTTTCCAGGCGTGCTCCTTCAGCCACTCGGACACTTCACCGTTTCTCTTCAAGCAGTTCAGCCTGTCGAGGCGCGCTAATGTAGTCGAAACAGGTTCTGATGGCAAAGGTTTTTTTCAGAATATTCATGCGCTTAAGCCAATTCGGCAAAAAATCACGGCACACAGGGCAAAGCTGCCAATCTCTGGCGTGCTTCGGCAGCCCGTCAGCACCTCCTCCCAAGTTATACGCTAAAGCGGCCAATGGCTGACCGGTCAGTCAGTCACAGCGCTTTACCTGACTGCCCGGCCTGAGTAACGTCTGCCCCACTCTCCCTTTAGGAACTGTGTCATGAGTGAGCTGATTACCTACCACCTCGAAGACGGCATCGCGACCCTGACCTTGAACAACGGCAAGGTCAACGCTATCTCTCCAGACCTCATTGTTGCCTTCAACACCGCCCTCGATCAGGCCACGCAGGACCGTGCCGTGGTAATTGTCACCGGCCAGCCAGGGATTCTTTCCGGCGGCTATGACCTCAAGGTAATGACCGCAGGCCCAAAAGAGGCCGTTGCCCTGGTCACGGCCGGCTCGACCCTGGCCCGGCGCATGCTCGCTCACCCGTTTCCGATCATTGTCGCCTGCCCTGGCCATGCGGTGGCCAAAGGTGCATTCCTGCTGCTCTCGGCCGACTATCGCATCGGCGTTGAAGGCCCGTTCAGCATTGGCCTGAACGAAGTGCAGATCGGCATGACTATGCACCACGCCGGGATCGAGCTGGCCCGTGACCGCCTGCGCCGCTCGGCTTTCCACCGCTCGGTGATCAACGCCGAGATGTTCGATCCAATCAGCGCCGTGGATGCTGGTTTCCTCGACAAGGTGGTGACGGTCGAGCAGCTGCAGGAAAGCGCCCTGGCCGCTGCCCGGCAGTTGAAGAAGATCAACATGAACGCGCATAAACACACCAAACTCAAAGTGCGCAAGGCGCTGCTCGAGACCCTCGACGAGGCGATCATCCGCGATCAGCAACACCTGGGCTGACCCCTACCAAGGCCTGATTGCGTTTACTTACACAATCAGGCTGATCCTACAGCATTGAGCGTTTGCTCGTACAAGTGCACACCCGTACACTGCGCCGCGTTTGCCTGGTGTGAGTCGTTCAATGCTTTTTCTTATCCGCATGCTCTTGTTGGGGCTGCATTTTGTTCTTATCGGTATTGTCGGTGTGTTGATCGGCCTGTGTCGGCCCTTCAATCCGGACAACAGCCGTATCTACGCGCGCCTGTATGGGCTGCCCGCTACCTGGCTGATGCACCTGGATGTCAAAGCCGAAGTTGGTCCGCTGTTCGACCAGCCGCCTGGCTGCGTGATTGTCGCCAATCACCAGTCCAACCATGACTTGTTTGTGTTGGGCCACGTGGTGCCGCCGCGAACCGTGTGCATCGGCAAAAAAAGCCTGAAATGGGTTCCGCTGTTCGGCCAGCTGTTCTGGCTGGGCGGCAATGTGCTGATTGATCGCGGCAATGCCTATCAGGCGCGCCGTGCCATGCAAACTACCACGCGCACCTTGTGTGAGAACAACACCTCGATCTGGGTGTTCCCCGAAGGCACGCGCAACGCCGGTGAACAGCTGATACCGTTCAAAAAAGGCGCCTTTCATATGGCGGTCGAAGCCGGTGTGCCAATCGTGCCCGTGTGCGTCAGCCGCTACGCCCGGCGCTTGAGCCTGAACAGCTGGCGGCGCAGTAAGGTCATCATCCGCTCACTGCCACCGATCGCCACCAGCGGTCTGACCCAGCAGGACGTGCCAGCCCTGGCCGAGCAATGCCGACTGCAGATGCAACGCTGTATCGATCGGATGGAAGCTGAATTGCCGCAGGCATGAGTGGTTGCTGAAATCTGTGGGTCAGACCAAGCTACTGGCACGCAAATCAGAAGAAGCGAATCACCATGGGACGAGTCGTTGCGTCGGCGGTGTACAGCGCCGGCAGAAAAGTCACCAACATCAGTATCGACGAAGGCAGTCAGTGGGCCAGTAAACCTGGGCATTTCGTCTGGATCGGCCTGGAAGAGCCCGACGCTCAGGAACTGGCCAATCTGCAATGCCAGTTCAACCTGCATGAACTGGCCATCGAAGATGCCCTGGAAAAACACAGCCGGCCGAAGCTGGAAACCTTCGGCGACGCGCTGTTCATCGTCACCTACTCGCCCGTGCGCCAGGCAGGCAAGCTGGAGTTCATCGAAACCCATATCTTTGCCGGCAATGGCTACATCATTACTTGCCGCAATGGTCACTCCAAATCCTACGCCCTGGTCCGCCAACGCTGCGAGGCACGTCCCTTGCTGTTGGAACACGGCGAGGATTTCGTCCTCTATGCCCTGCTTGATTTTGTCACCGAGAACTATCAACCGATCGCCGAAGCGATCCACGGTGAGATCGAAGAGCTGGAACAGAGTGTGCTCAGCAATTCCCTACAGGAAGAAGACATCCGTCGCCTGCACAGCCTGCGTCGCGACATCCTGCGCCTGCGCCGCTACGTCGCGCCTATGGTTGAGGTCAGTGAAGAACTGCAGCGCCTGACCTTTCCATTTATCGACAAAAACATGCGCCCGTACTTTCGCGATGTGCAGATCCACGTGACCCGACAAATGGAAGACCTGGCGGGGATTCGTGACATTGCCAGCCAGACCATCGAGATCGGCATGTTGCTGGAGTCATCACGGCAAAGCATCGTCCAGCGCAAGTTCGCCGCCTGGGCGGCGATCCTGGCATTCCCCACCGCAGTGGCAGGGATCTACGGGATGAACTTTCAGAACATGCCGGAGTTAAGCTGGCACTACGGCTATTTCGCCGTACTTGGGGGCATCGCCGTGGGCTGCACGGCGCTGTTCGCCAGCTTCAAACGTTCCGGCTGGCTATAGGCAACCTCAGGCCGAAGTCCCCTGAGGCTTGTGCGCGACGAAACGCATCATCCATTCGGCAACCGTGCTGCCCTGGTGCTCATGCGCCAGGCTGTCGATGCCCTTGCGGTACACCTCTTGGCCAAGGTTGTCCTGGCGCAGTTCAAGCAGCGCCCGCGAATAATCGTGAATGAATTCAGGGTGCCCCTGGAAGCACAAGACCTGATCGCCGATGTGGTAGGCCGCATTCGGGCAGAAATCGCTCGAGGCAATCACCGTGGCGTTTTCCGGCAATCGAGTGACCTGATCCTGGTGACTGATCAACAAGGTCAGCTCCTCGACCTGTGGGCTCATCCACGGTGCTTTGGCGTTCATAACATAGCGGTGGGTCCCCACCCCCCAGCCCTGTGTCGAACGCTCGCTCTTGCCGCCCAGTAGCAGCGCCAGCAGTTGGTGGCCGAAACATACACCCAGCAACTTGTCGCCGCGCTGATAATGATCCAGCAAAAACGCCTTGAGCTTTTCAATCCATGGATCATTACCGAACGAGTCGGCCTTGCTGCCAGTCACCAGGTAGGCATCGAATACCTGGTCATCATCGGGGTACTCGCCGTTCATCACGTTGTAGACGTGAAATTCGGCGGCGATCGGCTGGCGGCTGAACAGTTGCTCGAACATCCGTCCGTAGCCCTGATACTGCCCGACCAACTCGGGTCGCAGGACGTCGGTTTCCAGGATGCAGATGCGTAACGACATAAAAATAGTCCTGAACGACAAAAGGCGGGATTGCCCCCTAGAGCCTGCCCCGAATAAGGCCTGCAAGCAAGTAGGATGCACTGACGAACGGTCACCGGTAGTGGATCCCGTCGCACTGTGTGCGCAAGCGTCTAGCAAGGGGAAAAGTTAGTGAATGGCACAAGGCCTCATAACTGAAAAGCACCCTAATTTATATCGAAATACTAAAGCGTTCTAAAACACTGCTGACGCTGACCCTAAGGTTAGTTGTATACCCATTAGCAAAGGTTCGCGTCTGGACGTCAAACCGCGTTACCCGTTTGCCGGATCGACGACAAGGAAGCCACTGGGCACTCAGGAATAACAACAAAAAGGCGGTCAGCCATGTTCAAACAACCCAAAGTACGCCAAGCCGGGCTCATTCTCTTCGCCACGACATTGCTGTTGATCCTGCCGAACCTCTCACGCTTGTTCGGCTAGGCTCTGTATGAAAAGTTTTGAGACGAAGGTCAGGCAAGGCGAAAACAACCGAGGAAGCGGAGTTTACGGGTTGTAAATGAGCATTCCGAGGCTGTTTTCAACGCAGCATCACCGAGTATCAAGGCTTTTCGTACAGGGCCTAACGTCACTATGGCCCTGTATGGCCCTGCACAGGTACTCTGCCAGCTCTGAACCGCTGGAGATTGCCCGTGCGCCATTGCCTTGTCCTGTTGTTGTCCCTGCTCTGCCTGCCCCTGCAGGCGGCGCAACTGACCCTGGAACTGGGAGGCGCCAGTCGCCACTGGCAAAGCACCGAACTGCTCGCCCATCCTAAGGCGCAGGATATTCAGGTCGACAACGACGTCTCCTACAAGAAAACCATGCACTACCGCGCGGTGCCGTTAGCAGCATTGCTTGCAGGCGTATCGCCAGACGATCACCTGCAAGCGGTTGCCGATGACGGCTTTGCCGCCGAAATGCCCGCAGCACCGTTGCTCAAGGA
This sequence comes from Pseudomonas sp. S06B 330, assembly GCF_002845275.2. Taxonomy (NCBI): domain Bacteria; kingdom Pseudomonadati; phylum Pseudomonadota; class Gammaproteobacteria; order Pseudomonadales; family Pseudomonadaceae; genus Pseudomonas; species Pseudomonas tussilaginis. The sequence continues at coordinate 1,651,952 of NZ_CP088149.1, read as the reverse complement.
CGGTCCGGCACGGGCGTGGCTGGCTATCGAAGACCCGGCCAAGCCCTGGCCGCCGTTAGGCGCTGGCAAGCACAGTGCCGGTCCGTTTTACCTGGTCTGGACCAATCCGCAAGCCAGCGGCATCAGCCCCGAACAATGGCCCTTTCAGGTTGCCAGCATTCGCCGCCTGGCGCCGGTCGCCGCCCGTTTCCCGGCGCTACTCCCGGCAGCGGATCTGGCTAAGGACGATCCGATCAATCTGGGCTTCGCCCTGTTCCAGAAAAACTGCCTGGCCTGCCACCGCCTCAATGGCGCGGGTGATGCGCAGTTCGGCCCGGACCTGAACCTGCCGCACAATCCCACCGAATACTTCCAGGCGGCGTTTTTACGTCGCTACATTCGTGATCCACAGAGCCTGCGCCAATGGCCGCAGGCAAAAATGCCTGGCTTCAGCAGTGCCGTGCTCAGCGAGCCACAACTCGATGCATTGATTGCTTACCTGGCGCACATGGCCACACGTAAACAACCCTGACCCTCACTGCTGCTGGGCGCCGAGGCTCGGCAACACCACGACTTTAGCGTGCATCTGCTCGCAACCACCGCCTCGGCGCATGCCTCGCACCGGGCAAGCGTCCAGATAGTCCAGGCCAACGGCAAGCTTCAGGTGCCGCTCCGGCTTGGCCAGTTGATTGGTCACATCGAAGCTGTACCACGCACCATCCAGCCAGGCTTCGGCCCAGGCATGGCTGGCCATCTGCTGGCTTTGGCTGTCAAACAAGTAGCCTGAAACATACCGCGCGGGCACTCCAAGGCTGCGCGTGCAGGCCAGAAACGCATGGGTGTGGTCCTGACACACGCCCTCGCCCCCCGCAAACGCCTGGGCAGCGCTGGTTTCCACTGCGGTGCTGCCAGGTCGGTAGGGCATGCGCTGGTTCAGCGCATTCATCAGATCAATCAACGCTGACCGATCACGACGCTTGCGGCATTGCTGGCTGGCAAAGGTACGCAGCGCTTCATCAGCCTCGGTCAGGCGGGTGAAACGCAGGAACGGTAACGACGATTGCGCCTCGTGCTCGGCTTCGCGGCTTTCATCGATGTCGACCAGACCGCGCGCACCGATCACCAGATCCGAGTGCGGCTCTTCCAGGCTCAATACGTGGAGGATATTCCCGTACGGGTCCAGTTGCGCACGCACTGGGCGTGGCAGGTCCAGCTGCCACGCCAGTATGTGCTGACGCTCGCTGTCATGCGGCGTCAAGCGCAGGTACTGAATGCTGGTGCGCACCTGGTCTTCATAGTGGTAGGCGGTTTCATGGCTAATCGTCAGTCTCATACAGCCTCCAGGTAAGCGCTGTGGATGGCGTTGCCCAGTTGGCGGACCAATGGGATGTAGTGGTTAAGCCAAGGGTGCAGGCCTTCGGCGAGGATCTCGTCGATGCCGGTGTAGCGCAGCCGTGCATCCACCTCGGCGGCCAGGCGCTGGGCAGCGCGACCGTTAGTGCCTGGCAGACTGGCGAGAATCAGATCGATTTCCTCGGTGCAGGCACGCAATGAGCGCGGCACGTCGGCGCGTAACAACAGCAACTCGGCGACATGGCGGGCAGCCGGCGCGTCACGATAGAGCTCGGTGTAGGCTTCGAACGAGGACAATGCCCGCAGCAAGGCGCTCCATTGGTAGTAACCACGGGCCGAACTGTCACTGACCGCCTCGGCCTCTTCACCGAACATTTCGTAGCGAGCATCGAGCAGACGCAGGGTGTTGTCGGCACGCTCGATAAAGGTGCCCAGGCGGATAAAGCGGAAGGCATCGTTGCGCATGATGGTGCCGTAGGTGGCACCACGAAACAGGTGCGAGCGCTCCTTGATCCATTCACAAAAGCGGCTCATCCCATAGCGGCCCAGCCCCTGCTCGGCGATGCCACGGATCTCCAGCCAGGTGGCGTTGATGTTTTCCCACATGTCGGCGGTGATCCGTCCGCGCACCGCATGGGCACTGGCCCGTGCTGCGCCCAGACAACTGTAGATGCTCGCCGGGTTGTCCGGATCGAGGGCGAAAAAGTGCAGCAGGCGCTCGGCATGCAACTGGCCGTGGCGCTCCAGGTAGTCGTCCAGAGTGCCGGTAATCAACAGGGGCATGGCCATTTCATCCAGACCATCGCCGCGACCATCCTGAGGCATCAACGACAGTGAATAACTGACATCGAGCATCCGCGCGAGGTTTTCCGCCCGTTCCAGGTAGCGTGACATCCAGTACAAATCAGAGGCAGTTCTACTCAACATGGCTTAATCCTCGACCACCCAGGTGTCCTTGGTACCGCCACCCTGAGACGAGTTGACCACCAGCGAACCCTCACGCAATGCGACCCGGGTCAGCCCCCCTGGCACCACGCGGGTTTCACGGCCAGACAGCACGAACGGGCGCAAATCAATGTGGCGCGGCGCAATGCCGTTTTCCACAAAGGTTGGGCAGGTCGACAGTGACAGGGTTGGCTGGGCGATATACGCCGCGGGACGGGCTTTGATTCGCGCGGCGAAGGCCTCGATTTCAGCGCGGGTCGCGGCCGGACCGACCAACATGCCGTAGCCCCCCGAGCCCTGGGTTTCCTTGACCACCAGCTCCGGCAGATGCGCCAGCACGTGGGACAGTTCCTCCGGCTTGCGGCACTGCCAGGTGGGAACATTCTTGAGGATGGGTTCCTCATCGAGGTAGAAGCGGATCATGTCGGTGACATAGGGGTAGATCGACTTGTCATCGGCCACCCCGGTGCCGATGGCATTGGCCAGCACGACGTTGCCGCAGCGATAGGCCGAGAGCAGCCCGGGCACGCCGAGCATCGACTCGGGATTGAACGCCAACGGATCAAGGAAGGCGTCGTCCAGGCGCCGGTAGATCACATCAACCGCCTTGGGCCCGTCGGTAGTGCGCATGAACACCCGCTCATCACGGACGAACAGGTCAGCGCCCTCAACCAGTTCGACGCCCATTTCCCGGGCCAGAAAGGCGTGTTCGAAGAACGCACTGTTGAAGCGCCCCGGCGTCAGCACGACAACGCTGGGGTCATCCAGCGGGCTGGCGCTTTTCAGGGTGTCGAGCAGCAGATTGGGGTAGTGGTCGATCGGTGCGATGCGCTGAGCAGCAAACAGCTCGGGAAACAGCCGCATCATCATCTTGCGGTCTTCCAGCATGTAACTGACGCCACTGGGGGTGCGCAGGTTGTCTTCGAGCACGTAATAGCTGCCGTCACCATCACGCACCAGATCGACCCCCGAGACATGCGCGTAGAGATCGCGGTGCAGGTCGAGCCCCTGCATAGCCAACTGGTACTGCTCGTTAGCCAGCACCTGCTCGGCCGGAATGATCCCGGCGCGAATGATGCGCTGGCCATGATAGAGGTCAGCAAGAAACAGGTTCAGGGCCTTGACCCGCTGAATACAGCCACGTTCCACCACCCGCCATTCACTGGCGGGAATACTGCGAGGGATGGTGTCGAAGGGAATCAGGCGCTCAGTGCCCTGTTCGTCGCCATAGAGGGTGAAGGTAATACCGGCGCGATGGAACAGCAGGTCGGCTTCACGCCGACGTTGTGCCAGCAGTTCCGGCGGGGTGTCGGCCAACCAGCGGGCGAACTCCCGGTAATGCGCACGGACCTGGCCGTCTGCGCTGTACATCTCATCAAAAAAGGTGCGGATCATGCCGAACTCCTTGTCACCCGAGCACCTAAGCCTTCGCAAGCCCCGTGCCAGCGGCATAATTCCTTTGATTTCAATCGGTTGTATTTTCAAAGACGAGCGGTCGCACCAGATGCGTGCAACCGCTACGACTACGCTGTGATCAACGCTTCATTGCGAGGCGTTGTTCAGGCCAGCGGGCGCTCCTGTTTGACGCCCCAGCCTTCGATTTCACCGCCCAGTGGCGCGATCACGGCTTCGAAGTCCTGCTCGAACTCACCGATACCGCCGTAGGTGGCGTACATCACTTTGCTTAACTCAAGGTGCCAGGCACCATCATCACGCTCATGCACCTGGGCGCTGAGCGATTCCCCGCGAAACTGTCCCGCTGCCCGTCGTGCCCGTGCCTCATCAGGAAAAACTGCATAGAACTCAATGGGATGAATCTGGGCAAAGTTGAAACCGCCCTCTTTCATCTGGCGTAGAACCGTGCTGCTGATGTCCTCGTATTGGCTGCTCATGAATCGTCCTCCTAACTACCGATGGATAGACTTTCAGTGCAAAACGCACCTGCCCGTCACACAAGACGTGTGAGGGCAATTCGAGCTGATGCATGACGTGGATCGGCAAGCCCGGGCGCTTGCAAAAAAACGGCCCGAACTTGATTGCAGCGTAGCGCCAAGTTGCCCAGCGCGCCAATGGGCGGTTTCAAGGCGCTGGGGTAATCGCGGTAATCTCGACTCCGTTCTGTTCCTTGAGCCATTTGGCCGTGGGCATTGAGGCGCGATCCTCATAGTCGGTGAGGTCCAATTCACTGATGACCGGATACAGGTGGGCGCGAATATGCTGCGCCGCTTCCTCGATGGAGGGTGGGTGATCACAGGTGCACGGCAGCACGTTTTGTTCGCCTTTTTGATCAACAAAGGTAATGACCCATGCTTTCATCAGATTCTCCTCAGTTCAGACACGCAGAGTGAATCGACTTACCTTCCGTTGACCTGCACCACGGGGGAATGTTCAGTTACGGCGATCGTTGGCCATTGCAAAAAAAAGAGGCCCAGTGGGCCTCTTTTGTTTAGCAACGGAATACTGCTTACTCCGGCGTTCCGTGGACTACACCCGCGGTGTTGTCGAGCAAGCTCTTGGTCGCAGTCTGGATGAACGACTCAAGCTTGTGGGTCAGGTCCTGCTGGTCCGGGCTTTCGATCAGCTCGGCCTTGAAGTTAGCGCCCAACTCGTAGCGGTACATGCGTGGCGCCATGTCCTTGGACTCGATCAGGATGCGATCTCCCTTGATCAGGCCAACCACTTGCTCGCTGCCCGATGGTTTGATCATGCCAAAGCCTTGATCACCCGCCGGCAGGTTAAGCAGGTCACGCCCCCAGCACTGGTGACGGGTTTCCCCACCCAGACGGCCCATGATGGTCGGGACGATGTCGATCTGGGTACCGACGGTGTGATTCACCGCACCGAACTTCTCCTGAATGCCTGGGGCAATCAGCAGCAGCGGTACGTTAAAGCGGCCCAGGTCGAGTTCGGTCACTTGCTGGTGGTTACCAAAGCCGTGGTCACCCACGATGACGAACAGGGTTTCCTTGAAGTACGGCTCTTTGCGCGCCTTCTCGAAGAACTGGCCCAGCGCCCAATCGGAGTAACGCATGGCGGTCAGGTGTTCATCCAGGCGACCTTGACCGGTCACAGGTTCTACCGGCAGATCGGCAGGCAAGGCATACGGGGTGTGGTTGGACAGCGTCTGCAGCAGCGCATAGAACGGCTTCTTGCCGTAGTTCTTGGCCAGTTCTTCAGCACTGCGGTCGAACATGTCCTGGTCAGACACACCCCAGGTCGGATCGGAGACCACCGGATTGACGAAGTCATTGCGCCCAATAAAGGTGGTCATACCCTGGTTGCCGAAGAAGCCGGACTGGTTGTCCCAGGCAAAGTCACCGTTGTAGACGTAGACATCGTCGTAGTCACGAGCGCTAAGCAGTGCCGGCAGACCGGACAGCTTGTGACCCCCTTCCGGCGTCTGCATCAGGTACTCGAAACCTGGCAGGTTCGGGTAGCAGGCCATAGTGGCGAACATGCCCTGGTGGGTATGGGTGCCATTGGAGAAGAAACGGTCGAACAGCAGGCCTTCTTTGGCCAACTTGTCGAAGTACGGAGTGATGTTGTTCGGGCTGCCCAAGGCGCCCACCGAATGACCGGCGAAGCTCTCCATGAGGATCACCACGACGTTCTTGATCGGCAGGGTGCTGTCAGCTGGCGGAGTGAAATCACGGCGCACCGCAGCTTCATCGGCATCAACCAGTTTGTCGTTTTCAGTCAACAGCATGTCACGCACGGTCTGGGTTGCCAGCGATTGCTCGATGGTCGACTTCCAGACGTTGGCGCGGTCCTCGCCGAAACGGCTCTTGGCCGCGTCGATCAAGGTCAGGGTGCCATTGAGGCCCAATTGGTTGACGAAGTTCGAGTCAGTGGTGAAGGCATCGCCCCAGCGCATCGGCGGGCCCTGACGCAGGGTACCGCGAGCAGCGATCACCGCCACCAGCAGGATCATGAAGAACACCACGCCACGCACGTACCACGGAGCCACGGCACGGCTGCCGGCAGCCTGGTTCTGGTCGTTACCACGAGGACGGGTCAGACGGTCTACGCCCTTGAACAGCAGGCTCAGCAACCAGGTGCCGAAAATCCACGCCAACAGGTAACGCACCACCGGGAAGCCGTACCAGAGCATGCTCAGTACAGTCTTGGGATCTTCCTTGACGTACTGGAACACCAGGCCGTTGAGACGCTGGTGGAACTCGCGGTAGAAGTCCAGCTCCATCAGGCCGAGGAACATCACAATGCTCGAGGCCAGGGTCAGCCACACCCGGAACAGGCCACGGGCCGCCATGGCACGAGCACTGAGGGTAGCCAGCAGCAATGGAATGCTCAGGTAAACAACAACGCGCAGGTCAAAGCGCAGGCCATTGAGGAAACCCTCGGCCACGGTCGACATCGGGGTGTCACCGATCATGTCGTTGTTGTAGATCAGCAGCGCCAGGCGTACCAGGCTGAGCATAATCATGATCACCAGGCCACACAGCAAGGTGTAGGCCAGGTGCGATTTTAGCGTTGGTTGCAGCGGGCGCGACGCAGCCCGCTGATCACTCAAGGCGTCCGTGTTAGCCATGGATTGGAAGATCCCTAGGATTCAGATTCAAAGAAGGCGAAAAAACGAATCGGCAAATGTGCACTAAACCCGAGGGTAATGCACGGCCATTCGGCGAACGGATAATTGCGCGCGCGGATTTTCCATAATCGAATGTGAAAATTTCGTTGTCCGACAGGGCGCTTAAGTTACCGAAGATGACAAGCCAGGCTTACGGTATCGTTGTCATTGGTTCATCGTTCAGGGCGTCACGCCATGTATTACCGCTACCTACCCAGCCCACTTGGCCCGCTGTTGCTGGCCGGTGACGCGCAGGGCCTGCACCTGCTGCACATGGATGCTGCACAACCGTGGGAGCTGCCCGTGTCATGGCAGCCAGCGTCGCATCAACTGGATGAAGTGGCCCAGCAGTTGGACGAATACTTTGCCGGCACGCGCGAACAGTTCGAGGTGAAGCTAGCCCCCGTAGGAACGCCGTTTCAGCATGAAGTCTGGCACGCCTTGCAGCGCATACCCTACGGTACCACTTGCAGCTATGGAGACCTGGCGCAGCAAATCGGCCGGCCACGCGCCGTGCGGGCGGTCGGTACCGCCAATGGCGCCAACCCGATCGCGATCATCGTGCCCTGCCATCGGGTCATCGGCAGCAATGGCACCCTGACCGGGTATGCCGGTGGCGTGGAGCGCAAGCAGATGCTACTGGAGCTTGAGGGCGCGTGGTTGATTTAAGTGTGGACCAATCTACATCCGCACATCCCCTCGTGGCCCGGCAATCGCCCAGATAATCAAGCCAAGCACCGGCAGTAACACAATCAACAGGATCCAGAGGATCTTGCTGCCCATGCTGGCACCGCTTTTAACCACATTGATAATGGCCCAGATATCCAGTGCGAAGATTATCAGGCCTACCAGGCCATTGAATGTCGAACCCATGCTGTCGCTCCCTTGATCAAGTTTGCCCCAAGGATAGCTGGCTATGAGTCCAATAGAAGCTATTCGTTGGCCGCGCCGCGAACGCACTGGTTAGACTCCAGGCATCGATTTGATTCAGTGAGGTTTATATGCCCCCCGCTCAAAGCTCCAGTGGCCCTGCCCAGGTATCACTCTGGAACGCCTGGTTGCACCAGGCACAAAGCACCCCTTGGCTGAGCGCCGGGCTGGGCCTGAGTCTACTGGCGGTGCTTGGCTTGTTGATGGCCAGCGCCTGGAATGCCGTGCAGGGTGATCACCAAGAAAACCTGCACATGGCCATGCTGGGTGGTTTGGCTGGGTTTGCTGCGACGGCGTTAGGCGCAATCATGGCGGTGGTGTTACGCGAAGTCAGTGCACGCAGCCAGGATGTGATGCTCGGCTTTGCCGCCGGGATGATGCTCGCCGCCAGCTCGTTCTCGCTGATTCTGCCGGGGCTCGATGCCGCGCGCGAAATTACCGGCAGTGGTCCCTACGCAGCGCTGACAGTGGTGGTAGGCATGGGCTTGGGCGTGCTGCTGATGCTTGGCCTTGACCGCTTTACCCCTCACGAACATGAGAGTACCGGCCCCTGCGGGCCGCAGGCTGAACGTATCAACCGAGTCTGGTTGTTCGTGCTGGCAATCACCCTGCACAACCTCCCCGAGGGTATGGCCATCGGCGTCAGCTTTGCCAACGGCGACCTTAATGTGGGTCTACCGCTGACCAGTGCCATCGCCATTCAAGACATTCCTGAAGGCCTGGCCGTGGCCCTGGCCCTGCGTGCTACGGGGCTTTCGACGTTGAAAGCCGCCTTGGTAGCGATCGGCTCCGGGCTGATGGAGCCAATCGGCGCAGTCATAGGCCTGGGGATTTCCACCGGTTTTGCCATCGCCTACCCGGTGAGCATGGGCCTGGCGGCTGGCGCGATGATCTTCGTGGTCTCCCACGAGGTGATCCCGGAAACCCACCGCAACGGCCACCAGACCTCAGCGACCCTCGGTCTGATGGGCGGCTTTGCGGTGATGATGTTCCTCGACACCGCCCTCGGTTAAACGTGTACCGCCACCCGCAGCGCTTCCAGTGCAGGCGCTGCGACAATCCCCACCTCGGCGCACAACGCCAGTACGCGCGGCACATCGTTGCCGCCGACCATGACCATCTGCAGCTCATCATCGAGCAACTGGCTGAAGTTCATCAGCACATAGCCGCCGGCCTCCTTGTTCATCGCCCCCATCTGTACCTGGATCCGGTTGAGGGCGGTCAATGGCTCGACCTTGGCCAATTGCTTGGGCTTGAGGTTGAAGGCCACGCTCTTGTCGAAGGAGTCGACGATCTGGGCGAACAGGTCCTGGTAGGTGTCGGCCTGGAACAGCACCGTGTCTGGCAAGCTGCCGACGACGACCCATTCCCCCAGCGGGATCGGGAAGCTGTCGTCGTAGTTGATATCCGGGTTGGCGGCGAGGAAGGCTTGCGGGTCGGCATAGGCTTGGGCGGCTTCGTCGGCGATGCGCGCGATGTCTTCTTCGCGCAGGCAACCAGCGCTGATTTTGCCGATGAGTTCGACCAGTTGGGATTTCATGAAGGGGCCCTGCGACACTGAAAAAAGTCGCCAAGGATAGCCGCAAAAGGCCCCTTAGGGTTAGCCGGCCAGCGCTTGCAATTGCGCGGCGGTATCGGCGGCACCCATGGTCTGGGCAGCGGCTAGCGGCGTGGTACCTTGAGCATCGCGGTGCGCTGGATTGGCACCCTGACCCAACAGGTACTCGACGATCGCGGTGCGGTTGAACATGGCAGCCAGCATCAGGGCGGTGCGACCATCGGCGGACGTGCCATCGACCTGGGCGCCCTGCTCGACCAACAGTTCAATCATCGCCAGATTACCTTTGAACGCCGCCCCGGCGATAGGCAACTGGCCTTTGTCGTTGGCCATCTGCGGATCCGCGCCATGGGCCAGCAGCACCCGTACCGCGTCGAGATGCCCGTGGTAACTGGCAAGCATCAGCAAGGTATCGCCGTTGCCGTTGCGCAGATTGACCGGCAGTCCCTTGTCGAGCAAACGGCCAAGCATGTCGGCATCGCCATTGCGCGCCCGGTCGAAGACCTCCTCAGCAAAGGCTGCGGCTTCATCATCATTCATAGGCGTTGGGCTACGTTGGTCGGACATGGGGAACCTCCTGGCTGCCGGAAAAGCCCAAGTCTTTGTCAGTGAGCGCGCGGGGTCAACTGTGGATAAGTCATCGCCCCGACAGAGGAAATCTATTGGCTGGGCAAACCTGCAAAATGCACTGTGCAAATTGCACGACCATGCAGAATGCACGGTACCACTTACAAAAATTTATTCTAACTTATTGATTTTTAAGTATTTTAATTAAAAAAAAGACTGGCACGGTCGCTGCACCTATTACTCCATGTCTGCCACTAACAGTCAGGAGCTGATATGGACCTCATCCAGGAAAAATTCGCCTCGGTATTCTCTGCCTACGATGTCACCACTCAGGCGCGCCCCGACGGCGGCATTCTGCTGACCTTGCGCGCTGCCGATGGCGTGCAGACCAAGCGCTGCCTTTCTTATGCGCAACTGCACAGCGCCGAGCAGCTGTCCTGGGCGATCAGTGCGATTCGCCGTGACCTGGCTGAGCAAGCCAGCGAACTGCCGGTGATTTCGATGCTGCAGAGCCAGCAGCGGTTTGCCTTGCCGACCTATCGTTGAGACTAACGCCCCTGGTAGCCGCTGCCGTCAGGCCCAACGAGGTGTCCGAGTTGCGACTGCCCTGCAGTCGATGGCTGCCTCGTGCCTCGGCAGCGGCTACAGCGCGTGTTGCTGCGCTGTTTGTCAGTCGTCCAGCCGGGGAAAAGCCTCAGCGATCTGGTCGCCGGTGAAGCTGGCAACCTGATCAGGTGCCTGGTTGAACAACCGGATCGCGACGAAACGCGGCTCTTCGCCCATATCGAGCCAGTGTTTGGCCCCTGCCGGCACCACAATCAGATCGCCCTTCTCGCACAACACGGCGTAGAGATAATCCTCGATGTGCAGGGTAAACAACCCACGACCGGCTGCGAAGAAGCGCACCAGGTCTTCAGCACGGGTATGTTCATCGAGGAGGCCGGCTGCCGCTTCGTGGCACACATCAACTTGCTGATAACCACGCTCGGCCATCAATGCATCAATGCGCTGCTGGTAAGCGCCAATCACCTGCTCATCATTGGCGCCCGGCTGGATCGGCGCATCGGCTTGCCACCGTTCAAAGCGCACGCCCTGCTCAGCGAGGGTGGCGGTGATGTCCTCAAGGTGGGTCAGGACCTTGTTGGGAATATCAGGGGTGGACTGGTGGTAAACGGTCAGGCTGCTCATCAGCGGCAATTCCTATGGCTGGGCTTCTTTCATTCGGGTCGCAATGATAACGGCTGCAGCCAACGCTGCGACGCTGGCAATACTAAAGGTGGTAGTGGCGCCCAACAGGTTCCAGCTGTAGCCGGAATATAGTGCACCCAAGGCACCGCCAGTGCCGGCCAGAGCCGCATACAAGGCTTGGCCCTGACCTTGCTGGCGGGCAGCAAAACTGCGTTGTACAAAAGCGATGGCGGCGGCATGGAAGCTGCCGAACGTGGCGGCATGCAAGACCTGAGCGAACAACAGCACCCAAAGTTGGTCGGCAAAATTGCCGAGTAGCAGCCAGCGCAAGGCCGCCAAGGCGAAACTGGCCATCAGCACCCGGCGCAGCGAGACCCGTGCGAGGATCCAGCTCATGGCCAGGAACATCAACACTTCAGCAACCACGCCCAGCGCCCAAAGCATGCCGATCACTCCACGGCTATAGCCCAATTGCTCCAGGTGCAGCGTCAGAAAGGTGTAGTACGGCCCATGACTGAGCTGCATCAACGCCACACACACGTAGAACGCCGCCACGCCGGGACTGCTCAGTTGCTTGAGAAAACCACCGCCACTTCGCTCGTTCTGCCCGGGCGGCTGAGCGTTGGGGACCCAGAGGCTGGCCAGGACAATGCCCGCCATGATGATCACTAGCGCCATCGGGTAGACATCCAGACTTAGCCAGTCAAACAGCCGCCCCAGACCGACCACGGTGAGAATGAAACCAATCGAACCCCACAGGCGGATCTGGCTGTACCGGGCGGTCTGCCCCTGCAGGTGCGCCAGGGTAATCACCTCGAACTGTGGCAGCACGGCGTGCCAGAAGAACGCATGCAAGGCCATCACCAACGCCAGCCAGGCATAACTCTTGGCGTAAAAAATCAGTGAGAAACTCAACAGCGTCGACAGCGCCCCAAGGCGCACGATCAGCAGGCGCCGGCCACTGCGGTCACCGAGCCAGCCCCACAGATTGGGCGCGACGCAACGCATCAGCATGGGGATGGCGACCAACTCGCCAATGCGCGCGCTGGAAAAACCCAGGTGATGAAAATACAGCGCCAGGAAAGGCGCTGTAGCACCGAGCAAGGCGAAGTAGAACAGGTAAAAGCTGGACAACCGCCAGTAGGGAATCGGCGCCACGGCTCAATAGGCCGCGGCGCACATGCCAGGTGACGGCATTACAGCTGACCCAGCACCGGCGTGGTCACTCGAACATCGGCATTCTGGCCGCGATGACGCAACAGGTGATCCATCAGCACGATCGCCATCATCGCTTCGGCAATTGGCGTGGCACGGATACCCACGCACGGGTCGTGACGGCCCTTGGTGATCACCTCCACCGGGTTGCCATCGACATCGATCGAACGACCGGGGGTGGTGATGCTTGAGGTCGGCTTCAAGGCCAGGTGGGCGACAATCGGCTGACCGGAGGAAATCCCGCCGAGAATACCGCCAGCGTTGTTGCTGAGGAAACCTTGCGGCGTCATCTCGTCACGGTGCTCGGTGCCACGTTGCGCCACACTGGCGAAACCTGCACCGATCTCGACGCCCTTGACGGCGTTGATGCTCATCAAGGCATGGGCCAGTTCGGCATCCAGACGGTCGAAAATCGGCTCGCCCAGGCCAGGCATGACGCCTTCAGCAACCACTGTGATTTTCGCCCCGACCGAATCCTGATCGCGACGCAATTGGTCCATGTAGGCTTCCAGCTCCGGCACCTTGTCCGGGTCGGGGCTGAAGAACGCGTTCTGCTCAACCGAGTCCCAGGTTTTGAAGGGGATCTCGATGGGCCCAAGCTGGCTCATGTACCCACGAATGCGAATGCCCTGGCTGGCCAGGTATTTCTTGGCAATGGCACCTGCGGCCACGCGCATGGCGGTTTCCCGCGCCGAGCTGCGGCCACCGCCACGGTAGTCACGCTCACCGTACTTGTGGTGGTAGGTGTAGTCGGCGTGGGCCGGACGAAACAGGTCTTTGATTGCCGAGTAGTCCTTGGACTTCTGGTCGGTGTTGCGAATCAGCAGACCAATCGAACAACCGGTGGTGCGCCCTTCGAAAACGCCGGAGAGGATTTCGACTTCATCGGCTTCCTGGCGCTGCGTGGTGTGCCGGCTGGTGCCGGGCTTGCGCCGGTCAAGGTCGTGCTGCAAGTCAGCCAGGGAAATTTCCAGGCCCGGCGGACAGCCGTCGACAATGGCGACCAACGCCGGACCATGGCTTTCGCCAGCGGTGGTGACAGTGAACAGCTTGCCGTAGGTATTGCCGGACATGCAGGACGCTCCGCGAATCAGCCTGATTTGAACAAGGCCGCCAGTATACGCAGGCTAACCATTCAGTTCATCCCTGACAGCGAACCTTCTGCGCAGACCTCGGTCCAACTGCCATCTCCTCGATAGTGGCCTGATGATGTTGCGCGTCTTTGCAGTAATCGCTCTACTGTTCAGCGGCCTGGTCCAGGCCGCCGCCCCCACTGTGCTGCAACGGCCGATCAGCCTAGACACCGGCAGCGGTATGCTCTACGGCAGTTTGCTGTTGCCGCGCACCGAGCAGCCACCGCCGGTGGTGCTGATCATCCCCGGTTCAGGTCCGACCGACCGCAACGGCAACAGCCCGGACGGTGCCCACACCGACAACCTCCGGCAGTTGGCGCTGGTGCTGGCCAAGAACCGCATCGCCAGCGTACGTTTCGATAAGCGCGGCGTGGCCGCCAGCCGAGCGGCGACCCCGGACGAACGCGACCTGACGGTGGAGCGTTACGTCGCCGATGCCGTGGCCTGGAGTCAAGCACTCAAGGCTGACCCGCGTTTCGGTCCATTGATCCTGCTGGGACACAGTGAAGGCGCGTTGATTGCCAGCCTGGCTGCACCAGACAGTGGCGCCAGCGCGGTGATCAGCGTGGCCGGTAGCGGACGGCCGATTGATGAGGTGTTTCGTGCGCAACTGGCCGGACAAGTCCCGTCGCGCTACAAACAACGTGTCCTGCACATACTGGACAACCTCAAAGCCGGACGTATGGCTGTCGATATTCCCGGTCCGTTACAGGACGTGTTTCGCCCGTCAGTCCAGCCTTACCTGATTTCATTACTGCGCCAGGACCCGGCGGCAGCGTTTGCCAAGGTAAAAGTACCGGCACTGATTATCCAGGGCACCCACGATATACAAGTGGATGTCAGTAACGCCCAACGACTTAAAGCGGCCAAGCCCGATGCTGAACTGGCTCTGATCCAGGGCATGAACCATATGCTCAGAATTGCCCCGCAAGCCGCCAGTGAACAGCGTGACAGCTACCTCAACCCAAAATTGCCGCAAGCCAGCGAATTAGGCACCCAGGTCGTCGACTTTATCCACAGGCTGCCGGCTGCTTGAGCGAATTTCAGCGAAATTCGGCCTCCAGTACCGGTCGATTCTGCCGATAAGCCGGTGCTGGCATCGTGATTGTGTCCAGCTTGCTGTGCACAAGAGGATTGCCGTGATGACTGAAGCCGCCCCCCAGGAAGCCCCCGAAGCCCCAGAGGCCGCGCCGGAACCCGCCCCACTGCCTTGGGCCGAGGTTGCTCCGGAACATTTTCAGATGCTGCGCCTGACGCCGCTGCCAACTGACCGCATCAGCGGCGCACGACCGCTGCGCTTCGTTCAGTACGGGTTTGCCGAGCGCCACAACAAAGACACCAGCCTGTTGCGCATGGCCATCCAACTGCCTGGGCAGAAAGTGCGCAAGGAACAGAATCACCTGGACATCTGGGTTGACCATCAGGAAAAGCGCGTGCGCATCGGCCCCGACAGCGGCCTGCAGATCGAACCCTTGAGCCGTGGCCTGGGGCGTTTCTTGCTGGCCCAGGCGGTGAGCTGGGCCCAGCGCAAGTGGTCGCACTACCGCGTTGAAGGTGCCGCCCTGGCCAGCAAGGACGCGCTCAACGAAGACACCCGCCTACGCCGCGACCATCTGTTGCGCAGCCATGGTCTGGAAGTGGAATACGCCGATGCCCAGCACCTCAAGGGGCGCTATATCGACGTACAGGTCGGTGAGCTCAAGGGTGGCTGGAATACTGACAAGGTGCAGCGCGTGGAGATTCTCGATGCTGCGCAGATGCTCCAGCAGGCCGAACAGCATTTGCAGGAAAAGGAAGCGCAACTGCGCGAACGTGATGAACGGGTCAACAAGTACCGCCGCGAGGACAGCGGCCTGCGCTTTACCATCACTTGCCTGGTGGCCTTTGCGGTGTTCCAGGCCGGCTTGCTGATCTGGATTGCCACGCACCGCTGAAATCCATCGCCGGCACGACCGGCCCCCACAGGGTCTGTGGCTGCCCCTCAAAAATTGGATGGAGGCAACCCAGGCCTATTGTGGGAGCCGGCCTTGCCGGCGATGAAGCCACTGCAGATCTGACGCCTTACACCTTCGAAGCAAACAGCGCCTGATGCTGGCGGCACTGCTCAGCCGTCAACATGAACACCCCGTGCCCACCCCGCTCGAAATCGAGCCAGGCAAAGTCCACCTCTGGGTACAGCGCCTCGACGTGCACCTGGCTGTTGCCAACCTCGACAATCAACAAGCCTTTCTCGGTCAGATGCTCCGCTGCTTCGGCCAGCATGCGCCGCACCAGGTCCAGGCCATCGTTGCCACAGGCCAGCCCCAGCTCCGGCTCGTGATGGTATTCATCCGGCATGTCGGCGAAATCCTCGGCATCGACATACGGCGGGTTGGACAGGATCAGGTCGAAACGCTGTCCCGGCAAACCGTCGAAGCCATCGCCCTGGACGGTGTAGACACGCTCTTCCAGGCCATGGCGTTCGATGTTCTGATTGGCCACCTCCAGCGCTTCGAAGGACAGGTCAGCCAGTACCACTTCGGCGTCAGGGAACACTTCGGCACTGACGATGCCAATGCAGCCGGAACCGGTGCACAGGTCGAGAATGCGGGCAGGCTCAGCAGCGAGCCACGGCTCGAAACGCTTTTCGATCAATTGGCCAATGGGCGAACGTGGAATCAGCACGCGCTCGTCGACAATGAAGGACAAGCCACAGAACCACGCCTCACCCAACAGGTAGGCGGTAGGCACGCGGTCTTCGATGCGGCGTTTGAGCAGGCGCTGCAGGTGCACCAGTTCATCGTCTTCCAGCTGGCAATCCAGATAGCTGTCGGCAACCTCCCAAGGCAGGTGGACCGAACCCAGCACCAGCAGCCGGGCTTCATCCCAGGCGTTGTCGGCGCCGTGTCCGAAAAACAGGCCATGCTCATGGAAACGGCTGACGGCCCAACGGATATGATCGCGCAGGGTGCGCAAGCGAGAAGTGATCACAACAGACTCCTTGAAAGACGACCTGCAATTCTAACAGCCCAACCACAGAAAAGGTCGGTGGAAATGGCCTGTAAGCATTTCACCGACATGGCTGCAGGCCACTAACGACGCTGCTTGTACGCGAAGCGATTCACATAAGTGCTCAGGCAGGGGACAATAGGTGAAAAGCCCCATCCAAAGGAGCCCTTGATGTCTGTTCCAATGACGATGTTCCACCTCAGCGGCCGTGGCTATCCACCGGCCAAGCTGAACAACGCCAGCCTGGTCATTATCGACGCGCAAAAGGAGTACCTCAGTGGTCCTCTGGGCCTGTCGGGCATGGACGAAGCTGTGATGAACATCGCTAAAATGCTCGAGGCAGCCCGCAAGGCCGGTCGCCCGATCATCCACGTGCGCCATCTGGGCACCGTCGGTGGCATGTTCGATCCTCAGGGACCACGCGGTGAATTCATCCCTGGCCTTGAGCCACAGGGCGATGAAGTAATCATCGAAAAGCGCATGCCCAACGCCTTCAAGAACACCACCCTGCATGAAACCCTGCAGAAATACGGGCACCTGGACCTGATCGTCTGCGGGTTCATGAGCCATTCCAGCGTCAGCACCACCGTGCGCCGTGCCAAGGACTATGGTTATCGTTGCACTCTGATCGAGGATGCCTGCGCTACCCGCGACCTGCCGTTCAAAGACGGGGTGATTCCGGCTGCGCAAATCCAACAAAGTGAAATGGCGATCATGGCTGACAACTTTGCCTGCGTGGCACCGACCAGCAGCCTGATCTGATAAGCCTTCCGACGGGCTGGTGGAACCAGCGGGCGGCGCATCAGTCCAACGGCGGATATCCATAGAGGAATCGGCATGAAGTTGAAGGACGGTTTTGATGCCAAGCGCTTGCGCCAGCGTCAGCCACGCAACTGGGGCGCACGCCTGGCCGCAGCTTTTTCGGCGCTACTGGCAACCGTAGGGGTTTTGCTGGCCATGGCAGGTGCTGCCAGCCTGTTCGGCAACCTCGAAGCCCTGGCTGAGCTCAATGCCAACCGGGGGGGTGCTGCGGTGATACTCGCCGGTGGCCTGGTGGTGCTGTACCTGGGCATCTGGTTCTGGCGCCGCAGTCGCTTGCGTCTGCGCCGCAGCCGCGAGCTGAACCTGTCACCGCATCTGATGAAAAAACACGATTGACTGCAACCTGCGCAGGAGTCGCGTAAACTTCGCCGCCCAGGCGGAGGCTTACATGCAAGACGACGATTTTTCCCTGTTCAAAAGCGAGATGCGCGGCGTCAAACCGATCACGCATGATCGCGCCGAGGTCGGCAAGCCCAAGACCGACCGCAAGCAGCTGGCCGGCCTGCGTCAGGCCGCTACAGTGCGTAGCGACCAGACAGTGGTTGATGGTTTGTCGGACCAGTTTGTCATCGATGTCGGCCCTGAGGACGACCTGCACTGGAGCCGTGACGGCGTCCAGGAAAGCCAGATGCGCAAGCTCAAACTTGGCCAGATTGGCTTCGAAGGCAGCCTCGACCTGCATGGCATGACCGTGGAAAAAGCCCGTGAAACCCTGTGGGCGTTTCTCGCCGAGGCCACCCGCTTCGAAGTCCGCTGCGTGCGTGTCACCCATGGCAAGGCGGTGCGCCTGGATGGCAAGAAGCCAATGATCAAGAGCCACGTCAACACCTGGCTGCGTCAACACCCCCAAGTGCTGGGGTTTACCTCGTGTCAGGCCCGTCATGGCGGGACCGGCGCGGTGTATGTAATGCTCAAACGAACCATGCTCGAAGGCCGTGACGAGTAACGCCGTACTTGCAGCGCCGCCGCCGCCGCCGTACCCTTCGCGTTTGCGATAATTCCCCACAGGTAGATCCATGTCCCTGGAACAGAACTACACCGCTATCCTCGGCCAGCTCGGCGAGGACGTCTCCCGCGAGGGCCTGCTCGACACGCCCAAGCGGGCTGCGAAGGCCATGCAGTACCTTTGCCGCGGTTATGAACAAACCCTGGAAGAAGTGACCAACGGCGCGCTGTTCAGCTCCGATAACAGTGAAATGGTCCTGGTCAAGGACATCGAGCTGTACTCGCTGTGCGAACACCATATGCTGCCATTCATCGGCAAGGCCCATGTGGCCTACATTCCCGATGGCAAGGTCTTGGGCTTGTCCAAGGTTGCACGGATCGTCGACATGTACGCACGTCGCCTGCAGATCCAGGAAAACCTCAGCCGTCAGGTGGCCGAGGCAATCCAGAAGGTCACCGGCGCCCTGGGCGTTGCGGTGGTCATCGAAGCCAAGCACATGTGCATGATGATGCGCGGTGTGGAAAAACAGAACTCGACCATGATTACTTCGGTGATGCTCGGCGAGTTCCGCGATAATGCCGCGACCCGCAGCGAGTTTCTCAGCCTGATCAAGTAATCGGGTGCGTCTGCAAGCCGATCCTCAGGGGTCGGCTTTTTTCATTCTGAGGAGTTGTCATGATCGTCAAAGCACTGCGTGTCGGCCTCGGCCAATTGATCGTATTCGGCGACTGGGTCAGCCGCCCGGCCAAGCTCAAGCGCGACCCGGCAGCTCAAGCCCTGGTCGAACAACAGGCCAAGGGCCTGCGCCTGTATCAGTTTCACGCCTGCCCGTTCTGCGTGAAAACCCGCCGCACCCTGCACCGCCTGAACGTGCCGGTAGCCCTGCACGATGCGAAGAACAACGAACAGGATCGGCAGACCCTGCTCAATGAAGGCGGCAAGATCAAAGTGCCGTGCCTGCGCATCGAAGAAGAGGGTAAGACCATCTGGATGTATGAATCCAAAATGATCATCGAGTATCTCAACAAGCGCTTCTCAGCGGCCTGAGACCTCACCCCAGCGACACAGTGCTTTTGTGGGAGCCAGCCTTGCTGGCGATGGGATCCGCGGAGCCTGCATCGCTGGCAAGGCCAGCGCCCACAACGTCAGCACCATTCAAGGCTAGCCAAGCATCGTCACATGACGGGGATGGCTCTCTACACGTTCCAGCCAGGCCTGAATACCCGGATAGGCGTCGAGGTCAAAGCCCCCCTGATGGGCCACATGGGTATAGGCATACAACGCGACGTCGGCAATCGAATAGCGGTCGCCGACCAGGTACGGCGTCAGTTGCAGCTGCTTCTCCATGACCCGCAAGGCCTTGTAACCGCCTTTGTGCAGGGTTTTGTATTCTTCCAGGCGGTCTTGCGGCAGCCCGAGGTAAAACTGGATGAAGCGCGCCACGGCGATGTATGGCTCATGGCTATACTGCTCGAAGAACTGCCACTGCAGCACCTGGGTACGCAAACGCGGCTCGGTGGGCAGGTACTCGGTGCCATCAGCAAGAAAGTTGAGGATCGCGTTGGACTCCCACAGGTAAGTGCCATCTTCCAGCACCAGCACCGGCACTTTGCCGTTGGGGTTCATTTCCAGAAACGCCGGGGTTTCTGTTTCACCCTTAAGGATATCCACCGAGTGCCACTCATACGGCAGATCAAGCAAGTGCAGCATCAGCTTGATCTTGTAGCAGTTGCCCGACTGGTAATCACCGTAAACCTTGTACATCACTCCCCCCGTTCGATGGCTGGTCCTGCTCACCGCCCATAGTTGGCGACTGTACGGCTAAATGCAATGCCTGCTGTATGACAAGCATCAGCTGCTTGCGCGTTAGCCTGCAAAATCTGCTTACACCTAGCCCAAGGATTGCCCCATGCCCGATACCACGTCTGCGCAATTGCGCCCGTTGGCTGACTCCTCACCCTCGGCCGTGGTCGCCGGTTTTATCGCCATGCTGACCGGCTACACCAGTTCGCTGGTGCTGATGTTCCAGGCTGGCCAGGCTGCCGGTTTGACCAGCGCGCAGATTTCATCATGGATCTGGGCCCTGTCGATCGGCATGGCCGTGTGCAGCATCGGCCTATCGCTGCGCTATCGCACACCGGTGACCATCGCCTGGTCGACACCCGGCGCTGCACTGCTGATCACCAGCCTTGGCGGCGTGAGCTACGGCGAAGCGATCGGCGCTTACATTACCTGCGCCGTACTGGTACTGATCTGCGGACTGACCGGCAGTTTCGAGCGCCTGGTCAAACGCATCCCCGCGTCGCTGGCCGCGGCGTTGCTGGCCGGTATCCTGTTCAAGATCGGCAGCGAAATTTTCATCGCCGCCCAACACCGCACGACGCTGGTGTTGGGGATGTTCTTCAGTTACCTGATCATCAAGCGCTTGTCGCCGCGTTATGCAGTGCTTGCCGCCTTGCTGGTGGGTACCGGGTTGTCTGGCGCCATGGGGCTACTGGATTTCAGCGGTTTCAGCCTGGAAGTGGCAACGCCGGTATGGACGACGCCGAGCTTTTCCCTGGCGGCGACCATCAGTATCGGTATTCCTCTGTTCGTGGTGGCCATGACGTCACAGAACATGCCTGGCGTTGCCGTGCTGCGCGCCGACGGTTACCAGGTCCCCGCCTCGCCGCTGATCTCGGTGACAGGCCTGGCCTCGCTGGTGCTGGCGCCCTTCGGTTCGCACGGCATCAACCTGGCCGCCATCAGCGCTGCCATCTGCACCGGCCCGCACGCCCATGAAGACCCGAACAAACGCTACACCGCTGCGGTCTGGTGCGGGGTGTTCTATGGCATCGCCGGGGTGTTCGGTGCCACCTTGGCCGCCTTGTTCGCCGCACTGCCTAAAGAGTTGGTGCTGTCGATTGCGGCCCTGGCGCTGTTCGGCTCGATCATGAACGGCCTGACAGTGGCCATGAACGAAGCCAAGGAGCGTGAAGCGGCGCTGATTACCTTTATGGTGACCGCTTCGGGCTTTACCTTGTTCTCGATTGGTTCGGCGTTCTGGGGGATCGTCGCTGGGGTGCTGACGTTGATGATCCTCAACTGGCGCAAGGCCGTGTAAATCTTGAAGCAGCTATCTTATGCAGGTTTTGTGGGAGCTGGCCTTGCCAGCGATGCAGGCGCCGTGCAATAGCCGGCAGCGCGCCGATCCAATCGCCAGCAAGGCTAGCTCCCACAGAAAAATAGCAATCACAGAGGCCTTTGGACAAACTCGCGGCTACAGCCTGAAATGCCCAACCATACCTTTGAGGTCTCGGCCCAACTGCGCCAGCTCGACACTTGAGCTGGCATTACCGTGCATGGCTAGCGCCGATTGATCGGCACTGCTGCGGATCTGGGTGACGCTGCGGTTGATTTCCTCGGCCACTGAGCTTTGCTGTTCAGCGGCAGCGGCAATCTGTTGGTTCATCTGCTGGATCAACGACACCGCTGCGGCAATGCTGCCCAAAGCGCTTTCCGCGTGCAGGGCATCGGCCACCGCCAGTTTGACCAGTTCACTGCTGCCCTGAATCTGCGCCACCGACGCCTGGGCACTGCTGCGCAAGCTGCTCACCAAACGCTCGATCTCTTCAGTTGACTGCCGGGTTCGCCGCGCCAGCGCGCGAACTTCATCAGCCACCACGGCAAAGCCGCGCCCCTGTTCACCCGCGCGCGCCGCTTCGATGGCAGCGTTGAGCGCGAGCAAATTGGTTTGTTCTGCGACACTTTTGATCACGTCCAGCACACTACCAATGCTCTGGATTTCAGCACTGAGATTTTCAATTCCCTGGCTGGCTGAATCGGCGGCACTCGCCAATTGCTCGATCCGTTGCATGCTCTGGCGCACCACCTGCTGGCCACTGCCGACCTTGTCGTCTGCCGCCTGAGCCGCTTGGGCTGCTTCTTCTGCATTGCGTGCGACATCATGGACAGTGGCCGTCATCTGCTGCATGGCGGTGGCCACTTGCTCGGTTTCCTCCTTCTGGCTGCTGACCTCACGGGTGGTCTGTTCAGTCACCGCCGACAGCGACTGGGCATTATTAGCCAACTGTTCTATGCCCTTCTGCAAGCCACTGACAATACTGCTCAAGCCTGACCCCATCTGCTGCATGGCGAGCATGAGTTGCCCCACTTCGTCACCTCGATCAACAGTGATGTCAGCGCTCAAGTCGCCCGCAGCAATCTGCTCGGCACGCCCGATCACCTGACGCAGCGGCCCAACGACCGCGCGGGTGATCAACCAGGCCGCCAGCACGCCAACCAACAGTGCCAACAACGACGCCAACAGAATCGATACCGTGTTGCCCTGAAGTTCGGCCTGCATGGCCTGGTCTTCAGCAACATAGGCGTGATCGACCTGCGCACTCACCTGCTCGGCGCGTTGTTGCAACTGCTGTTTGAGCTGCTGCTCGCGCCCCAGCAGGTCGGTGTATTCGCCAAGTTTTTCAGTGAAGCCGGCGATATGGCCACTGACTTCATTGAGCACCGTCTGATAACCGGCATCACTGACGCGAGTCTTGAGCTGTTCGACCTGAGCCGCGGCCTGGTCGGCCTGCTCGATTCGGCCCTGACGAGCCTCTTCAGAGCCTTTGCGCGCCTGCTCCAGACGCAGGCGCGCCTCATCCATGGCCTGGAGCATCAGCCTCGCGACCTGGGCGACCTGCCCAGCCTGCTCGACAAACTCGGCACCTTGCTGGCCCTGACTATCTTTGAGGGTGTAGGTGCCATCATCGGCAAGCCCTGCCTGCAGCACGTCGAGGTTATTGGCAACGCTCGACACCGACCAACTGGCCATGTCCAGCGCCAGCTCTTTGGACTGGGTCAGTTCAACGAACTGATCGAAGGCCTGACGGTAATCATTCAGCGCCGGCTCCACACCGCTGCCGCGTAATTGCGCTAAGCCTTGTGCCTGTACCAGCAACTCGTCCACCCCTTGATGCACGGCGTCGATAGCCTTGGGGTCGGACCGCAGGGTGAATGCCTGTTCCTGTAAGCGCAGCTTGAGGACTTCGGCATTGAGCGCCGTCATCTGCTTGAGCGCCTCAAATCGCTGACCGACGCTGTGCAAGGCGGCAACACCACACATCGCCACCACAGCGGTCAGCAGCAAGACCAGGGCAAAACCCAGGCCCAACTTGCGCGCCATGTTCAGGTTGGCCAAAAAACCACGCTTGAGCGAATGCATCGCACCTCCCCCACTGCCCCGGCAAAGACTCAAGAGTGAAGAGTGGCTATGGCGCCGGTGCTGGCACAAGAGGCAGGCATCGCATTAGTAGCAAATGGCTACCTAGGCGTCGCTTTCAGGACGACGGAGGTCGCCTTGTGCGCTGCAAGAACGCCTGTGCACGCTGGTCCTGAAGGTAAGCGACGTTGATGCGCAACCAGTCACTGGCAGCGCCTTGCGGATCAAAAGCGCTGCCTGACGCCAGCAATACCGAACAGGCCATTGCTTGACGGTTGAGCGCGGCAAAATCCCAACCTGGGCAACGTGCCCAGACAAACATCCCGCCATAAGGCTCAGTGAACACCTGCCAACCACTGGCCTCCAGTTGCCCTAACGCCTTGGCCATATGTTGCGCCAGGCGTGGACGCAAGCGCGCCACGCTTTTGCGGTAACTGCCACTGGCGAGCATCTGTGCCACCACCTGCTCGGTGAAGCGGGAAGTCCCCAGCCCCGAGACCATCTTCAGCTCAGCCAGACGGGTGATCAGCGCCGGTGCTGCCACCAGGTAACCGCTGCGCAACGAACCGCTCAGGGTCTTGGAAAAACTGGCGAGGTATATCACCCGCTGCTCGGCGTCGAGGGTGGCCAGGCGGGTCACCGCACCGTCCTGGAAGTCGGCGTAGATATCGTCTTCGATGATCTGCACATCATGCTCACGGGCAAGTTCCAACAAGCGATACGCCACTTTCGGTGTCAGGCTGCTGCCGGTGGGGTTGTGATACAGGCTGTTGATGTACAGACAGCGCGGACGATGGCGCTTGAGCAGCGTTTCCACCACTTCCACGTCCGGGCCGCTGGCGGTGCGCGGCATCCGCAGCATCTCGACCTGATGGTGACGCAGCAGGTTGTACAGGTTGTAGTACCCAGGGCTTTCCACCAGCACCTTGTCGCCCGGCTTGAGCAAAGTGCGGACCAGCAGGTCGAGGCCATGACTGGCACCTTGGGTGGTGAGAATCTGCTGCGGGCTGACCTGAATACCGATCTGCCCCAAGCCCTTGTGCAATTGACTGCGCAAGCGGGCCAACCCCAAGGGCGGACAATAATCGAGCAAATCTTCAAGCGGCCCGCGGCTGACCTGGCGCACCGCCTGGGCAATCGCCTCACTGGCGCGCCAACTGGAAGGCAGCCAGCCGCAGCACAGATTGAGCAGCTCCGCCGGGTTGTCGCTGAACTGTTGCCAGCGATTGCTGAGGGTTTCATCGGGCAATGGCAGGTCGCGCAGCGGTTCGCTGAGCCGCTGCTCGGCGACAAAAAAACCGGCGCCATGGCGCGCCTCCAGCACACCCTTGGCCACCAGGCGATCATAGGCCTCGATCACACAGGATTGACTGACACCCTGCTCGCGCGCCAGTTGCCGGATCGAGAGCAAGCGGCTGCCTGGGCGCAGGCGCTGGTGGTCAATCCAGGCCTGCAACTGATCGGCGACCTGTTGCACCAACGGCGTGGAAGATTGGCGGTCGAGTGTCAGCTTCATGGGCAAAGTGTTCGTTGATTTTGTTCAAACAGTTAATCACAAATCCGCGCGTAGTGTGCCTTGTGCGCCTTGGGTGATCGCCGGATAGTCGCGGCATCGACAAGGAGCCGTTCCATGCCCAACCCGTGTTCCCCTGCCCTACTGGCCTTTGCCCTGTGCCTGATCACTTTCGCGGTCAACCTGCAGGCGCCGCTGTATGGCGCCTATGCCGAGCTTTCTGGACGAGGCGCGGCGGCCACGGCGGTGGCTTTTTCGGCTTATGTTGTCGGCGTGATCCCCGTGCTGTTGCTGCTCGGCGGCCTGGCGGACCGGATCGGGCGGCGGCCGCTGATTATGCTTGCCCTGTCCTTGTCGATGCTGGCCACCGTATTGATGCTGCTGGCGCCAACCCTGGAGACACTGGGGCTTGCCCGCTTGCTGCTCGGGCTTGGTACCGCCCTCGCTTCGGCGACGGGCACCGCTTACATGAGCGAGCTGATGGCCAACAACGACAGCTCGCGCGCCGCCACCTGGGTCACCGCCAGCACGTCGCTGGGCTTTGGTCTCGGCGCTGCACTGACTAGCCTGTTTCTGTTACGCGGGCCGACGTTGGCTCCAGAGAGCTTCTACCTGCATCTGCTGCTCGCCAGCCTGGCCTTACTGGCGGTCTGGCGCCTTCCGGACCGAGGCGGCGACAGGCAAGGCGCATGGCTGCGCCTGCCCTTCTACCCCACAGGCAGCCTGGTCTATGGTTTGGCAATACTGCTGGCCTGGGCCTGCGTCGGCCTGGTGATCGCCTTGCTGCCCTCGATCCTGAAGCAGCATGACTTGGCCAGCTGGTCGGGTTTCTCAACCTTCTGCGTGATCAGCTGTGGCTTGTTATTCCAACCGTTGGCCCGACGCCTGGAACCGGCCAAAGCGACCCTGGTCGGTTTGATGATCTTGCCGTGCAGCTATGCCCTGCTGGCCTGGGGTGCCGACAGTGGTCAGCTTGTGGCGGTGCTGCTGGGCACCGTGGCGGCCAGCAGCGCCTGCTATGGATTTGTTTATCTGGGAGGACTGTCAGCCGTGAACCTGCTGGCAGGTACGGAGAAAACCCGCGCCAGCGCAGGATTCTTTCTGCTCGCTTACCTGGGCTTCAGCCTGCCGGTGATCTTTACCGGGCTGCTGGCCGACCACCTGGGTGCCAGGGTTGCCTTACTGGTATTCGCTGCCGGCTTGCTGCTCGGCTGCGTATTGCTTGGCGCCCGCTTGTTTCAACACTGCCGACAGTTGCCCATTCAGCCAATGGTTCCCTGACAAATCAGTGACTTGGGTGCATCAACGGCGGTGAAAGAAAATGTATAAACGCCCTGAAAATGTTACAGTTATTTGACGATGGCATTTTGACATATAGAGACGCGAACTGTGGGCGGATGCAAGGATTTGGTCAACGAGTTTTCCTTTACGCTCAACCACCGTCGCTCCACATTACACTTCAAGTCCGCCCCCGCCACCTTCACCACTCAGGCCTTGCAGCGCCTGGTCGAGCAAAAGCGCTCAAGTGACCGCATCAGCGCCCCCCTGGATTGCACGCAAAGCGCCTTGTTCACCAAACGCCATCCGCTGGAGTCGCTGAAGAAAAAGCTGCGCGTGGCCTTCGGTGGCGCTAAACGCCAGAACCTCAATGACTGGATGATTGAAGAGCTGGTCAACACTGCCGAAGCGCACAAACGCGGTGCCCGTGTCGCGCCGCTGATCGGCTTTGGCTACACCAAAGATCGACTGGGCTTGATGGATGACTTCTACATCATCACCCAATTGCTCACCGGCCACACCGACGGCTGGAGATGGGTAAATGCTCAGCCGCTGCAGGTCGAGACCTTAATCTCCAGCGCCTTTGAGCTCCTGCACTCGCTGCACCAGCAAGGCATCAGCCATATGGACCTGTGGGCCGCCAACGTGATGATGCCGGACGAGCTCCCAGGCCCAGCGCAGGCCATCGACCTGGAAAACTGCTTCTGCCGGCCCACGGCCTTCCTCAGCGAGACCCTCGGCTTTCAGTTCGGCTTCTTTTACCACCGGGAAATCTACCGATTTATCACCGAAGCGCGCTACGACGAACTGGTCGATGCCGCATTGGGGCACTATGCCGATATCGACCGCGCACGCTTCCAGCACTGCTATCAGTTGAGCAAACATGAACACATCGGCCGTAAAGACCGACGTGCCGTGTTTCTTGAAGGCAAATTGCAGTCGCGCTGGTAGATCAGATCGCCGTCGCCCCGCCATCGACCGCCAAGGCTTGACCGGTGGTAAACGCGGCGCCATCACTACACAGATAGAGGACGGCGCTGGCAATTTCCTCGACCTTACCGATGCGCCCAACTGGATGCATGGCTGCAGCAAACTCGGCTTTACGCGGATCGGCCTCGTAAGCGCGGCGGAACATGTCGGTGTCGATTACCGCCGGGCACACGGCATTGACACGGATTTTCTTTTTGGCGTACTCAATCGCCGCTGACTTGGTCAGGCCGATCACCGCATGCTTGGAGGCGCTGTAGATACTCATCTTCGGTGCGGCGCCCAGCCCGGCCACTGACGCGGTGTTGACGATCGCACCACCGCCCTGGGCCAGGAGTAACGGTAGCTGGTGTTTCATGCACAGCCACACGCCCTTGACGTTGACGCCCATGATCGCGTCGAACTCCGCTTCGCTGCCTTCGGCCAGACGGCCCTGCTCGATTTCGATACCGGCGTTGTTGAAGGCATAGTCCAGCCGCCCATAGGCCTCGACAGTGCGTGCCAGCAGCTGCTGCACGTCGGCCTCACGGGTGACATTACAAGCGATGAACAGTGCCTCACCGCCTGCCGCGCGGATCACTTCGACCGTGGCTTCGCCGCCGACAGCGTCGAGGTCTGCCACCACCACCTGCAAACCTTCAGCCGCAAAGGCCAGCGCCGTCGCCCGGCCAATACCTGCTGCGCCCCCGGTGACCAAGGCAACCTGGCCAGAAAAACTCATGCTCATCGCTAGCTCCTGCAACAAAGTGAGGTCAG
Source organism: Pseudomonas sp. S06B 330 (assembly GCF_002845275.2). Taxonomy (NCBI): domain Bacteria; kingdom Pseudomonadati; phylum Pseudomonadota; class Gammaproteobacteria; order Pseudomonadales; family Pseudomonadaceae; genus Pseudomonas; species Pseudomonas tussilaginis. The sequence continues at coordinate 1,624,003 of NZ_CP088149.1, read as the reverse complement.
TGGCCTGGAGTCTAGGCAGGCAATTGCCGTGATGGGCAGCATCATCAGGAGGCCGGTTGAAGGGTTATCGCTGCAGGTGATTATGCAGCTAGCGCTCAATCACCTTTATGGATCGCATTGCATTCGCCAATTGGGTAAACCTTGCCTGAATGCCAGGGAGGGTCTATCAACACTCTTTGCCCTTTACACGAGAGCCGCTGTCATGACTGCACAGAGCAACCGCCGCTTCCTGCTCAGCAAACGTCCAATCGGAGCAGTCAGCCGTGACGACTTCACCTTCGAACAGGTACCGGTGAGCGAACCCGGCGAAGGTCAGGTGCTGGTGAGAAATCTGTATCTGTCCCTGGACCCAGCCATGCGCGGCTGGATGAACGAAGGCAAGTCCTATATCCCGCCAGTGGGGCTTGGCCAAGTGATGCGCGCGTTGGGCGTGGGCGAAGTGATCGCCTCGAAACACCCCGGTTTTGCCGTCGGCGACCACATCAATGGCGCCCTCGGCGTGCAGGACTACTTTGTTGGTGAGCCGCAGGGCTTCTACAAGATCGATCCAAAACTGGCACCGCTGCCGCGCTACCTGTCTGCCCTGGGCATGACCGGCATGACCGCCTACTTTGCCCTGCTCGACGTCGGCGCGCCGAAAGAAGGTGAAACCGTGGTGATCTCCGGTGCCGCCGGTGCGGTGGGCAGCATTGCCGGGCAGATTGCCAAGCTCAAAGGCTGCCGGGTCGTCGGTATCGCCGGCGGCGCCGAGAAATGTCAGTACTTGAAGGATGAACTGGGCTTTGACGGCGTCATCGACTACAAGGCCGACGATGTCCTGGAAGGTCTTAAGCGCGAATGCCCAAAAGGCGTCGACGTGTACTTCGACAACGTGGGTGGCGACATCCTTGATGCCGTACTCAGCCGCTTAAACTTTAAAGCGCGCGTCGTGATCTGCGGCGCCATCAGCCAGTACAACAACAAACAGGCGGTCAAAGGCCCAGCCAACTACCTGTCATTGCTGGTCAACCGTGCGCGGATGGAAGGCTTCGTGGTCATGGACCATGCCGCCAACTACGGCAAGGCCGCACAAGAGATTGCCGGCTGGCTGGCAAGCGGCAAAGTGAAAAGCAAGGAAGATGTAGTGGAAGGGCTGGAAACTTTCCCCGAGACGCTATTGAAGCTGTTCAGCGGGGAAAATTTCGGCAAGCTGGTGCTGAAGGTCTAACCTCTTCAGGCGCGGATTTCGGCTACCACCGCCGCCAAGGCCTGCGCCGGATCGACGGCTTGGCTGATCGGGCGACCGATCACCAGGTAATCGGAACCGGCGTCCAGGGCCTGGCGTGGGGTCAGGATACGACGCTGGTCGTCCTGCGCACTGCCCGCCGGGCGAATGCCTGGCGTCACCAGTTGTAGCGACGGATGCGCCGCCTTCAACGCTGGCGCTTCCAGTGCCGAACACACCAAGCCGTCCATCCCGGCCTTCTCGGCCAGTGCCGCCAGACGCAGCACCTGCTCTTGCGGCTCGATATCCAGACCGATACCGGCCAGGTCCTCACGCTCCATGCTGGTCAGCACCGTTACACCGATCAGCAACGGCTGCGGGCCACTGCGCTTGGCCAGCACCTCACGGCACGCGGACATCATGCGCAGACCGCCGGAGCAATGCACGTTGACCATCCACACACCCATTTCTGCCGCGGCTTTAACCGCCATGGCCGTAGTGTTGGGAATATCGTGGAATTTCAGATCGAGGAACACCTCGAAGCCCTTCTCGACCAGGGTTTCGACAATCCCCGATGCGCTGCTGGTGAACAGCTCCTTGCCAACTTTGACCCGGCACAGGGTCGGATCGAGCTGATCCGCCAGCTTCAGGGCGGCGTCACGGGTAGGGAAATCCAGGGCGACGATGATGGGCGTCTGGCAGGCGGACATGAGGCGGGTCTCTTGGCAAGTCTTGAACGGCGCGCATTGTAAACGATGTAACGGATTGTTGGGGGCCAATGATCGCGAATTGGCCCGCCGGTGGCGCCGCACCTATAATTGAACCACTGAATGATGGAACGGTTCCAATTTACAGGAGCGGCATCATTCGCCGCTCATAGGAGAACAACATGCCTTGGTATGCCTGGTTGATAATGGTGCTCGCAATAGGCTCCATCGTGGGTGGCCTGATGCTGCTACGTGATACCGCAAAAAAGCTGCCCCTGACCGAGGAACAGCTCAAGCGCGTGCATGAGCGCAACGCAGAGATGGATGCCAAGGATGCGCAAGACCGCTGAGCCCACGCGTTCCCCGCTCCACCTAAAGCATCACTTATAGCGTGCTGCGGCTGAACTGCGCGACAAATTCGGCCCCAGCGCATCGCGCGCCGTAATCAACGCCTGCCAATCTGCAGCGTTGGGCAATGACGGAATCGTCACCAACTCCTTGCTGTCCAGCCCACTCAGCGCGGCATCGACCATCTCCCCCACTTCCATCACCATCCGTGGATCGATATGGGCGACATCCAGCCCAGAGCGTTCCCAGATTTCGGTGCGGGTTACGCCAGGCAGCACCGCTTGCACTTGTACGCCTTTGTCCCTCAGCTCGCCGTGCAGTGTCTGGGTGAGACTCAATACGTACGCTTTGCTGGCACTGTAAACAGCATTGAACATCTCCGGTGCCAAGGCCACCACCGATGCCAGGTTAATAATGGTGCCGCGACCTGCTTTGCCGAACTGGGCGGCCGCAGCTGAAGCCAGGCGTGTAACGGCGACAATATTGAGCGCCACCAAGGCATCAATTTGCTCTGGTGTCGCCTCGGCCAACGTGCCGTGCATGGCGATACCGGCATTGTTGACCAGCACCCCAATACTCTGATCAGTGCGTAGACGTTGCTCGACGTGGGACAGGTCTTTGGGCTGCGAAAGATCCGCCGCCAGAACCTCGACATTGACGCCATGGCGGGCTTGCAGATCTGCGGCCAGGGCTTCGAGCCGCTGCCGGTCACGCGCGACCAACAATACATCGTGGCCACGGGCGGCCAATCGTTCGGCATAGACTGCACCGATGCCGGAAGAAGCGCCGGTGATGAGTGCGGTGGGGGTTAGCGTGGAAGCTGACATAGCGGTGATCTCCGGGGACTGGCTGAGGACGGATGAGCCTGCCCAAGAGAAAATATTACCAACGTAATATTTATACAAATCCGACTGACCAAAGGCACTCCCCAAACAAGAAGGCCGGTCAGTGACCGGCCTCTATGGGAGCGCTAGTTAACGGTGAGCCGGTCGCGGTTGCGGTCGAGTAGCGCCTTGCCGATGCCCTTGATCTCCAGCAATTCATCCACTGAAGCGAAGGCTCCGTGTTCTTCGCGATAGGCGACGATGGCTTCAGCTCGGGTTTTGCCGATGCCCGTCAGGGTGGATTGCAGGGTTGGAGCGTCGGCGGTGTTCAGGTCCAGGCGGGCGACAGGGTGTTGTGCCGCGACGACCGCCACCGGGGCTACAACTGGGTCAGCGGCGGGTGCTGCACTTAATGAGAAGGAGGCACTGGCGAACAGAGGGAGGAGCAGGTAGGACAGGACGGTGTTGCGCATGGGTTAAGACTCCTAGGTGGTTGCGAAGGCAGCTTTTCCTTGGCTGCCTTTGAAATTTAGAACGGGTTGGGGGGGAGTCAAATGGTGGGGGGTGGGGGAATCGTTACTGAATCGGACGGAGGGTTGGGAGTGGGGGGGCAGAAATTTTGTGTTCGGGCATAACATGAGCAAGAGGTGTATGTAAGCCAACAAAAAAGAAACCCGCGTGCCAAGCACTTCGAGAACTGCCGAAAATCCCGAAAGAGCTGCTTAGCAGCTCGCCGACGGGGCGATGACCGCTGAAGCTATTGGGATGCCTCTGCGCCGCTCAAGAAGGACCTGATTGAGCGATCCCTGAGGGCCGAAGTCGGTCACCACTTGTGCTATCCGCCGGGCGCGCAGCGCCCAGAATATGAGACCAACGTTCAGGTTTTCGACCAGTTTGCGCACCTAGCCAGATGCGTGCCCGACCTGACCCAGAAACGCGGCTACCCGCACCCAGCTGTCGATCTTGTAGAGAGCCATAGTCCGGTTGAGCACAGACAAAAATAAACCCGCTCTGTGACGAGTGTTGGATAGAATGCCCGTTTTGATTATCTGAATCTGAGAATGCAGTCCATGGGCACGAGTGGCGAGAGTTCTTTGGAATCCAACAAAATAAACTACATACCCGGCCTAGATGGCGTGAGAGCAGTATCCGTAGCTCTTGTTATATTTTTTCACTATGCATCGTTTTTTCCAGATGCATTCAGTTCGACTGGTCTTATTGGAGAGACATTAGGGAAAATTTTTTCTATTGGTTGGATCGGGGTTGATATTTTTTTTGTTATATCCGGCTACCTAATAGCAACAACACTCATCAAAAACCCAATAAGTTCAACAGGCGGCTATGCTAAATTCATAAAAAAGAGATTTCTCAGACTAATACCAACGTATGCAGTATGTGCCATAACATTCTTGAGCCTGTCGTTAATCTTCTACCCAGAAAGTAAAATCGTAGAAAACCAGTATTCAATATGGACACTGTCATCAAACATACCAACAGTCTGGGGCGAGCGGTCACCGCTAGGCGGGCCAGGCTTCACGCTGGTTCACTTCTGGTCTCTGGCAGTGGAGTGGCACTTCTACATAACTTTCCCTATTGCGATGATCCTAATAAGATCTGCTCGAAACATTGCGATCCTGGCAATCATCATAGCCATCGCATCGAGAGTAACCCTTATCTATATAGGGCATGAAAATTTCGACAACGCTATATATGCATTCACGACATGCAGAGGTGATGCGCTTGCTTGTGGTGTTTTCCTGGCAACCCTGAAGGAATGCAAAGGATCAAAGCTCCCACCCCTCATTGGGCTGATAGGGATCTTAGTTCTATTAGGAATCTTGTACAAGATAACAAAAAGCGACGTACTATTTAAAGCCATTCCTTGGCTTCAGATATTTGGCTATACATTGATTGCCCTGTCTGTAGCCATGGTTATTTATTCCATAATAAACTCAAGCCAAGCATCAGCAACAATACGAGCACTTGAAAGCAAACCATTTACCGCGATCGGTCGCTCAAGTTACAGCTTATACATCTGGCACTTGCCACTGTACCCAATGATTGTGCTCTCAGCAAAAAAACACATCAACTCCCCTACAGATCAACTAATAATTTCAGCATCGGCATCACTACTGGCGACAGCAATATTTGGCGCTCTTTCGTATCGCTATATAGAATTAAGATTTATGCGACCAAGGCCAGCCCGTACCATACAAATCAATTCGTCATACCGATCAACATAACGCGACACAAAGCGTCGACACTTAAACTGTCGGCACTTTTCATGCGGACAGCGAGTTAGCATTATGCAGGACGCAGCAGTGAGCGTTCCTTCCGACTAGGCCGGCATTCTGTGGAAGCGCTAGTTAACGCTGAACTCGTAACGCTTGCGTTCAAGCAGCTCCTTGCCGATGCCCTTGATCTCCACCTACTCACCCACTGAAGCGAAGGCTCTATGTTCTTCGCGATAAGCGACGATGGCTTCAGATCTGGTTTTACCGATGCCAGCCAGAGTGGATTGCAGGGTTGGGGCGTCGGCGGTATTCAGGTCCAGGCGGCGACGGGGTGTTGTGCCGCGACGACTGCCACCGGGGCTACAACAGGATCAGCGGCGGGTGCTGCAGGGAGGCGCTTGCGAACAGAGGGAGCAGCAGCTAGCACAGGACGGTGTTACGCATGTGTTGAGACTCCTATGTGGTTGCGAAGGCAGCTTTTCCTTAGCTGCCTTTGAAACTTAGAACGGACTGGAGGGAGTCAAATGTTGGGGAAATCGTTACTGAATCAGACGAGGGGAGTTCATCAACTCCAGAACTATCGATAACATACGCAATATCAACTAATCGACTTCCTCATTCACTAACCACAACTAGCCAATACTAGCCAATACTAGATTTACGAATAAATGGAAGTTCGATGTATTTATACTGAATGAGCGACAAGACGAACACTGTCATAACACCGACAAAAGTCACGAGTATAAACACCCCTCCCCCGTAATGACCAACAGAAACAACATCCCTAAAAAAAACCCGATTAACAATCAAAACCGGAGCATGTAAAAGATACATACTATAACTTATATCACCCAACAACCTAAGCGGTCTAGAGGAAAGAATTTTCGGCTTACACAAAGCAATAAGCAAAAACAACAAAGACGCTAGTAAAAAGCGCTCCCACCCATATGATGGATAGCTGGAGTAAATCAAATAGAAAACCAAAAATAGGATAAAAAACCCAAAAACCAACCTAACCGCAATAGGAGGACTAAACTTTCTTGCCAAAAGATAAGCGACACCCCCGGTTAGAAAGTACCCGAAAAAAGTTTCGCCTGTCCTCGCCAACTCGTACATAACAATAGCAAAGATAATCGCAAAGCCTGCGCCAACACCCACTCGAGCAATAAAGTAAACCACAAAAGGAAATGACGTATAAAAAAGAATCTCATACTTAAGCGTCCAGATCACGCCAAATATAAGATCAAGGTGAACAGCGGCAAAAACTTTACCCTCGCCTTTCCCCGCAAACCCCATAAATGCCATATCTACGATATTTGCCAACTGACCAAAAGAAGCCTTACCAACATCCCCATAGATAATCACCGCCATAACACCGAGCACATAGAATACGAGGTATCCTGGAACTATGCGCCTAACCCTTGAACGATAGAAAACATCCCAAGAAAATTCGCCTCTCCTGTGAATCATTTGGCCAAAAAATAAAAAGCCTGTAATACAAAAAAAAATCTGAACACCTAGTGGACCATAATTAGCACGACCTTCAAATAGGAATGACACCCCAGAGCCCGATGGTGTTATTCTCCAGAAATGAGTAGCGACCACTCCTACCGCTGCTATGCCTCTAAGCCCATCTATATAATCAAACCTATTACCATTAGAAATTTCAGTAACACTAGACCTAGCTGTCACTGCCCAGGCAAAAAATAAAAATAGTGAAAAAATAATTAAAGGAAGTAAATTTGTTAGTGTCATAGTGGTAAGACCAAGGCCTAGAGCGTGCAGCCTACATCACGGCCCACGCAAATTATCAAGAGACAACTAATGGGTGTAGCAAAATAGGGAAGTCTGCACTCGTGAACTGCTACACCCTGATTGGCTTTAATCGATAAACCTGAGATTAAAATGATTTCATCCAGATTCTTTCAGACGATTCGGCACCGCAAGTAAAATAGCAACTGGCAACCAGAAAACCGTCCAATAATCACTAGGTCGCGTGATAATTCGCTCAACATCAGTCAGCATTGCGATCAATGCATACGCTAACGCCGGAAAAGTCAAACGAACCCAAGGATCGTTGCGCAGATGCCAAGCTTTGTAGCACAACCCCAATAGACCAAAAATCAATAACCCAAATGAGATTACACCGCTATCGAAAATTTGCTGTAGATAGAGGCTATGAGCATGAGGGGAAATCATTTTCCCATTCGGCCACACATACTCGAAGGGAGTACCTAACCCATGCCCAAAGAGCCAATGTCCCGACATAATGTCGAAGTAGTAAGCCCAGATTGGTCCGCGACCGGATAACTGCCGCCTTCCCACCTCATCAACTATTTGATCCCAAAAAAGAAAAACCCCAGCAAAGGCAACAACTGCAAAGAGCCCCACCCCCCAAATGCCACGCTTTGACTTCTGCATTACCACCGCAAATATGCAACCGACAAGTAGCGCGAACCAGGCGCCCCGTGTCCCTGTCATTAACACATAAGCAGCCAGGACAATGAAGACCATCAACCAAGCAGACGTTGCCCAGTTACTAATTCGTTTATCAAGTGCCATCCCGATTGCCCAAGTAGCTACGGCACCATTGAAAATACCAGCAGCTACAGGCCAACCATAGTTTGCAAAATCTCCGACCCCCATGCGGTCTATCCGAAATGCGCGATAAGTCATTGGCTTGTCGAGCACACCATATTGATAGATCAAACTTACCATGGCTCCAAAAGCAACCACGATCACAGCTGCCAGCAAGGCACGGCGAAAAAACATCTCATGACGGTTAAATAACAAATTAATCGACACTAAGTATATCCCGATGAAAAGACAGCGCTTCGCTAACGTGTGCGGACTGGCTTCGGAGCCTGTAGCCCACAACGTACTCATCGCCACCCAACCTAGGAACAAGGCCCACGGTAGATACTTTAAATCAAGCTTGAAGCCACCCTTCGCAATAATTCTGTAGAGTGAAAAAATCAGAGCTGGCAACAATAGCCATATATAAATTTGAGCATTTCGACCACTACCCGAGACTATCCAGACCTTACCACTTATCTGAACAAAGAATCCGATAGTTAACATCCAAGCCATTACTGCCGACCAACGAATGGTCATAAAATGCTCAGTCACGGCACTTAATTTGCCAATTTTCATATGCTCTCGCTACACTCGCACCAACATCAATACGCGTTTTTATTTATAAAACCCTTGAATACTGTTAGAAAGATTATCTTCAAGTCCAGCCAAAGCGACCAGTTACCGATATACCAAAGATCGTGCTCCACTCGCTTCTTCATCTTCTCTAACGTATCGGTTTCGCCGCGATAGCCGCTAACTTGAGCCCAACCAGTAATACCCGGTTTGACCTTGTGACGCTGCATGTATGATTCAACCAAATCTTTATAGTATTCATTATGTGATAAAGCATGAGGACGCGGCCCAACAATAGACATACGTCCCTGCAGCACATTGAAAAACTGCGGCAACTCATCAAGGCTTGTACGCCTTAGAAACGCGCCAACTCGCGTAATGCGCGAATCATTCCGCGTTGCCTGAGTCACACTCTCCGAATTCTCCCGATGAACAACCATGGAACGAAATTTATAAACCTTAAAACGCTTTCCGTTAATACCGGTACGGTACTGTTTGAACAAAATTGGTCCATTCGAGGTCAATTTGATTGCTATCGCAATCATCAAGCAAACTGGTGCAATCAGCAATGAAATTAAAGCGCCCAACACGAGATCTTCCAAACGCTTGAGCAAGCGTGGCGGCCCATCCATGGGACTACAACTCAAGTCAAGCGAATAGACACCCGCTATATGACTGACTTTGTGATTAAGCAGAGGAATATCATCCCACTCAGGAATAAATCGGACTGCAACAGTATGATGGCGAAGTGCATACATAATTGAACGAATCCCTCCGCCTTCGCTCAGCGGCAAGCACAACCAGACCTCATGCACTCCTAGCTCGTTGACTTTTGCAACCAAATGTTCCAACCAGCCCTCTTCCAAACGGAACGGTAGACTTTGAACCACCTTGAAACCATATTCGTCAAGCGCAGGGCCGCTGCTCAACTGGCTGGCCAACATGCCGCCTGAATCCACAAGTAAAACGGTTTTCAGATTCATCCCCGACGCGCGCAATCGCCGCAGCAGCAAGAAGACTGTCAAACGAAGCAATAAGCTCAATCCTCCACCTGCAAGCAGTGTGGTGCTGAACCATATTCGCGAATAGTTCTCGGAAACTTTCAGAAAAAACGTAAGCGATAGCAAAATGCCGGCCGCTGCGAACCACCCAGCCAACAGTACAGTAAATTGACGTAAGAACGCGTACCCTCGCTGGGAACCATAAACCCCGCCCATTCCTAGGCAGAGCACGACCACAATCGCCGTCAGCATCGTCGCGGTGTTGTAACGGCCGTTCATTTCCAGGCTACCAAAGCGGTAATAATGAGCCAGGACACCTGCTATCAGTACAATCAAAAAATCCAGTAACGCCACAAAAACAGGCACCGGATAGCGCTCGGCAAAGGTTGGCTTATAACGAGGAATAGCTTGCATATCCTTTACAAAAACTCCGACTGAACGCGAACGAGGATGACAATAATACTGCCCTTTACTGCAGATTTCTAAGGAAACTCCGAACACGTCTTCAAATATGCAGCAAGGGACCCAACCGCCTAAGCCGAGCCGCCAGACGGGTCAGGTGAATTTTCGAGATCTGAATACGTCGACAACCGCTCCTCCAAAACTGCTTTCTCGCCAAGATGACTCGGGTCGTGCCCTGCCCGGCTTGCTGGCGCGAATCAGACCGTATCATTTGAAGGTTGACGGTGTTTACGTGTAAGAATCGCGCGGCATGACAGACCCTCTCTGAGCAACGATGCATTGCCTGAAATAAACTGTAAACCAATTCACGTGTTAACCCGGAGTCTCTCGAAAGTCACCAGAGCCATTCCCCCCACGCACGCTGGAAAGCATAAGCGGGCCCTGGTAATCCTTATTTTTATCAATGGCTAGTACGATTAATAGGCATCTCGCTTACCTAGGACACCATTATCGTAGCAGGGATCACCAATGTACCTCGCTCAACCAATAATGCAAAGCCACGTGCAATCCCAATACACACCAGGAGAAAAAGATAGTATTCATCCTAGCATATAGACGCTTAACGACATCAATTTAAATAGTATTTCTGGCATACTGAAAACTACGCCACACAGGTCTGTTTACTAGACGATGTGAACCGTCGATAAACATTATTCAACCAATCCCGAGCTGGCCTCTCCACAAACATGAAGACCAAAATAGAAATCATCACAAGGAATAAAAAATACAGATAGAAAGCAGTGTCTCCAGAAAGTAAATGGCTACCCACGAAAAACTTATTGAAAGCAAGGAAAACCGGCAACTGAAGAATATACAGCGCATAACTTGCCTCCCCTAGTAAAACAGAGGTCTTATTCGCCAAGAGCCACCCAAAGCCGCGAGAAGCGACAACGACTGAAAAAATAAACAACGCATAGAGTGGGGCCAAACCTCCAGCAGCATTCAATATTTTAATACCTAAAAAGGTAGATACCCTAGTATTTAGAATCTCATATATTAGATAAGCAGCTCCCCACGCACCAAGGAAGCACAATCTAACAGCAAGGGTAGTGCCAAGACTCGACCTATAAGCAAGCAATACATATGCCGTTGCTAGTCCTAGTATAAAACTGGAGAGATGTGACAGTGGGAAGTAAAAAATCAGGCCATGCCCAAATTTCCCACCAACTTTATATAAATCAGACGAATACAGATTACCCAACACAAGCTGAGAAAACACCCAAAACAATAGCGCCGCCCCAACAAATCCAAAAGCAGAAAATTTCAAATCCTTTATTAATATAAGTACAAAAGGGAAAATCGTATAAAAAAACAACTCCACAGATATCGACCAACCAGGATAGTTACCCCAAGCCGCAAATTGAGGAAACCAAGCCTTAAGAAGAGTCACATCAACAACCAACTGCCACCCCCCAAAGGACCTAAAACAGAGCAGGCTCAATAATGCCAGCATGTAAACCGGAACAATCCTGGAAAATCGCGCGACAAAATACTCGCCAATCCGAAAATCAGGCCGCGCCAAATAGACGTAAGCCATAATAAATCCGGAAAGCACAAAGAAAAAGCCAACCATTTGTGGCCCTGCAGTCAAAAAACCCTTACCTACAGAGGACACCAACTCAACGTCCTTGCCAAAATGAAAAATAACAACAATTGCTGCGGCCAGAAACCTTAGCCCAGTCAAGACTCGCGTATCCATCCTCCCCCCTGCCAATATAGAACAGCAACTTATTTTTTGAATACGCCGACAACGTCATTATTCTTTTTCACTAGCAGAGAGGTAATTTGACGATTCTCCATCACAGATAAAGCATCTTCAATTCGAGTCCCCACAGAAATAGTAACCGGCTCAGCACTCATCAGCTCAATGGCTTTTTTGGAAAATACATCTTCACCATAACACTCGATGGCGCGCCTGATATCACCATCGGTCACCACTCCCCAACCTTCTTCCGCTTCAACAATAGCCAGCCCTAAGGAGCCATGAGTCATTATTTTAATCAGCTCTAAAACTTTGGCTCCCTCAGCTACGAACGGTAAGTCGTCCTTGACCATCTCATCTTCTACAAAGGATAAAAGGCGACGACCTAAAGAACCGCCTGGGTGAAAACGAGCGAAATGCTCGGGCTTAAACCCCCGCGCCTCCATCAAGGTCACAGCCAAAGCATCGCCCATCGCAAGAGTTGCGGTAGTAGAGGATGTCGGAGCCAATTGTAGTGGACAAGCTTCCTGCTCAACGTGCACGTCAAGATGACAATCGGCAGCGCGCGACAATGAAGAGGACGAGTTACCAGTGATCGCAACGAGAAAGTTGCCATTATCCTTCAGAAACGGTAACAGCTTAATTACTTCATCGGTTTCACCGGAGTTGGAAATAGCAACAAACACATCCTCGTTCGTCACCATACCCAAATCGCCATGATAGGCTTCACCAGGATGCATGAAGAAACTAGGTGTTCCCGTACTTGCTAGCGTAGCCGCAATTTTCTTACCGATAATTCCAGACTTACCCATACCACAAACAATAACTCGACCACGGGAGCGTAATACGCGATCAACAGTAGTGCTAAAGTTTGCGTCCAACCTAGCTGACAGTGCTGCTACCGATTCAGCTTCGATATGGAAGACCCGACGAGCAGAAGCAAGGTAATTTGGCTGTGTGGTGGAATTACTATTCTTACTGTCCATGGGTTAGCGAATGTCCATTACAGGGAAAGCTTTAACTACATCGTCCAGCACCTTGATCTGGGCCAGAAACGGTTCCAGTTTGTCCAGCGGTAAGGCGCTAGGACCGTCGCAACGGGCCTGATCTGGGTCAGCATGGGCTTCCAGAAATAATCCGGCCAATCCAACCGCCATACCTGCACGTGCAAGCTCCGCAACCTGACGACGACGACCGCCGGAGGCCTCGCTGCCAGCATCACGGCGCTGCAGACTATGGGTGACATCGAAAATTGCTGGATATCCGCCAGAAGCTTCGATCATCTCGTGGAAACCGAGCATGTCGACCACCAGATTGTCATAGCCGAACTGGCTGCCACGCTCGCACAGAATGATTTTATCATTACCGGCTTCCAGGATCTTCGCGGTGATATGTTTAATCTGTGAAGGTGAAAGGAATTGTGGCTTCTTGATGTTGATCACGCGCCCTGTTTTGGCAATAGCCACGACCAGATCGGTTTGGCGGGCAAGAAATGCAGGAATCTGTAACACATCCACCACTTCGGCGACCGGTACAGCCTGCTCGATTTCATGCACGTCGGTGATGACTGGACAACCGAAGCGGGCTTTTACTTCAGCGAAAATGCGCAATCCCTCGTCCATACCAACACCGCGAAATGACTTGATCGAACTACGATTAGCCTTGTCAAAACTCGCCTTGAACACGTAGGGGATGCCCAGCTTCTCTGTAACTTTAACGTAGTGCTCGGCAGCGCGAAGGGTAGAATCCAAGTCTTCAATCACGTTTATTCCACCGAACAGCACGAACGGCTTGTCATTGGCGACAGCAATTGTGTCGTTAATATGGACGGTGACAGGAGCGATGATCATGAGTGTAGTTCGTCTCTAAATAAAAGGGTCGTAATTCGTAGCCAATCAGCAGCGCTGCCACTGTCCCAATGCAGGGTCGTAATGTTTAATTACACGAGCAGGCGCGCCAACGATCACACAGTGATCGGGAAACTCTCCGCGAACAACCGAATTCGCACCAACTACACAACCCTTGCCAAGGATCGTTCCGGCCTGAATGCGAACTCCGATGCCAAGAAAGCAGTTTTCACCGATGCGGGTAGGTCTGATCCTGTCAGGCTGATCGAACACAGGCTTGTCAACACGATCAAACGTGTGGTCAGTATCGGTGACAAATACGTTAGCGGAAATCAAGCAACCCGTTTCAATATGTAGATCGCCACTGGCAATAACATGAAAGCCTTGGCCTATAGACACATTGTCGTGTACAAAAAGCTGTCCTTCCCCGTGACACTCTGCCCGTAGTCCTGGAAAAATCCGGACACGTTTGCCAATATACATTCGTCGGGTATTCATGAGAAATACTGGCGGGCCAATGTAACTTGGTATGGAAAGGCGGCCGAAAATGAGTTTATAGAATAATGCACGAGCACCCCAGAGTAGTTTAAATAGACGGTGCATCTCAGTTCCTCTCATCGAGCAAGGCGGCACAAATACGTGCGGCCTGAGCATTATCATCATTGAACCACTTGCTGAGACTTTGGATTCTTTTCCTTGCCAAATCCGGAAACTGCATATCTTTAAATACTGCAGCAGCGATTGTATCTGGAGTGCTATAACTCAAGCCATTAACGCGAAATGCGTCAGCGAGCTTCCCGTCATCCAACAAATAAATAGGAGCACTGGAATACAACATTTCTATGCTTGCACCCGTCATGTGTGCAAGGCTAAAGTCGACTTGTCCTAAATATGAGGACAAGCCGTAATGGCCTATACCTGAACATCGATGATCGAGAAATTCCGCATATTGCTTTGGCTTGCTCCATGGATGTAAGCGAACTAAATAACTTAAATTTAGCGAACCAGCAACGGACTTTGCAGCTTTCAATAGTTCAGCATTAGACTCTCTTCCATTTTCACCATTGAGCATCACTCCAAATACTCCAAGCTGCGCATGGCTAGCTACACTAGTCCATTGCTTTATCCAACCTGTGATTATGAACTGCTCGGGTTTGAAGCCAACTCTCACGAAGTCTTTCCGTGTTGCCTCACCCCAGCAAAAAATGTAATTTGAAACAAAATTTTCATACACTTCGGCATCAGAACTTATATTACAGGCTTCAAGAATTCGATACTGTCCATGCTGGGTGGTAAAGGTCTCAATACCAGAGAAATTTGCCATTTGTGCCAATAAATTTTCCGGTGCCTGGGCATCACAAAAAGTAACGAGCCTGCGCTTATCCTGCAAAAATGGGAGAAACACCCGCTCTGCAGTTGAGCTATATTTTGCAATTAGCAAGGCGCAACCCAACCGATGAAAATAATTAACGCGATAGCCATCAGCGCACCGCCATGCCTCGGGAATTTTTTTAAGTGTGTGTAGCGCCTGGACGAATGAGAATCGTTCTAAAGACTCAAAATACTCACACCGAGTGCCAAGTAACTCACGCAATCGCTGTGGAATATAATCATAATCAGCCCTACGCTTATGCCGGCATGAGTAATACAAAAGCAATGCATTTCCTTTCGACTCATGCATTGTGACACGCGTAGAAAAAAACAAGGAAAACATCAGTTTCTTGAAAAAACCGAGCACAGATTTATCGTATAAAAATGGAGCAACAACGTGCGCATAATTAACACCTTTCAACATAGCTGTGCGACAAGTTTTGAATGCTTGAATTTTTTTATAATCTACGAACTGATTCATTCTTATGCCTCCTTAGCTATGCCGGTTAGATAGTGCACACGTAGGCCAAGGGCAAGTGAAAGGACAAAGTAGGAAGCGACCAACAATAAGGAGGCCGCCTCCAATGGAAGAAATTGGCAAGCAATAATGAAGATTACAGCGCTGGTCCCGTTGATAGCTGCCTGGACAACAAACAAATAGTTATCGTCATGCGCCATACTCAACACTACTGAAAACAAGGCAGAAATTGAAAAGAAGAACTGACTGGCAAGCAAAATTAGCAACAAGTTTGTCATTTCGACATCTATCTGTGCGTAGGCGAACAACCAGTGGCGTGTTAACACGATGAACAGTGTGATGCCGAGGCTGGCGACGATAATAGCAAGAAAGGAATAACGTACCATGTTTCGCAATCCCTGCAGGTCGCCACCGGCATACAATGATGCGAAGCGCCGGGAAAAGGTGAAGTTTACCGCCAACATAGTCAAGCTGATAAGTGTGGCGACTTTTTGTACCACCACGAACCCTTTGTAGGCGTAATCGCCATAGACATAGGGGACTATTAGTAATGCTGCCCAGCCCACCACTTGCTGTGCCAACACCACCAGCCCCAGCTTATTGGCAGCACTGCTGTCCGCGCTACGCCATTGGAGTTTGAAGGCCGCCGTGAACAATGCCAATGGATTGCCATAACGACCAACAACGGTTACTAGATAAACTCCGACTGCCACACTAGCATATAAAACAATCAAGTCGCGAGCGTCAGGCTTTTTGAAGCTAATCAACAGAAACAGTCCGAAGAGGGAGAGTCCTGGCACAACTATATTTAAAAGGAAGGTGGCGAGATTTGTACGACCATCGCCCTGCAAAACGCGTGCAGCGCATGCAGTCAAGGCCACAAATGTCGCAGCACAAAGCGCAATTGCTAGATTTAATGACTCAACCGATGGCAATACGTTGCTAAAAACCGGAAGATAAACCACGAACGCTGAGAGCAAGCAAACTATTGTCCATAGAGCCACACGCCGATGCGACAATACTGTAAGATGCCGCGATACTGGCTCAATTTCACTTGGAAGTAATTTAGCTATACGACGGATGATTACTTCATCCAACCCCCAACGAAAGCAAACAGCTGCAATGGTGCTGATATTGAATAGCAAAAAAAAATGAGCAGCTGACTCAGTAGGTAAATAGCGCGAAATCATCACTGTAAATAATACTGAAACTCCAGAGCCAAGCCCACGAAGAACGAGCGTATTCAATACCGCAACTGCACGTTTAAAATCCATTATACGGAGTGCCCGGTGGCCCGAGAGAAATTTATCGAAGTGTTAACTTTCGCCCTTTGGTGGCGACCTTCAAGATGGAGCCAATAAATCATCAAAAACACAAGAACTACTCCATTAACGTAATACTCACCCATTCGCAACAGAATAATCATCAAAGTAGCAGCATAGGCAATACTAATAGCGGGGGTATCACCTCGGCGAATCTCGCGCCAGCTCCAAATAAAGAAAACAAAAAAAGCAACCCATGACGCCACACCCAACTCAGCGGTCAGACGCGCAAAGAGTGAAGTTGCTGAGCCACGCCCCGGCAAGTCATCTCGATAATTGGGCATCTCATAGTTATCAATATAGTGATCAAAAACCGAGCTATAAGTACCGAAACCAGTACCAAAACCATAATTATCTTGAAGCGAGCGCAGGGACATAGACATATTCACTGCGAGCGAATAGGTACTGATATTCATACCAGTGGTCATTGTGAGCTCCGCGCCTGAAAGCACTGCAATCGTGTCATTCATGCGCATTTGAAAAAAATGCAACTGACTAACTTTATATGCACCAAAGCCAAAGAGTGGTAATAGAATAAACACCACCCAAATATGGCGAAGCTTTATACCAAACAAAACAGTGATCGCTGCCGATATAAACAAACCTAAATATCCGAGCGAAGATGTCGATAGAAGAATTGCCCCAATGACTGCCCCCCCTAACAGCCCAAGCTTGAAGGTACGTGTAAAGTTCGATACGTAATAGGCACCTGCAGGCAACAAGGAGCAAGCATAAAACGCAGGTTCGACACTCAAGCCAGCAATACCTAGATACGAACCAAAGTCTTTTGCTCCATTAGTGAGAGGAGCAATAAAATTCACACCAGAAGCCACGAAAACAACTTCTTGCAAAATACCAAGAACAGCAAAAACAGATGCAACTTCCAAATAACGCTGAAACAGAAGCCTTGCCGATCTTCCACAGAGATTATGGACGGTTGTGAAAAAGAGTACAAAAAACACCAACATCACGATTTTTGCGACGATAGCGGTGAATCGCTCGAAGTCCACCCCGTAGTTAAATCCCGAGATAAGAAATCCTAAGCATGAAACCCCGACCAACAAAAAGAAGAAAACCCCATACGCCTTGCGAAGGCCGAAAGACCCAGTTCGTGCAACTATCAGCGCATACGTGGCCACCATCAAAAAATACGAAAAAAATAAATTTCCGAATTTTGTTTCAATATAAAGACCTGAAACAAAAATAGAAGACAGGGCGACCCAAGCCAGAAACTTATCTAAACCTAATTGCCTTTTTAATGTTTCAGTATGCATAATAATTATTAGACGCAATGGCGAAATACAGATCGATACTTCATCGAAAAATCCGGTTTACCCACGCAGAAACCGAATACTTTTCGCGCAGGGCCGGGTCAAATGGTAATTCATCATTAAACAGAAGCTCTTCGTCGATTATTGGGTTCTGTCTGTCTACCAGTAACACACCGCGCGGATTGTATAGGTCATAATTGACCACATCGGCATTGGTGGTAATTAACTTACGCTGCGCACCTACTGCTTCAATTGTACGCATCGTCAGCCCCAACTGGTCGGGTCGATTCACATCGATCACTGCTCGGCTTTCTGCTATGCGGCTGACCACTTCGGTGAGCTTCATGCCGGTGAAATTAACGTATTTTCGACCAAAACGACGGAAGCCGGGGTCAACCAAGGCGCGCAGTCGATACAGTTGTTTAGAAGGGTAGTAACAGAATACGAACACCTTATGACCCCGCTCCTGCAGGCTATCGATGATCTTTTCCAGCACCTTATAACGATCTGTGTGGATGGTACCGATGAAACACGCGTCGTATAGCGGCGTACCCTGCCACTGCGCCGAGGACTCAAACTCCCGCCCGTAGAAAAGGGGCAGAAACTGCATCTTCGGGTTCTGCCCTACATCCGAACGGTCGAAGGAAAATACTTGATCAAACTTGTCCAGCAACTTCCGCGCATTCGGGTTGTAGTGCATTGAGTCCCAAAGGTACAGACTCAATCGAGCTTGAGGCTGAGCCTGACGCAACTGCTGCAGCACCTGCATCGACATGGCTTCACCGCGCACAATCAGGACATGATCGTAGGTTTGGCCACGAGTAGACTCGATGATGTTGCGGTAATAAGCATCAGTTTTGCGTGCCAACAGACGCCGATCCACGCGGATCAGCGCCTTGGTCCAGAAACTGTTGTCTGGGCGATCGTTGAAGTATTCGACCCGTGCGCCTTTGGCCTCAAGCTCAGCCTTGATAAGTTTCTCGTAACCGAAGAACATCGGGGCGATAAACAACACACGCTTGCCAACCAGGTTCTGTACGTCATCCATCACTTCAGCAAGCCCTTAGCACGCAACTCACTGACTGAGCGCTCGTAGCCAGAATCGCTGATTTCTTGGGTCTTGACCCACTGGGAGAAGGCTTTAACACCTTCAGCAAAGGATACTTTCGGCACGAACCCGATGTCTTTCTTGATGCTGGAAAGATCGGCGATGTTGTGACGAATATCGCCAATACGGAAATTGCCGGAAACTTTGATTTCCCCCCCAGTACCATAGTTGGACTTGAGCGAATGAGCCACGGTCAGTACGTCGGTAGCTTCGCCTGTACCCACGTTGTAGGCCTTACCGGTCACATCGGAGTCGATAGCGGCGATGGTGGCATCGACGACATCATCAATAAATACGAAGTCGCGACTTTCCTTGCCGTCTTCGAAAATATTCACGTCTTTGCCCTGCAGCAGCAAGGTAGAGAAAATCGAGAGGATGCCTGTATAGGGGTTCTTCAGCGACTGTCCGGGACCGTACACGTTCTGATAGCGAAGCGCTACCGCTCCGATTCCCAAGGCAGCGCCGCCGGTGAGAATCAATTGTTCCTGCACCTGCTTTGTAATGCCATAGATCGAGCTAGGATGTATGCGTGAGGATTCGTCGGTCGGCACCGGCGTAGCAATGTCGCCACTGTCCGGATCGCGACACTCGAAAATGCCAGCTTGCAAATCGTCCAAGGCACGCGCAACAGGATAGACGAAACCATTACGACCTTGATACTTACCCTCACCGTAAATAGCGCGTGAGGACGCAACTACTAAGCGACGTACGGATTCGCTGCCAGCTTCCTTCTTAGCCAACATGTCAAGCATCAGCGATGTACCGCGAGCATTGACGTCTACATAGTGGTCAATTTCATACATGGATTGACCGGTGCCGGTCTCAGCCGCCAAATGGACAATAATTTCCTGCCCCGCCAGTGCACTTGCCCAAGCGTTGCGATCACGAACATCCCCTTTGATGAAGCGGACAGAGGATGGCAGGCGCTGAACAAGGGCAGATGCCTCAGGTTTTTCACCATGAATTTGCGGTGAGAGGTTGTCCAGAACAGTTATCTCATCTCCTCTTTTCTCAAGTGCAATTGCCAGCGCACTACCGATGAAACCTGCGCCGCCAGTGATGAGAATCTTCATTGATACTGTTCCTTTCCTCGAAAAAAGCACAAAAAAATAAGTATGGCTGTTGCGGGAGCTGAGTGCAATACGGCGCAGATGCATCAGATTCTCATCTACGCAAATCGACAAAAACACTTTAAAAGTCTGCCTCGCCAAAGGCGCTTAGCACCTCATCCACTAGCTATGTACAGGTCCCGATTTATTCAGGCCTTGGAGCTCTACAATTCGGACCTGGCGAAGGCGCCTCTTGAACATTCCACGCATCAGGGCGATAGCGGCGCCAAGCCCCAGCCCTACCATTAACGCTGCCACCACTATCAGCAGCTTATGTGGTGAAACAGGCTTGCTTGGAGGCACGGCAAACTGATCGATACTGACCAAGCGCAACTGCTGCATGTCAGTTTTTATATTTTCTAGCCGAGTACGCTCAGCGCGCAACACATCAATCCCTTCGAGAAAAACCATTTCATTTTCTCGGGCCTTGAGCATCTCGACTTTTCTATTTGATCCTAGCATCAGCAACTCTTTGCGAATTTGCGCGATGCGAGGAGCGGTAAAGTCATCTGAAACCCGCTTGCGCAAGGCGTTACGCTCAGCCTCCAGCACGTCAGACCCCATGAAGTAGAGGGGCACCTCTTGGCTATTCACCTCCGTACGAACAATATTGTTCGCACCCGCGACTTCATCTGCCATCGAAGATGGAGTAGCAGGCTTTTTCAAGCCGAGACTGCGAGCAATGCTGATGGCCTCTTCAAGCTGAATCAAACGTGCCTCACGATGCATTTTCAGCTGTACTCGTAAGGCCTTCAACTCATCCTGGAGCTCTGCCCGCTTGATTGCATCAGTCTCCATGAGACGAGCAATTTTGCTTTCTTTTTGGGCCTCGTATTCCTTCACGGCAGAGTCGAACTTTGTAGCCACCTCATCCAAGCGATTATTGACGATAACCTTCAAATCCTCTGCAAGTTGAACACGCTCGCTGTCAACCGTATACGACACAAAAGCGTTGAGAATAGCAGCGCCATTCAACCCTTCTTCATAGCGCATCTTCAAACCAATAAATGCAGACAGTAGATCAGCCTTTTTTGGGTTGGGCTGCACCAGTACCAACGCTTTATTAAAGTTGGAGAACGCCTGCTCTGGCGTCTGCCCTTCGTGGCTATAAGCCGCTATTAATTCAGGCTTCGAACGAAAAAAGTTCAAACGTGTATCGTAGGAGTCCAAGGCGGCACCAACGCGTACCAAAGCTTTACCTGGAGGCAGTGAATAAATCTCGGAGCGATTCAGAGCATCCAGATCGTTCAGTGCAGCCGGACGCAGAACCGTGCTCACCTCGTATTCGGGCGTAACAAGAAAAGCATACCCTCCTCCCAGTGCTGCGGTGAAAAGCGCTACAGAGAAGATCAGCACTTTACGTCGCCAAAGGATTCCTAAGATATGGAAAAGGTCGATTTCATCTTGAGATACAATTGAGGGTATGCGAGAGACGGTGGTCAAAACTAAGCCTGTCTGCTGAAGGTGGATTTTCACCTCAGACAGGCTTACTCAGACTCTGGATAGCCAAAAACAGGCATCCAACCCTCAGTACAATCCCTGTCGCGTGGTGATGGGGGCGCTATTCTCGCACCATCCGTCGGCCAACAACAGGGCACCATACAATTCCTTTGCCATCACAGCGCTTCGGCACTATGTAGATGCAAGCGCTCTCTTGCGCCTAACCCACACATCTCGCCCCAGCGCCGCAACCAAACCTAATGCCAATCCAGCCACCGCACTCAACACTACTATGATCAATTTTTTCGGCTTGATCGGCTTGTCCGGCTGCTCTACCACACCATCTTGTTGGTACACGGCGATAATCGAAGGGTCAACCTTAAGATTCCGGTAGAAGGTCAACAATTCCTGCTTTTTCCGCAACCCTGTAATAAATGGATCGTCGGAATAGCGCGACTCAAGGTTCGCTATCTCCGCCTCAAGCGCCTTACTCCCTCGCATGTAGGTTAACGAACCGTCCATTCCCGCCGAAACTTCGATTGAGAGGGTGCCGGAGATGAGCGGTGGCTTCTCCAAACCGATCGATTTTGCTACCACCAGCGCCTCCTTGAGCTGCGCGATCAGATCCTCTCGCTCTTTGCGTGCACTGGCTTTTGACCCAGCGATCTGCTGCTCAATGTTGTCCGCCTTGACCAACATTTCACTCCGATTGCTCTTCAGCACTTCTTGCTTCGCACGCTCTGCAGCCATTTCCGCATACGCTGTAACCCAGCTCGCGGCCTGCTGAGGACTCTCAACATTGGCGGTTATCACATAACGTGTAGGCGTGTCCTTGGCCGCTTGCGCCACATTGAGCATTTTACTGAATTCGCTGTAGAGGGCATCCCTGGAGCCGCTGCGATCTTCATCATTCAAAGTCGGCAGGTAGACGGTACGGAAGAATTTGTTCCGTACGGCCTCCGACAACAGCGCCTTGGTGTACACGTCGTACACATCCTTGACCGCCAGCGTACCTAGGCCGGTTTCGGCACCACGACCGTAGTTCAATTGCGCAATATCATTCTGCGAGGGGGGTTGAACGAACAGCTTCGCTTCATAAACCGGAGTGGCCAACACTGCATAGGCAATGCCTATGGCCATTATTGGTGCAGCTACCAACAGCACCCAAACCTTCTGACGCCACACCCCTTCAATCAGCTCAAACAGATCAATCTCATCATCACCACTACGGCGCTCAGGTTCATTGCGCATTTATTCTAGTTTTCCTTGGTCCGTCTATTAGCATTTCGCACTTAAGGGGCACGTGTGTCGCGTCTATGCTGATCTCGCGCCTCAGAGCCAGACAGTTTCCACCGTCCTAGCCCTGAAGCGTAGCGTCATTTTGCCATCCTGCTCGCAAGATCTGTACCTTGCTTCATCGGCATTACGCGCCTGAGTTTACAATCTGAGATAGAGCGCCCAGAAGCGCAATAAGTTCCATTCAATCCGACCACTATCCACCTCTCTGCCAAACGGTTAACCAGAGCCGGGAATGGTTACATTCACCTCCAGCCCCGCCTGACCAAAGCGTCGCTGCAGCGCAGCAGCCAGCACCTTTTTCGCCTTCCCTTCCCCATGCACCAGCACCACCTCGCTTGGCGGCTGCTGCATGCCAATTGCAAACGCCACTAACCCCGCCTGATCCGCATGTCCGGAATAACCTGTCAAACTAACAACCTTCGCTAGCACCTCATACGCCTGCCCATCCAACTCGACCAAGGCTCCCTCCGACCTACGCCCACTCGCCTGAATTGCAGCCCCCGCCGTGCCTTTAACCTGGTATCCGACAAACACCACCTCATGCCGCACATCACCAAGCATGGCCTTGAGGTAATTGACGATCCTGCCACCCGAGCACATGCCGTTGCCGGCAATGACAATCGCCGGCCGACCGGTGCTCTTGAGGTAATTGACCACTTGCTGGTGCTTGGCATGGGTATCAATACTGATGAGCTGGCGAAAACCCAATGGCGCCCGCCCCTCACTCCGTCGCTGCCTGGCTTCTCTGTTCCAGTACTGATGCAAATCTCGGTAGGCCTGGGTGACGCGATTCGCCAAGGGCGAATCGAGGATAACCGGCAGTTGTGACCAGTCCATGGCCTGGATTGGGTCTATTTCGCCAACTGGCCCGCCCTCCTCTTCTTTCAACAGCACCTTGCGGTACAGGATGTCTTCGATCTCGTAGAGCAACTCCTGGGTCCGCCCCAGGCTGAAAGCTGGGATCATGATCGTACCCTGGTCGGCCAGCGCACGATCAATCACGGCTTCTAGCTGCTGCTGGCGCTGGCTACGATCAGGGTGCAGACGGTCACCGTAGGTGCTTTCCAGCACCAGGATGTCGGCACGCTCGGGCGGCACTACGCTGCGCAGCAATGGATTGCACGGGGCACCCAAATCACCGGAGAAGACGATCCGCGTGTCGCGACCGGTAGCGGTATCCTCGACCTCGCACTCGACATAGGCCGATCCCAACAGATGACCGGCACGCTGTAAACGAATGCGGCAGTTGAAGGCTTCCCGCTCGATCAGCGGATGCCATTGCCCAAAGGGCAGCGGCACGATGCGCTGTTGGATATGTTCGATAAAGCGCGACACCTGAAGCGGGTCACTGCTGATCCCAAGCTTATAGGCGTCTTCCAGCACCAAAGGCAGCAAGCGGGCTGAAGGTTCGCTGCAGAGAATCGGACCGTGAAAACCCGCCGCCAGTAACGCCGGTATGCGGCCAACGTGGTCAAGGTGAACGTGGGTGACGATCAGCGCTTCGATGCCTTGGACGCTAAAGCCCAGTTGCTGTCCATTCGCCCGTGTTTGCGTGTTAGCCCCTTGCTCCAGGCCGCAATCCACCAGCAGGCTGCTGTGCTCATCGAAATGGAGCTGATGGCAGGAACCGGTGACACCGCGGATGGCACCATGGTGTGAGAGGAAGGGAAAACCCTTCATGAGAGGCACGCTCCAGGCTGGCGAAGGATGGCGCTATTTTCCCACCACCACTGAAGAACCTCTCCCGGCTAAATCGCGGCGACTTGTAAGAAAAGTCTTAGGCCCGGGACTACAAATTCGTTTAGAGCGTGTTTCGCAACCGACGCTTACTGCGCAGCACACCGTAGGCACCCAGCAAAGGCCCTATTGCCAAGCCAACCAGCAATGCCGCCAACACAGGCACCGCTACAGGCATCGCCGGCGCCGACCAGCCGAACATGACCAAGGCAACGGCTTGTTGGTTTTCCAGGACAAAAAACAGCACCAGCGTTGCCAATGCCAAGAGAAACAGCACCGCCAAGGCGCGCTTGAAATTACGCATTACTTGCTCCCTGGCACTGGCTAGTCGACATGATGCTCTTCATCTTCATTGACGCGGTCGCGCAGTTCTTTACCGGGCTTGAAATGCGGCACGAACTTGCCGTCGAGGCTGACGGACTGACCGGTCTTGGGATTACGCCCGACCCGCGGGGCGCGGTAGTGCAGGGAGAAGCTGCCAAAGCCACGGATCTCGATGCGATCTCCGGTCGCCAGGCACTGGGACATCTGTTCAAGCATAGTCTTGATGGCCAGCTCGACATCCTTGGATGAGAGCAGCCCTTGATGGGTGACAATACGTTCGATCAGCTCCGACTTCGTCATATTTTTCCCTTCTTTATCAAGCAGCTAGATCATTGCTTCATTGTTTTTAGCATGACCTGAGGGTTTTGAACAGGGTGGTTATTGACTTAATCGCGGAATCTTGTATTGGCAACCTTAGGAAAACCTTACGGCGCCTCGTCAGTGACTTTGGCAAACCCAGCCAGCACGAGGGTTACAGCCGCTGGGAACACTAGCAGCAAGAGTAAATCGCTGGCACAAAAAGGTTTCTCTTGGATTGTCGGGTACGCCATCTGTACAGGGGCCAGCCCCCTATTATGGACTGCTGTAGCC
Source organism: Pseudomonas sp. S06B 330 (assembly GCF_002845275.2). NCBI lineage: Bacteria > Pseudomonadati > Pseudomonadota > Gammaproteobacteria > Pseudomonadales > Pseudomonadaceae > Pseudomonas > Pseudomonas tussilaginis. The sequence goes on along the minus strand of NZ_CP088149.1, from coordinate 1,598,474 downwards.
GCTGCCGAGGCACGAGGCTGCGATCGACTGCAAGGCAGTCGCGACGCGTACACCTCGTTGGGCCTGGCGAATTGCGGTAGCCAGTTTGCGGGCGTTTCACGCCCGATCGCAACCTTACGGCAGCGGCTACAAGACAACGCCCCCAATAAACCATGAGGCACAAAAAAGGGCGACCGAAGTCGCCCTTTTTTAGATCCAAGCAGAACTTAGTTCTGTTTGGCCATTGCCTGACGCAGCAGCGCGGCCATGGTGGTGTCAGCAGCTTCCGGAGCAGTTTCTTTCAGGCTCTGGATGGCTTCTTTCTCTTCAGCGTCGTCTTTCGACTTGATGGAGAGGCTGATCACGCGGCTCTTGCGGTCAACGCTGATGATCTTAGCTTCGATCTCTTCGCCTTCCTTCAGGACGTTACGCGCGTCTTCAACGCGGTCACGGCTGATTTCGGAAGCTTTCAGAGTGGCTTCGATGTCGTCGGCCAGGGTGATGATAGCGCCCTTGGCATCAACTTCTTTAACGGTACCTTTGACGATAGCGCCTTTGTCGTTGACAGCAACGTAGTTGGAGAACGGATCGTCTTCCAGTTGCTTGATGCCCAGGGAGATGCGCTCACGCTCTGGATCAACCGACAGGATCACGGTGTCCAGCTCGTCGCCCTTCTTGAAGCGACGTACGGCTTCTTCGCCCACTTCGTTCCAGGAGATGTCGGACAGGTGAACCAGACCGTCGATGCCGCCGTCCAGACCAATGAAGATACCGAAATCGGTGATCGACTTGATGGTGCCGGAGATCTTGTCGCCCTTGTTGAACTGGCCAGAGAAGTCTTCCCATGGGTTCGACTTGCACTGCTTGATGCCCAGGGAGATACGACGACGCTCTTCGTCGATGTCCAGAACCATAACTTCCACTTCGTCGCCGACTTGTACGACTTTCGAAGGGTGGATGTTCTTGTTGGTCCAGTCCATTTCGGAAACGTGTACCAGGCCTTCCACGCCTTCTTCCAGCTCTGCGAAGCAGCCGTAGTCGGTCAGGTTGGTTACACGCGCCATTACGCGAGTGCTTTCTGGGTAACGAGCTTTGATAGCAACCCATGGGTCTTCACCCAGTTGCTTCAGGCCCAGGGATACACGGTTACGCTCACGATCGTACTTCAGAACCTTGACATCGATCTCGTCGCCAACGTTGACGATTTCCGATGGGTGCTTGATACGCTTCCAGGCCATGTCGGTGATGTGCAGCAGGCCATCAACGCCGCCCAGATCAACGAATGCGCCGTAGTCGGTGAGGTTCTTGACGATACCTTTGACCTGCTGGCCTTCCTGCAGCGATTCCAGCAGAGCTTCGCGCTCGGCGCTGTTTTCGGCTTCCAGGACGCTGCGACGGGAAACGACAACGTTGTTGCGCTTCTGGTCCAGCTTGATGACCTTGAATTCCAGCTCTTTGCCTTCGAGGTGGGTGGTGTCGCGCACTGGGCGGACATCAACCAGGGAGCCCGGCAGGAACGCACGGATACCGTTAACGTCGACAGTGAAGCCGCCTTTAACCTTACCGTTGATAACGCCCTTGACCACTTCTTCGGCGGCGAAAGCTGCTTCCAGAACAATCCAGCACTCGGCGCGCTTGGCTTTTTCACGGGACAGTTTGGTTTCGCCAAAGCCGTCTTCGACCGCGTCCAGCGCAACGTGAACTTCGTCACCGACCTTGATGGTCAGCTCGCCAGCTTCGTTGTAGAACTGCTCGAGCGGGATGACGCCCTCGGACTTCAGGCCAGCGTGTACGGTAACCCAGTCGCCGTCGATGTCGACAACGATACCGGTGATGATCGCACCCGGCTGAAGATTGAGGGTTTTCAGGCTTTCTTCAAAGAGTTCTGCAAAGCTTTCGCTCATTTTAATTCCTGTAAATTAGGGCGAGACATACGCCCATCAGCCACATTCCAGACAATGTGGGTTTCGTTCATATAAAGGAAAGCCGACAGGACGTTGACTGGTGCCCCTGCCTGCTTCCCTGGTCATCAGGCGATATCGCGCAGGGCGATCTCGCTCTTGATGCGTTGCAACACCTGCTCGATGGACAACTCCGTTGAATCCAGCTGAATCGCATCGGCCGCCGGCTTGAGCGGGGCCACTGCGCGCTGGGTGTCGCGCTCATCACGCGCACGAATCTCATCTAGCAGACTCGACAGACTAACATCTTCGTCTTTGGCCTTCAACTGCAAGTAACGGCGGCGAGCTCGTTCCTCAGCGCTGGCGGTCAGAAAAACCTTCAACGGCGCATCAGGGAACACCACTGTCCCCATGTCGCGACCATCGGCAATTAGCCCCGGTGCTTCCTGGAACGCCCGCTGGCGCTGCAGCAAGGCGTCACGCACCGCTGGCAGCGACGCGACCATGGAGGCCCCGGCACCAACGGTTTCGGTACGGATGACATTGCTGACATCATCACCTTCAAGAATGATCTGCTGCAATTTGCCCGGTTCAGCAGCGATGAACTGCACGTCCAGGTGCGCCGCCAGCGTGACCAGCAGCTCTTCGTTGGTCAGGTCGACGCCGTGGTTGCTGGCCGCGAAGGCCAACAAACGGTACAGCGCACCCGAGTCCAGCAGTTTCCAGCCCAGCTCGCGTGCCAAAAGGCCAGCAACGGTCCCCTTACCCGAACCGCTTGGACCGTCGATGGTGATGACCGGCGCGTTCATGCTCACGACTTGCCCTCTTCAGCAACACGAATCCCGACTTCGGCGCACAGGGCCAGGAAGTTCGGGAAGGACGTAGCGACGTTGGCGCAATCGTGGATACGGATTGGCGCGGTAGCGCGCAGCGAGGCGACGCTGAAGGCCATGGCGATGCGGTGATCGCCATGCCCGTGCACTTCACCACCACCGATCGGGCCGCCATCGATAATGATACCGTCCGGGGTCGGCTCGCACTTCACACCCAGGGTCAGCAGGCCATCGGCCATAACCTGGATGCGGTCGGATTCCTTGACCCGCAACTCCTCGGCACCACGCAGCACGGTCCGGCCTTCAGCACAGGCGGCAGCGACGAACAGCACCGGGAACTCGTCGATAGCCAGCGGCACCAGGTGCTCTGGGATATCGATACCCTTGAGTTTAGCCCCACGCACGCGCAGGTCAGCCACCGGCTCGCCGCCGACTTCACGCTGATTTTCCAGGGTGATGTCGCCGCCCATCAGACGCAGGATATCAATGACACCAGTACGGGTCGGGTTGATACCCACATGTTCAAGCACCAGCTCAGAACCTTCGGCAATCGACGCCGCAACCAGGAAGAAGGCTGCCGAGGAGATGTCGGCCGGCACTTCGATATGGGTTGCGCTCAACTTGCCACCGGACTCCAGGGACGCCGTCGGGCCGTCAACGTTAACGCTATAGCCGAAACCACGGAGCATGCGCTCAGTATGGTCACGGGTCGGCGCAGGTTCGGTGATGGTGGTCTTGCCTTCGGCATACAAGCCGGCCAGCAGCAGGCAGGACTTCACCTGGGCACTGGCCATTGGCAGGGTGTAGGTCAGGGCCTTGAGCGTGTGCCCGCCACGAATGGTCATCGGCGGACGACCTTCGGCAGCGGTCTCGATGACCGCGCCCATTTCCCGCAGCGGGTTGGCCACACGGTTCATCGGGCGCTTGGACAGCGAGGCATCGCCCGTCAATACGGTGTCAAACGGCTGCGCTGCCAACAGGCCAGACAGCAGGCGCATGGAGGTACCGGAGTTGCCCAGGTAGATCGGCCCCGGCGGCGGCTTCAAACCATTGAGGCCAACACCGTGAATGGTCACCCGGCCATGGTGCGGGCCTTCGATGACCACGCCCATGTCGCGGAACGCCTGCAGCGTTGCCAGCGCGTCTTCACCTTCAAGGAAGCCTTCGACTTCGGTGGTGCCTTCGGCCAGGGAGCCCAACATGATCGAGCGATGAGAAATCGATTTATCGCCTGGTACGCGAATTCGGCCAGACAGTTGGCCACCAGGATTTGCCAGGAAAATCAGGTCGTTGGAGTTCATAGCGTCCACATAGGCCCGGCGGGCCAGGATTTTACTGAAATGCTCGCGGGCAACCCGGGCGCGCGTAAAGACGCCCAGCAATTGATGCCCATCCCCTGCATCGACCGCGTCGCGCAAGGCGTCGAGGTCGCTGCGAAATGTATCAAGTGTGCGCAGAACAGCTTCGCGGTTGGCGAGAAATATGTCGTGCCACATGACCGGATCACTTCCGGCGATTCTTGTGAAATCGCGGAAACCGCCGGCAGCGTAACGGAAGATATCCAGGTTTTCATTGCGCTTGGCCAGGGAATCGACCAGGCCAAACGCCAGCAAATGCGGCAAGTGACTGGTCGCTGCCAGGACTTCGTCATGGCGCTCGACCTGCATATGCTCAACATCGGCATCCAGCGCACGCCAGAGCCGATCAACCAGGGCCAGGGCACCTGGGTCGGTTTCAGCCAACGGCGTGAGAATTACTTTATGGCGGCGGAACAGCGCTGCATTGGAGGCTTCCACCCCGCTCTGCTCGGAACCGGCAATCGGGTGCCCAGGCACGAAGTACGCCAGCTGCTTGGCAAACGCCTCACGCGCCGCACGCACCACATTACCCTTGGCACTGCCGACATCGGTCAGCACCGCGTGCCCCAGGTCAAGTTGCGCCAGTCGAGCCAGGAGCTTTTCCATGGCCAGGATCGGCACGGCCAGCTGAATGACATCTGCGCCAACGCAGGCCGCAGCCAGGTCTTCTTCGCAGCGGTCGACAACCCCCAGCTCCACCGCCAGCTTGCGCGACTGTGGATCCAGGTCAACGCCGACCACTTCACGGCAGAGGCCGCTTTCGCGTAGACCCTTGGCGAACGAACCGCCAATCAGCCCGAGACCGACCACCACCAGCCGACCGATAAGCGGCTCGACCTTGTTCAACACGACTTCAACCACGGAGCAGGACCCTATTCAAATCTGTATGCACGTCACTCATTACGTCAGAGTACTGCTTTGGGATAGGAACCCAATACCTTGAGGGCCACAGCTTCCTGGCTGATCTGTTCGAGTACGGCCTTGATCAGCGGATCACGGTGATGCCCCATGAAATCGATGAAGAACACGTAGGTCCATTTGCCACTGCGCGACGGGCGGGTCTCAATACGGGTCAGGTCGATACCGTTCTGATGGAACGGCACCAGCAACTCGTGCAAGGCGCCCGGTTTGTTGCTCATGGAAACGATGATCGAGGTCTTGTCGTCACCGGTTGGCGGCACTTCCTGGCTACCGATCATCAAAAAGCGCGTGGAGTTGTCCGGACGGTCTTCGATCTTCTCGGCAAGACGCGTCAGACCGTAGAGGCCTGCCGCCATGTCGCCAGCGATCGCTGCCGAGTTCCACTCACCCTTGACCCGCTTGGCGGCCTCGGCGTTACTCGACACCGCGACGCGCTCAACATTCGGGTAGTGGGCATCCAGCCATTTGCGGCACTGGGCCAACGACTGGGCGTGCGAGTAAATGCGGCTGATGCTGTCGGTCTTGGTGTTCTCACCCACCAACAGGTGGTGGTGGATACGCAGCTCGACTTCGCCACAGATGACCATGTCGTGCTCAAGGAAGCTGTCGAGGGTGTGGTTGACCGCACCTTCGGTGGAGTTCTCCACGGGCACCACACCAAAGTTGACGGCGCCTGCCGCCACTTCGCGGAACACTTCGTCGATCGCCGCCATCGGCTTGCTGATCACGGCGTGACCAAAGTGCTTCATCGCCGCGGCCTGGGTAAAGGTACCCTCAGGGCCGAGGTAGGCGACTTTGAGCGGCTGCTCCAGGGCCAGGCAGGAGGACATGATTTCACGGAACAACCGCGCCATCTCTTCATTGCCCAGCGGCCCTTGATTGCGCTCCATGACGCGCTTGAGCACCTGCGCCTCACGCTCAGGACGGTAGAAGATCGGCTCTTCACCGGCCGGTAAAGCCGCCATCTTCACCCGCGCCACTTCCTGGGCGCAGCGGGCACGGTCACTGATCAGCTCGAGGATCTTCTCGTCGAGGCTGTCAATGCGCACCCGCAGCGCCTTGAGTTCCTGCTCCGACATCAGCCGTGCTCCTTCTCGAATTCAGCCATGTAGGTCACCAGCGCTTCTACCGCGTCCAGGCCCAGGGCGTTGTAGATCGAAGCACGCATGCCGCCCACCGAGCGGTGACCCTTGAGGTTGAGCAGGCCACGGGCGTCAGCGCCGGCGAGGAACGCTTTGTCCAGGCGCTCGTCAGCCAGGCGGAACGGTACGTTCATCCAGGAGCGGGCGTTGACACTGATCGGGTTGCTGTAGAAGTCGCTGCTGTCGATGAAACCGTACAGACGGTCCTTCTTGGCGCGGTTGCGCACTTCCATGGCAGCTACACCGCCCTGCTCCTTGAGCCACTCAAAGACCAGGCCCGAGAGGTACCAGGAGTAGGTAGCCGGGGTGTTGTACATCGAGTTGTTGTCGGCAGCGACCTTGTAGTCGAGCATGGTCGGGCAGCTGCTGCGGGCGCGACCGATCAGGTCTTCGCGCACGATCACCACGACCAGGCCGCTTGGGCCGATGTTTTTCTGCGCACCGGCATAGATCAGACCGAAGTCAGCGACATCGATCGGACGGGAAAGGATGTCCGAAGACATGTCGACCACCAGCGGAACGTCACCGGTCTGCGGCACCCAGTCGAACTCCAGACCACCAATGGTCTCGTTCGAGGCGTAGTGCACGTAGGCGGCACCCGGGGTCAGGTTCCACTCATTTTGGCCAGGGATGGCCAGGTAGTCGTAGGGTTTGGCACTGGCAGCAACGTTGATGTTGCCGTAGCGACGGGCTTCTTCGATGGCTTTCTTCGACCAGATACCGGTTTCGATATAGTCGGCCGTGCCGTTTTCAGGCAGCAGGTTCAGCGGGATTTCAGCGAACTGCTGACTCGCACCACCCTGCAGGAAGAGCACCTTGTAATTGGCGGGAACGGACAACAGGTCGCGCAGGTCCTGCTCGGCCTTTTCGGCAATGGCCACGTAGTCGTCGCTACGGTGACTCATCTCCATCACGGACAAGCCCTTGCCATTCCAGTCCAGCATTTCGGCCTGGGCACGCTGCAGGACAGCGTCGGGAAGCGCAGCAGGGCCTGCGCAGAAGTTAAAGGCTCGTTTGCTCACATCCACTCTCGCTCTGCTCTTGATGTCCGTGGAAGTGGCCGGCCGGCGCTGGATTTGCACCGCGACGGCCACCCCACCAGGGTTACGCTACTGTGTTGGTTATTCCTGCTGCGCCTCTTCGTCGCCAGCGGCCTGCGCCTCTGGTGCGTCATCGGCGTCAACGGCGTCAGCATCGACTTCGTAGTCCTCGTCACCTTCCTCTTCGGACGGCTCCTGGACACGCTCCAGACCCACCAGGGTCTCGTCGCTGGCCAGCTTGATCAGGGTCACACCCTGGGTATTACGACCCAAGCTGGAGACCTCGCCGACGCGGGTACGGACCAGGGTGCCCTGGTCGGAAATCAGCATGATTTCCTCACCATCCTGCACCTGCACGGCACCGACCAGACGACCGTTACGCTCGTTGCTGACCATGGCGATAACGCCCTGACCGCCACGCTTGTACTCGGGGAACTCGCCGATTTCGGTACGCTTGCCGTAACCACGCTCGGAGGCGGTAAGGATCTGGCTGCCCTCCTCCGGAATGATCATGGAGATCAGCTTCTGCCCTTCGCCCAGACGCATGCCGCGCACACCGCGGGCGGTACGGCCCATGGCGCGAACGTCGGACTCTTTGAAACGGGTGACCTTGCCGGCGTCGGAGAACAGCATGACCTCACGCTCGCCATCGGTGATGGCCGCGGAAATCAGCACGTCGCCTTCATCCAGCTCCAGAGCGATCAGGCCGACGCTACGCTGACGGCTGAACGACTCCAGCGGAGTCTTCTTCACGGTACCGTTGGCGGTGGCCATGAAGATGAAATGACCTTCGGTGTACTCCTCGACCGGCAACATGGTCGAGATGTACTCACCTTCGTCCAGCGGCAGCAGGTTGACCAGTGGTCGACCGCGCGCGGCACGGGAGGCTTCGGGAATTTCGTAGGTCTTGAGCCAGTACACCTTGCCCTTGCTGGAGAACAGCAGCAGCGTGGTGTGGCTGTTGGCAACCAGCAGGTGCGAGATGTAGTCCTCGTCCTTGACGCCAGTAGCCGACTTACCTTTACCACCGCGGCGCTGAGCCTGGTAGGCCGCCAGCGGCTGGGTCTTGGCGTAGCCGCCATGGGAGATCGTCACAACCCGGTCTTCTTCCGGAATCATGTCACCCAGGGTCAGGTCCAGACGCGCATCGAGGATCTCGGTGCGGCGCACGTCGCCGTATTCAGCGCGGATCAGTTCCAGCTCTTCACGGATCACTTCCATCAGGCGCTCGGCGCTGCTGAGGATGCGGATCAGCTCGCCGATCTGGTTGAGGATCTCCTGGTACTCGGCCAGCAGCTTCTCGTGCTCCAGACCGGTCAGGCGGTGCAGACGCAGGTCCAGAATGGCCTGGGCCTGTTCCGGCGACAGGAAGTACTTGCCATCACGCAGGCCGTACTGCTCGTCGAGGTTCTCCGGACGGCAGGAGTCGGCGCCCGCGCGCTCGACCATGACCTGCACGGCGCTGGATTCCCACGGCGTGCTGATCAGCGCTTCTTTAGCTTCCGACGGCGTCGGCGAGGCCTTGATCAGGGCGATGACCGGGTCGATGTTGGACAGGGCAACCGCCTGACCTTCAAGGATATGACCGCGCTCGCGAGCCTTACGCAGCTCGAACACCGTACGACGGGTAACCACTTCGCGGCGGTGACGAACGAACGCCTCGAGCAGGTCCTTGAGGTTCAGGACCCGTGGACGACCGTCGATCAGGGCGACGATGTTGATACCGAAGACCGCCTGCAGCTGGGTCTGGGCGTAGAGGTTGTTGAGGATCACCTCAGGCACTTCGCCACGACGCAGCTCGATGACGATACGCATACCGTCCTTGTCGGACTCGTCGCGCAGCTCGGTGATGCCTTCGAGTTTCTTTTCCTTGACCAGCTCGGCGATCTTTTCGATCAAGCGCGCCTTGTTCAGCTGGTAAGGCAGCTCAGTCACGACGATCTGCTGACGGCCACCGACCTTATCGATGTCTTCGATGGTGGAGCGGGCACGCATGTAGATGCGGCCACGGCCGGTGCGGTAGGCCTCGATGATGCCCTGACGGCCGTTGATGATCGCGGCGGTTGGGAAATCCGGGCCCGGGATGAACTGCATCAGCTCATCGATGGTGATGTCGGCGTTATCGATCAGCGCCAGGCAACCGTCGATGACTTCACCGAGGTTGTGCGGCGGAATGTTGGTCGCCATGCCCACGGCGATACCGCTGGAGCCGTTGACCAGCAGGTTGGGGATCTTGGTCGGCATGACCGCCGGGATCTGCTCGGTGCCGTCGTAGTTGGGCACCCAGTCGACGGTTTCCTTGTGCAGGTCTGCCAGCAGCTCATGGGCCAGCTTGGTCATACGCACTTCGGTGTATCGCATGGCCGCGGCGTTGTCGCCGTCCACCGAACCGAAGTTACCCTGGCCATCGACCAGCAGATAACGCAGCGAGAACGGCTGAGCCATACGAACGATGGTGTCGTAGACCGCGGTATCACCGTGCGGGTGGTACTTACCGATCACGTCACCGACCACACGGGCGGATTTCTTGTACGGTTTGTTCCAGTCGTTACCCAGTTCGCTCATCGCATAGAGAACGCGGCGATGCACGGGCTTCAAGCCATCACGCGCATCGGGCAGTGCACGCCCGACAATGACGCTCATCGCGTAGTCGAGGTAGGACTGTCTCAGTTCGTCTTCGATATTGACCGGGAGGATTTCTTTGGCCAGTTCGCCCATGAGAAGCCTGATTCCTTTTTCTGGTGAAACCTCGTCACATCCATATGGGACGAACGAAGCTCGCCGCTGCAAAGTGACTCCTTGCAGCGACTTACGACAAATCAACGAGTTAAGCCATGGATCTGCGCAGTAAAGACAGCCCCATCGGGCTACCTTGGAAACCGTCGGATGTTACCACAATCGCCCAGACGGTGGGAGTAGGCTGCAGCACTACTACCCTACTGCTCGTCAGTAACGCCCGCTAGCCGCCCAACCAGGCCGCAAGCGGGGGATAAACACTCAATGCAAACGCTTGCGACACATCAGTTGCGCCATCTTTACGGTGTCGGGACGTTCGACGATACCTTTCTCGGTCACGATCACATCGATCAAATCGGCCGGGGTCACGTCAAAGCAGGGATTGTAGGCCTCGACATCTGCCCCCACGCGCGTGCCGCCGAGCGTCAACAGCTCGCTGGCGCTGCGCTCCTCAAGGAGGATGTCTTCGCCACTTTCCAGGTTCATGTCAATGCTCGAGCTCGACGCCACGACCATGAAGCGCACCCCGTGGTGCATAGCATTGACGGCCAACTGGTAGGTGCCGATCTTGCTCGCCACGTCACCATTGGCGGTGACCCGGTCAGCCCCGACGATGACCCAGGTAATGCCCTTGGTCTTCATCAGGTGGGCGGCTGCGGAATCAGCAGTGACCGTCAATGGGATGCCTTCATTGGCCAGCTCCCAGGCGGTCAGCCGTGAGCCCTGCAGCCAGGGCCGGGTCTCGTCGACATAGACCCGCTCGACCATGCCTTCCATATAGGCGGCTCGAATCACCCCGAGCGCCGTGCCAAAACCACCGGTGGCCAGGGCGCCGGTATTGCAGTGGGTCAACAAGGCCTGCTCATTGCCCTGGTGCTTGCGAATCAGCTCGACACCGAATTGGGCCATGGTCAGGTTGGCTTCACGGTCACTGTCATGGATGGCAACGGCTTCGGCGTCCATGATTGCCGCCACATCATCGCCGTCCTTGATCCGCAGCAAACGCTCACGCATGCGGTTGAGCGCCCAGAACAGATTGGCGCCGGTAGGGCGCGCGTGCAGCAGCAGCTCGAAATCCTCTTCCAGAGCCATCTCCCAGTCATCGCCGGCGGCCAGGCGCTGGCGCACGGCCATGGCCAGGCCATAGGCCGCACTGATGCCTATGGCAGGCGCGCCGCGCACCGTCATCGAGGCAATTGCCCGAGCCACATCAGCGGCATCGGCACAGGCCTGCCAGGTCTGCTCGAACGGCAGGACACGCTGATCGAGCAGATACAGGACGCCATCACGCCAATCGATGGCTTTCACCTTCTCTGCTGCCAGTAGTCGATCGCGCATGCCTCACCCCGTCATTCGGACATCAAAAGCGCACGATTATAGCGAGCCCCAGGCGCAGACGCTCGGGTATACTTCGCCCTCAGCCCAAGTGTCCCAGGGAAACCCTGCCATGCCCAAACCCGCTACGCCGCTCGACCTGCTGCTCCTGCCTAGCTGGCTGGTGCCTGTCGAACCTGCCGGGGTGGTATTGAAGGATCATGGCCTGGGTATTCGCGACGGGCAAATCGTCTTTATCGGCCCGCGGGCCGAGGCCGAGCGCTATCTCGCCACCGAAACCCGTGAACTGCCGGGCTGCCTGCTCAGCCCAGGCCTGATCAACGCCCACGGCCATGCCGCCATGAGCCTGTTTCGCGGCCTGGCCGACGACCTGCCACTGATGACCTGGCTCGAAGCGCACATCTGGCCGGCTGAAGGTCGCTGGGTCGACGAGGACTTTGTCCGTGACGGCACCGACCTGGCCATCGCCGAGCAGATCAAAGGCGGCATCACCTGTTTTGCCGACATGTACTTCTTCCCCAAGATTGCCAGCGAGCGGGTCCACAACAGTGGCATCCGTGCGCAAATCGCCGTGCCGCTACTGGATTTCCCGATCCCGGGTGCCCGCAGCACCGAAGAAGGCCTGCACCTGGCGGTCGAACTGTTCGGCGACCTGCGTCATCACCCGCGCATTACCGTGGCCATGGGCCCACATGCGCCGTACACCGTGAGCGACGAAAACCTGGAGAAGATCCGGGTGATTGCCGAAGAACTCGACGCGCCCATTCATATGCATATCCATGAAACTGCCTTCGAGGTCGAGCAATCACTGGCCACCCGTGGCGAACGGCCACTGGCGCGCCTCGCCCGCCTAGGGCTGCTCGGCCCACGCCTGCAGGCGGTGCACATGACCCAGGTCAGCGACGATGACCTGGCCTTGCTGGTAGAAAGCAACACGAGTGTGGTGCATTGCCCGGAGTCCAACCTTAAGCTGGCCAGCGGCTTCTGCCCAGTCGAGCGCCTGTGGCAGGCCGGTGTCAATGTCGCCGTGGGCACGGATGGCGCAGCCAGCAACAACGACCTCGACCTGCTGGGCGAAACCCGTACCGCAGCGCTGCTGGCCAAAGCCGTGGCGGGCTCGGCCGCCGCTCTGGATGCCCACCGGGCACTGCGTATGGCGACCCTCAACGGCGCCAGGGCGCTGGGCCTTGAGGCGCTGACTGGTTCACTGGAAGTGGGCAAGGCAGCCGACCTGGTCGCCTTCGACCTCTCAGGCCTGGCCCAGCAACCGATCTATGAGCCTGTTTCACAACTGATTTACACCAGCGGCCGTGACTGTGTGAAACACGTCTGGGTCGCTGGCAAGCAACTGCTCGACGAGCGCCGCCTGACCCGCATGGACGAGCAGGCACTGCATGCCGTTGCCTGCGCCTGGGGCCAGCGGATCGGCGAGCGCAGCGAATAACTGGTCGGCAGCTGCGGCTGCTGACCTGTAACACCTTTAATCAAAGTTTCAGAGGACCGTTCCATGAGCAACGTCGACCACGCCGAAATCGCCAAGTTTGAAGCCTTGGCCCACCGCTGGTGGGACCGCGAGAGCGAGTTCAAGCCACTGCACGACATCAACCCGCTGCGGGTCAACTGGATCGATGAGCGGGTCAAGCTGGCCGGCAAAAAGGTCCTCGACGTCGGTTGCGGCGGCGGCATCCTCAGCGAAGCCATGGCCCAGCGCGGCGCTACCGTCATGGGCATCGACATGGGCGAAGCGCCGCTGGCCGTGGCCCAACTGCACCAGCTCGAATCCGGCGTAGAAGTCGAGTACCGCCAAACCACCGCTGAAGCCCTGGCCGAAGAAATGCCCGAGCAGTTCGATGTGGTCACCTGCCTGGAAATGCTCGAGCACGTGCCTGATCCGTCTTCAGTCATCCGTGCGTGCTACCGCATGGTCAAGCCAGGCGGCCAGGTGTTCTTCTCGACCATCAACCGTAACCCCAAGGCCTACCTGTTCGCGATCATCGGCGCTGAATACATCATGAAGCTGTTGCCGCGCGGCACCCATGACTTCAAGAAATTCATCCGCCCTTCCGAGCTCGGTGCTTGGAGCCGCGAGGCGGGCCTGAACGTCAAAGACATCATCGGCCTGACTTACAATCCACTGACCAAGCACTACAAGCTGGCCAATGACGTTGACGTCAACTACATGATCCAGACCCTGCGCGAGGAATGAGCATGCGCCTGAGAGCAGTACTTTTCGACATGGACGGCACCCTGCTCGACACGGCGCCGGACTTCATTGCCATCTGCCAGGCGATGCTCGCCGAGCGCGGCCTGCCAGCGATCGATGATCAGAAGATCCGCGACGTGGTTTCTGGCGGCGCCAAGGCCATGGTTTCAGTGACGTTCAACCTCGACCCGGAAGACCCGACATTCGAAGCCCTGCGCCTGGAGTTCCTTGAGCGGTACCAACAAGGATGCGCGGTGCACAGCAAGCTGTACGACGGCATGGCCGAGCTGCTGGACGATATCGAGAAAGGCAACCTGCTGTGGGGCGTGGTCACCAACAAGCCGGTGCGTTTCGCCGAGCCGATCATGCAGCAGCTGGGCCTGGCCGAACGTTCGGCATTGTTGATTTGCCCGGATCACGTCAAGAACAGCAAGCCGGACCCCGAACCCCTGATTCTTGCCTGCAAGACCTTGAACCTCGACCCTGCCAGCGTGCTGTTCGTCGGTGACGACCTGCGCGACATCGAGTCGGGCCGTGATGCTGGCACCCGCACTGCAGCGGTGCGCTACGGCTATATTCATCCAGATGACAACCCCAACAACTGGGGCGCGGATGTGGTTGTCGATCATCCGCTGGAGCTGCGCAAGGTGCTTGATAGCGCGCTTTGCGGCTGCTGAACCTTTGTATCGGCAAGGCTTTGCCTTGCATCGCCGGCAAGGTCGGCTCCCACAGGGAGCTGGCTTGCCAGCGATGACGCCATCACCACTCTAGAGGTAACCCCATGTTCGATTACTCCGCCCGCCCCGACCTGCTTAAAGGCCGGACCATCATGGTCACCGGCGCCGGTCGCGGAATCGGCGCAGCTGCCGCCAAGGCTTACGCCGCCCATGGTGCGACCGTGCTGTTGCTGGGCAAGACGGAAGGCAACTTGAGCCAGGTTTATGACGAGATCGAAGCCGCCGGCCACCCCAAGCCTGCCGTCATCCCGTTCAACCTGGAAACCGCCCTGCCGCACCAGTACGACGAACTGGCGGCGATGATCGAAAGCGAGTTCGGCCACATCGACGGCCTGCTGCACAACGCCTCGATCATTGGCCCGCGTACGCCACTGGAGCAGCTGTCCGGCGACAACTTCATGCGCGTCATGCAGATCAACGTCAATGCCATGTTCATGCTCACCAGCACCCTGCTGCCGCTGCTCAAGCTGTCGCAAGATGCTTCAGTGATCTTCACCTCCAGCAGCGTCGGACGCAAAGGCCGGGCTTACTGGGGCGCCTATGGCGTGTCGAAATTCGCCACCGAAGGCCTGATGCAGACCCTCGCCGACGAACTGGAAGGTGTGGCACCGGTGCGCGCCAACAGCATCAACCCGGGCGCCACCCGCACCAGCATGCGCGCCCAGGCCTATCCAGGTGAGAACCCGGAGAACAATCCGCTGCCTGAGCAGATCATGCCGGTTTACCTGTACCTGATGGGCCCCGACAGCACTGGCGTCAACGGCCAGGCGTTCAACGCCCAGTAGGCTCAGCCCTCGACCAGTTCCGCCTGGGAACGGGCGGGCTGGTGCTGCTCCAGCTGCATGCAGCGCTCAAGGAACAGGAACATGCAGTCGTAGCTCTTACAGATCGCCCGACGCAATTCTGCCTGCAACGCCTGACTAGGGTTATTACCGGCCAGGGTGCAGACGATTTCCAACGCTTCCCACGGGTGGGCATCGTCATACTGAGCATGCATCTTCAGCCACTTCATGGCGCGCTTGCGACCTTCTTCTGCAAAGCCCTGGGCATACACGCCGGTCGAGCAGACCACTGCCGACCATTCGCCGGTCGCCCCTTCGATCGCATAGTTGGTCGCGGCAATGGCGACAACCAGGGAGTCGGCCGCACAGGTATGCCAGCACCAGTCGCTCAAGGCATTGAGTTCGGTGGGCACTTCCTGGGTTTGCAGGTCCTCCAGGCTCACGCCATGGGCCTGGCTCCAATACAGCCAATAATCAGCATGATTGAGCTCGACGCGAATATTGCGCATCAGCCAACGACGCGCCATATCCTCCCCAGGATGGCGCGCGTAGCGGGTCTTGGTCAGGTTCTTGGCCATGTACAGGGAAAACTGCTCGACCACCGGCCAGCCACCAATCAAGTACTGGCGCATCGTCCGGCCACTGAGCCGACCGTCACGCATGCGTTGATAAACTTCGTGCTCGACGACCCGACGCTTGCTCTCATGACAATCCCTGATCAGCTGCTGGGCCCAGAGCGGGTAACTGGTGGGGTCCATCAATGGACCGGTACGGATAAACGCGTCAATCACTGTCAGCTCCTTGTTCCTTGTGATTATCGTGCGGATCTTCAGCGAAAGGTCCCGGGTGCCTTGAACAACAAGGGCCTTGCGGTAATCCGTTGGCGTTGCAAGCTGTCGCAGGTAAACATCTGCGGTCGTTCGATCAGGTAGCCCTGGGCATAATCGACGCCGATTTCCTGCAGGGCCTGTTCGATCATCGGCGTTTCGACGAATTCGGCAATGGTGCGTTTGCCCATGACATGACCGATGTGGTTGATGACCTCGACCATGGCGCGGTTGACCGGGTCATCAAGCATATCTTTGACGAAACTTCCGTCGATTTTCAGGAAGTCTACAGGCAAATGTTTTAAATAGGCGAACGACGACATCCCGGCACAAAAGTCATCCAGCGAGAACCGGCAACCCAGGCCTTTGAGTTCGTTGATGAAGCGAATGGCGCTACCCAGATTGGCGATTGCACTGGTTTCAGTGATTTCGAAACAAATCATCTGCGGTGGAATAGCGTACTCACCAAACAAGCGCCGCAGGTATTCAAGGAACTTGTCATCGCCAATGCTGCTGCCAGAGAGGTTGATCGCGCACATGGCCAGGGGGCCGTCGCGCTGCTCATCCAGGCACTGGCGAATGACGGTGAAGACGCTGCGCACCACCCACCGATCAAGTGCAGTCATTAAGCCATAGCGTTCAGCGGCAGGAATGAAGCTGTCCGGCAGGATAATACGTCCGCTTTCGTCCTGCAGGCGCAGCAGGATCTCGATATGTCCTGCCCCTTCATGCGGCCCGAGTGCGGCGATTTCCTGGGCATACAGGCAGAAGCGGTTTTCTTCCAGGGCCACATGCAGGCGTTGAATCCAGGCCATTTCACCAAAACGCATGGACAACTCGCTGTCGTCGGCGTGGTAGACCTGCACCCGATTGCGGCCTTTTTCCTTGGCCATGTAGCACGCCATATCAGCCGACCGCAGGGAGGCTTCGAGGGTAGTCGGCGCCTGTGCGATATGCACCACCCCCAAGCTAACCGTGGTCATGAACGGACGACCCTTCCAGACAAAATGCAGGCTCTGTACCGCCTGGCGCAAGCTTTCAGCGATACGCTCAGCCTGCTCCTGAGGGCAGTTCAGGAGGAGAATGCCGAATTCATCGCCGCCCAACCGCGCCAGGATGTCACCCTCTCGCAGGCCGGCCTGAAGTACGGCACAAATGTGCCGCAACAGCTCATCACCGGCCGCGTGCCCGCAGGTGTCGTTGACCAGCTTGAATTGGTCGAGGTCGAGAAACATCAAGGCATGCCGCGCCGATTTGCGCGTCAGACCATTGAGTGCCTGCTCCAGGCGATACTCGAACTCGCGGCGGTTGGCCAGGCCCGTCAGCGCATCATGGGTCGCCTGCCAGGACAGGTTGGCGATGTACTGGCGCTCCTGGGTCATGTCATGCAGCACCAGGACGATACCGCTGATTTGCCCATCGGCCATGATCGGCGCCCCCACCAGCGTCACCGAGACGGTACTGCCATCCAGGCGCTGAATCAGCTTAGTGTGTTCGCTGCCGCCCTTGAGGCCACCGCTGAGAATGCGCTCAACCAAGGTCAGGCTGTCTTTCTCGGCATTCTCATCCAACAGGCTGAAAAGTGCCGCCAATGGCAGGCCGTGGGCCTGGGCAGCGTGCCAGTGGGTGAGTTGCTCGGCGGCCGGGTTCATGTAGGCGATGCAACCTTCCACGTCGGTGGTGATCACCCCGTCGCCAATCGATTCAAGGGTGATTTGCGCCCGCTCTTTTTCCACCTGCAAGGCGTTGGCAAAGGCCTGACGCTGGGCCAGCAGCTTGCTTGAACGCAACCAGGCCAGGGCAATCAGAAACAGCGCCGTAGCGAGGTTGGTCACCAGCAAGATCCGCAACAGCATCCGCGAGCCTTCACCCAAGGCATCACTGAACGCGCGCGCGGCGGGTGTCACACCATCGTTGATGGTGGCAATGCGCGCCTTCCATTCGGCGACATCAGCGGCCGTCGCTGTGCCCGAACGAAAGCCTTCATGCATCTGCTGGGCAACGTCGTTCAACTGGTTGAGAAAACCGTCACCCACCGCCCACAGCTCGATGGCCTTTTCCAGGTAACTGACCTGGCGAAAGTTCAGGTACAACCAGATGACACTGGAGATGTCGTCAGGATGGTTGCCACCCTGAAGAATGCCCCGACGTGCTGCCTCAAGGTCCGGATTTGGCAAATCCAGAGCAGCCCGCAGCTCATGGCCACCTTGCGGCACCGCAAAGGCCTTTTGGTACTTGTGGTAGTTAGCCTCATCGTGGCTGTCGGCATACAGGTTGAGGTAGTAGATCGCGTCCTTCTGCCCCTTGGACCAGAGGCTCTCCCCCGCCACGTAACCACGCACCGCCGATAACGCGTACAGGCTGATGCCTCCGAGCAGCGCCTGAAACACCACCACCGCAACAAATGGCCAAATGATGCCCAACAAGTTCGGCGCTTCGAGAATCCGTGTTCGCTTCATGAGGTCCCTTGCACACAGAGCCGGATGAATCTCTATCTTATAAACGCACAGCCTAGGCTATTTGCTCTCACATCTGGAGAGCTTTTCTCTATTACCCGTACTTTTGCCTCAACTCTGCTGCAAATGCCCGTACAGCTTGGCGTACAAACCGCCGTCGGCGATCAGTTGCTGGTGATCACCATCCTCAGCGACGTGTCCGCCATCAAAGACCAGCACGCGGTCGGCCTGCTTCACGGCTGAAAGGCGGTGGGCAATGATCAGGGTGGTCCGCGCACTGAGGAAACGGGTCAGGGCCTGATGCAGGTTGTATTCGGTGGCCGCATCCAGCGCCGAGGTGGCTTCGTCGAGAATCACCACCTTGGGCTCAGCCAGCACCATCCGCGCAATCGCCAGGCGCTGACGCTGCCCGCCCGACAAGCGCACACCCGAGCGCCCGACCACGGTGTCCAGGCCATGGGGCAAGGCAGCAATGGTGGTGTCGAGCTGGGCGATACCCAGCGCCTGCCAGCAGGCTTCGTCGCTGCAGTCGCGGCCCATGGTCAGGTTGGCGCGCACCGAGTCGTTGAACAGCGACGGATGCTGCAGCACCACGGCAACATGCTCGCGCAAGGTCTCAAGGCCAATGTCCTGCAAGGTCGAGCCCCCAAAACGGATCGTGCCCGCCTGAGCGCTGTAGAGCCCCAGCAGCAGTTGCACCAGGGTGCTCTTGCCGCCGCCACTGGCACCAACGATTGCGACCTTTTCGCCAGGCGCAATGGACAGGTTCAACTGGTCGAGCACCGGCTCATCACCGTAGGCAAAGCGCAGTCCCTGGACTTCGATGCCGACCGTGTCACGGCCCTTGAACGGATCGACACCACCGGGGTACTGCGGCTCATCTGCACGCGCCAGCAGCTCGTTGAGTCGGCTCAAGGCGCCGCCTGCGGCGTAGTAGGCATATTGCAGGTTCAGCAACTGCTCAACCGGGCCAATCATGAACCACAGGTAGCTGAACACCGCCAGCATCTGCCCGATCGACAGGTCAGAGAACAATACTGTGAGCATCGCCGCGGCACGGAAGATATCGATGCCAAACTGGAACAGCAGTCCACTGGCGCGGCCACTGGCATCACTTTTCCACTGCGACGCCACTGCGTAGTTGCGCACTTCCTGAGCCCGCACGCCCAGACGCCCAAGGAAATAGCCCTGGCGATTGCTGGCGCGGATTTCCTGAATGGCGTCGAGAGTTTCGGTCAGCGCCTGGGTGAAACGCGAGGTACTGTCGTTCTCGAGTTTCTTCAGGTGTTTGACGCGCTTGCCCAACTGCACCGTGGCGAAGATCACCAAGGGGTTGAACAGCAGAATCAGCAATGCCAGCTTCCAGTGCATCCACATCAGGATCGCCGCAGTGCCGGTCAAGGTCAGCATGGCCACCAGGAAGCGGCTGAGGGTTTCGCCGACGAATTTGTCCAGGGTGTCCAGGTCGGTGACCAGGTGGGTGGTCACCGTGCCGCTGCCCAGGCTTTCATATTCCTTCAGGGAGATGCGCTTGAGCCGCTCGATCAGGCGGATGCGCAGGCGATAGACGATGTCCTTGGCCAGGCCGGCAAACAGCTTGGCCTGAATCACGTTGAAGGCCAGGGCGGCGCAGCGCAAACACAAGGTCAGCACCAGCATCAAGCCGATATAACCGGCCGCCACTTGCCAACTCTCCGGCAGCAACTGATTCATCCACTTGAGCGCGGCATCACCATGGCCGAGCAAGACTTCATCGACCAGCAACGGCAGCAGCAAGGGAATTGGCACACTGCACAGCGCCGCCAGTACGGCGATGCCGTTGGCAATCCACAGGGCTTTGCGATGATGCAGGGCCAGGCGGCGGATTTCCGCCCAGCTCAAACGATCGGCAACAGTGGGCGCTGGCCCCGGCACAGGGTCGGGTGACCCTGGCAGGTCAAGCACAAGCGGCCTGCTGTAGCCAGCGGCCAAGCAGTGGGCTCAACGCATCGAGTGGCTGGTAGCCATTGGTCAGCAACGCCAGCTGGCCATTACGTTCAGCCAGTAAGGTGGGAAAGCCGGCAATGCCCAGGTCCTGTACCCAGGTGAAGTCCGAGGCTGTGGCCGACCGTACTTCGGCACTGGTAAAGCGCTCGGCAAAGGCCGCACGCTCAAACCCCACCTGCTCAGCCAGCTCCACCAGTTTCGGCGCCAGGGTGACGTCTTCGCCGCCCTGATAAAACGCTTGCTGGATCGCCGCGAGCAACGCCCAGGTGCGCTGTGGATCAAGACCACGAGCAGCCACCAGGGCACGGCAGGCAGGTTCGGTGTCATAAACAAAGCCGTCCGGCATCGCCCCTTCATGGGTGAAGGGTTGGCCAGTGGCTTGATTGACCGCTTGCCAGTGCTCAAGGATGTAGCCACGGGTCGACGCATCCAACGCACTGCTACCGGTGCGCAAACCGCCGGGCACCAGTTGCGTGTCGACCCCGGCGGCGCGCGCCTGGGCGATCAGGGCCTGGGCCACTGGTGCAAACCCCCAGCACCAGGAGCACATCGGGTCCATCACATAGAGCAGGCGTGCGGACATCTATCAGGCCTCGGCAGCTTTGCGGTAGTTGTGACCGATCGGGTGCGGCATGTTGCGGGCCTTGGCCAACTCGATCTGCTTCTGCCGGTCAATGGCGCTGCGTCGGGTCTTCTCGCTCAGGCTGTCCCAGCAATGCGGGCAGCTGATACCAGGCGAATAATGCTCGGACGCACGGTCTTCCACGCTGATCGGGGTACGGCAAGCATGGCACTGGTCGTAGTCGCCCTCGGTCAGGTCGTGACGCACGGTTACCCGGTTGTCGAAGACGAAGCAATCACCCTGCCAGCGGCTTTCATCCTGCGGCACCTCTTCGAGGTATTTCAGGATCCCGCCCTTAAGATGATAGACCTCTTCGTAACCTTCACCGAGCATGTAGCTGGAGGCTTTTTCGCAGCGGATGCCGCCAGTGCAGAACATCGCAACCTTCTTGTGCCGCGACGGGTCGAAGTTGGCCTTGATGTACTCGGGGAACTCGCGGAAGGTAGTGGTTTTCGGGTCGATTGCGCCTTCGAAGGTGCCAATGGACACTTCGTAGTCGTTACGGGTGTCGATCAACAGGACTTCCGGGTCACTGATCAGCGCGTTCCAATCTTTGGGCTCGACGTAGGTGCCGACCTTGTGGTTCGGGTCAACGCCCTCGACGCCCAGGGTGACGATCTCTTTCTTGAGCTTGACCTTGGTGCGATAGAACGGCTGTTCGTCGCAGTAGGATTCTTTGTGGTCGATGTCCACCAGGCGTTCATCACTGCGCAACCA
This sequence comes from Pseudomonas sp. S06B 330, assembly GCF_002845275.2. Classification (NCBI taxonomy): domain Bacteria; kingdom Pseudomonadati; phylum Pseudomonadota; class Gammaproteobacteria; order Pseudomonadales; family Pseudomonadaceae; genus Pseudomonas; species Pseudomonas tussilaginis. Next base: position 1,576,899 of record NZ_CP088149.1, on the reverse strand, counting down.
GGCCAGCAGGCCGTCGATACCTTCACGAGTACCGGAGACAGTGCCATTGATGCCTTCTTCGGCCAGCAACAAGGTGCCCTTGATGCCGTTGGCGGTCATGCTTTCGAGCAGCGGTTCGCGCAGCTCGACGTAATCTTTCAGGGTGACGAACTTGTACAGCGCCGCCACGACGATAGCTTGGGTCATGCAGTCAATCTCCAGGTGGTCACCCTCGCAAAGGGCGGACCGGATGGCAAAAAAAACGCGCCGACGAGCGGCGCGTTGCACATTCTAGCAAAAACCTGACGATGAAATCAGTGTTTGCTACCACCTGCGCAGGTGGGGGATGCCGGTGCCGCGCCAACCTTCTGCCACTCCTCGGGCGTGTAGGTGTGCAGCGCCAGGGCATGGACCTGCCCCATCAGCTCACCCAAGGTGGCATAGACCGTCTGGTGGCGCTTGACGCTGTTCAGGCCTGCGAACTGCTCGCTGACCAGCACCGCCTTGTAATGGGTCTCTAGCCCACGGCTGTGCATATGGCTTTCGTCGAGCACCGACAGGTGCTGCGGCGCCAGCGCGGCCAGGCTTTGTTCAATTTTTTGCTGCATGGACATGGACGGCTCCGCGGTTTACTTCTTCGCTGGCGCGGCGGCCTTGCCAGCGTTCGGGTCAAGCTCCTTGGTCATGTCAGCCAGCAGCTTGTTGACCACCGGCACCGCGCTTTCCAGCTTGCGCTGGGTCAGCTGGGCCGACTGCTGGGTAACTTGTGGCATCTTTTCCAGGACTTTCTTGCCCAGTGGCGACTGATAGAAGGCTACCAGGTCCTTGAGCTCGCTTTCGGTAAAGGTAGTGGTGTACAGCTTGACCATGTCCGGCTTGAGCTTTTTCCAGCCAATAGCCTGGTCCAGGGCAGCGTTGGCCTTGGCCTGGTAGCTATCAAGCACGGCTTTTTTCGAGGCTGGGGCCTTGGTCTGTTCAAAGCGCTGGGCAAACATCTGTTGCACCTGCATATAGACCGGAGTGCCCAGCTTGTCAGCATGCGCCATCATGAGGAATTTTTCGGCACTGGCGTTGTGGCTAGCGGTATCGGCAAGCACCTGGCCGCTGGCGCAGACCAGCGCAACAGCAGTGCAAAGGGCGCGAAGACGGGTCATCGTTATTCCTTCATTAGACAGAGGAGGTAGTACCCCAGAGTAGAGCATTCTGCGCCGACTCGGGCACGGCACTCAAGTGGGTCGACGAGCGATGGAACCGCTGCGACAAAAAGGGACCTAAACTGCGAATTCAGACCACAAGGGAGTGAGCGCAGTATGAGCCGTATCGAAACTGACAGCCTGGGCCAGGTCGAAGTTCCTGAGCAAGCCTATTGGGGTGCCCAGACGCAACGCTCGCTGATCAACTTCGCCATCGGCAAGGAACGCATGCCCCTGGCCGTTTTGCATGCCCTGGCGATGATCAAAAAAGCCGCCGCACGCGTCAACAACCGCAACGGCGACCTGCCGGCCGACATTGCCCGGCTGATCGAGCAGGCTGCCGATGAAGTGCTCGACGGCCAGCTCGATGACCAGTTTCCACTCGTCGTCTGGCAAACTGGCAGCGGCACCCAGAGCAATATGAATGTCAATGAAGTGATTGCCGGGCGCGCCAACGAGCTGGCAGGCAAGGGCCGTGGCGGCAAGGTTCCGGTACACCCAAACGACCATGTCAATCGCTCGCAAAGCTCCAACGATTGCTTCCCCACCGCCATGCACATCGCTGCCGCCCAGGCCGTCCAGCACCAGCTGTTACCGGCAATCACCGAGCTGTCGTCGGGGCTCGCAGAATTGGCGGCGCGTCACCAGCACCTGGTCAAGACCGGCCGCACGCACATGATGGACGCCACGCCGATCACCTTCGGCCAGGAAATCTCAGCCTATGTCGCGCAACTGGATTACGCCCAGCGGGCGATCCGCAGCGCCCTGCCGGCCGTGTGTGAACTGGCCCAGGGAGGCACGGCCGTCGGCACCGGGCTGAACGCCCCGCACGGTTTTGCCGAAGCCATTGCTGCCGAACTTGCCGCCCTCTCCGGCCTGCCCTTCGTCACCGCGCCGAACAAGTTTGCCGCCCTCGCCGGGCATGAACCGCTGACTACGCTGGCAGGCGGCCTGAAGACCTTGGCCGTGGCGCTGATGAAACTGGCCAACGACCTGCGCCTGCTGAGCTCCGGCCCCCGCGCCGGGCTTGCCGAAGTGCGCCTGCCCGCCAACGAGCCTGGCAGTTCGATCATGCCCGGCAAGGTCAACCCGACGCAGTGCGAGGCGCTGTCGATGTTGGCCTGCCAGGTGCTGGGTAACGACACGGCCATCGGCTTTGCCGCTAGCCAAGGCCACCTGCAGCTGAACGTGTTCAAGCCAGTGATCATTCACAACCTGTTGCAGTCAATCGAGCTGCTGGCAGACGGTTGTCGCAACTTCCAGCAGCACTGCGTCGCGGGTATCGAACCGGATACCGAACAGATGGCGGCGCACCTGGAACGCGGATTGATGCTGGTCACTGCACTCAATCCGCACATCGGCTACGACAAGGCGGCGGAAATTGCCAAGAAGGCCTACAGCGAAGGCAGAACCTTGCGCGAAGCAGCCTTGACCCTGGGTTACCTGAGCAATCAGCAGTTCGACGAGTGGGTACGCCCACAAGACATGCTTGAACCTGGCAAGAAAGGCTGAGCTTACCGGGCCAGGCGTAGACGCCTGGCCCGCCAGCCGGCCATCAGCGATGGGCCCAGCGCGGTGAGCGCCGAGCCCAGCACCACCACCAGTGCACCGATGTAGCCCAACGAGTTGATTTGCTCAGCCTGTACAAAGTCAGGCCAGAACCAGGCTGCCAAGGCGACGGCGACAAAGGTCACCAGTGGGGTCAGCGCCAGGGTAGCGCTGACCTTGGACGCCTCCCAGTGCGCCAGCGCCTCGGCGAAGGCGCCATAGGCCACCAGGGTATTGAGGCAGCAGGCAAGCAACAACCACCCTTGCAGCGGGCTTAGTTGCAGGGCTTCAAGCGGATGCACCCACGGTGTCAGGAGCATCGCGCAGCACAGGTAGATGACCATCATCACCTGCATCGAATTCCACACCGTCAACAGCTGCTTCTGGCTCAGGGCGTAGAACACCCAGATGGTGGTGGCCAGAATGATCGTTAGCACACCAGTGGTGTAAACGCTCAGGGAGGTCAACAGCTCTTCCAGACGCTGATTGAAGAACAGGCCAAAGCCCATCAACAGGATGAGCAGACCTACGCCTTGCCCGAAACTGAAGCGCTCCTTGAACAGGAACACGCTGGCCACCAGCAACAGTACCGGACCAAGCTGCACCACCAATTGCGCGGTGCCCGGGCTGAGCAGGTTCAGGCCCATCAGGTACAGCACATAGTTGCCGACCAACCCGCAGGTGGCCAACGCCACCAGGCCCCAACCCTTGCGGCCCAGACCGTTGAACCTCGGCAAGCGCTTGCTTGCGGCCAGCCAGGCAAACAACAGGCCGCCTGACACCAACAGACGAAACCAGGTGACGGTGATCGGGTCCATCACCTGCAGCACCTGTTTGAGCTTGATCGGCAGAATGCCCCAGAGCAAGGCGGTCAGTAATGACAGCGACAGACCGTAGACCCAGCGTCCGGAAGAAATATGCATAACAGCCTCAATAGCCCTGTGGTGGGGGGAGACTGAATTCTACGGGCTGGGCATGGGGGGCCGACAGGTACAATTGCGGAAAAGAATTCAGTACTTCATTCCCTGGGTTCCTGCGAGCCGAGCGTATGACTTGACTGCCCCCTCGTTGCCGCTGCCGCTAGGCTGCGATCGGGCGTGAAACGGCCGCAAACCTGACCACCGCGATTCGACAGGCCCAACGAGGTGAGCGAGTTGCGACTGCTCTGCAGTCGATCGCAGCCTCGTACCTCGGCAGCGGCTACAGCAAGTGCTGCTGCCTTGGCCTACTTCTTGTCTTTCTTGAACGCCGCCTCCAGCGCGTTGTTGATAGTGCGCAGAACCTTGACCCGGGCCCAGCGCTTGTCGTTGGCCTCGACCAGGGTCCAAGGCGCAATTTCGGAACTGGTGCGGTCGACCATGTCGCCCACTGCTTCAGCGTACTGGCCCCACTTTTCACGGTTACGCCAGTCTTCTTCGGTGATCTTGAAGCGCTTGAACGGAATCTGTTCACGCTCCTGGAAACGCTCCAACTGCGTCTGCTCATCAATCGACAGCCAGAACTTGACCAGCACCACGCCAGCATCGACCAACTGTTCCTCAAAATCGTTGATCTCGCCGTAGGCGCGCATCCAGTCGGCCTGACTGCAAAAGCCCTCGACCCGCTCGACCAGTACCCGGCCATACCAGGAACGGTCAAAAACGGTGAACTTGCCGCGCGCCGGAATGTGCCGCCAGAACCGCCACAAGTACGGTTGAGCACGTTCTTCCTCGGTGGGTGCGGCAATGGGCACGATACGGTACTGGCGCGGGTCCAGTGCGTCGGCCACGCGACGGATTGCCCCCCCCTTGCCCGCCGCATCGTTGCCTTCGAACACAGCAATCAGTGCATGGCGGCGCATGCGCTTGTCGCGCAACAGGCCAGCCAGACGCGCCTGTTCGGTGATCAGTTGCTCCTGATAGTCACTTTTGCTCAGGCTCAATGTCAGGTCAAGGCTATCAACCAGACTGCGCTCGTCGATGCTCCTGCCCAACGGCGCAATGTTGGTGTGATGCAGTGGCGCATGCTGGGCCTTCAGCGCCGCCTGCAACCCTTCCAGCAAAATGCGTCCGACCGCCAGGCTGCGATAGTGCGGGTCGACGCCTTCGATCACGTGCCAAGGGGCATAGTCACGACTGGTCTGGCGCAGCACGCGCTCGCCGAAGCGCACAAAACGGTCATAGGTTTCTTCCTGCTGCCAGTCCAGTGGGCTGATGCGCCAGCTGTGCAACGGATCGTCCTTGAGGGCCTTGAGCCGGGCTTTCATCTGTTTCTTGGACAGGTGGAACCAGAATTTGAAGATCAACGCGCCTTCATCGCAGAGCATCTCTTCCAGGCGTTCGGCGCCGCGGATGGCCTGGTCGAGTACGGCGTCCTTGAATTGGCCATGGACCCGCCCCTGAAGCATCTGGCTGTACCAGTTGCCAAAAAACACGCCCATTCGCCCTTTGGCCGGCAGTGCCCGCCAGTAGCGCCAGGCCGGTGGCCGGGCAAGCTCCTCATCGGTCTGCTGGTCGAAGGTGCGCACTTCGATCAAGCGCGGGTCCATCCACTCATTGAGCAGTTTTACCGTCTCGCCTTTGCCCGCGCCTTCAATGCCGTTGATCAGCACAATCACTGGAAAACGCGCCTGTTGCTTAAGTTCGTACTGCGCCTCAAGCAAGGCTTCACGTAGCGCCGGCACCTCGGCGTCGTAAGCGTCTTTGTCGATGGCGTGACCAATTTCAGCGGATTCGAACATACCAGGCTCCCTACATGGATAAGCAAGACTAGCGGATCCGGGTAGACTTTGTCCGGGTAAGCTAAAATGCCGCTCTAGACATGCCTGAGCCGACCATGACCGAAGTAACCCATTACGCCCAGATCGACTGGGACGACCAGGGCCGCCCCCACTCACGCCAGTTCGATGACATTTACTTCTCCAAGGATCAAAGCCTGGAAGAGACCCGTCATGTGTTCATTGAGCAGAACAATCTACGCCAGCGTTTCAGTACGATGGCCCCCGGCCAGTGCTTGGTGATTGGTGAAACCGGCTTTGGCACAGGGCTGAACTTCTTCTGTGCCTGGCAACTGTTCAGCGCCTGTGCCAGCGCCGAATCGCGCCTGCATTTCATCAGTGTGGAAAAGTACCCGCTCAGCCACGATGACCTGACCCGCGCCCTGGCCCTGTGGCCAGAGCTGGCGCCTTTCAGTAGCCAACTGCTGGCGCAATACGTGGCAGTGCATGACGGCTTCCAGACGTTCGTTTTCGATCAGGGCCGGGTACGCCTGACGCTGATCATCGGCGATGTGCTGGAGCAGTTGCCACAGCTCGATGCTCAGGTCGATGCCTGGTTCCTCGACGGTTTTGCCCCGGCCAAGAACCCACAGATGTGGACCCCGGAACTGTTCACCGAGGTCGGGCGGCTGTCGGCCGCCAATGCGACTCTGGGTACCTTCACCAGCACCGGCTGGGTGCGCCGCGGGCTGATCGCTGTGGGCTTCGAGATGAAGCGCATTCCTGGTATCGGCAAGAAGTGGGAGATCCTGCGTGGCGCCTTCCAAGGTCGGCCCGCTGAGCTTGCGTTGCCATCGCCCGTTCCTTGGTTCGCCCGCCCCGCTACCCTGCCCGGCCCGCGCCAGGCCCTGGTCATCGGCGCGGGGTTGGCCGGTTGCGCCACGGCGGCGAGCCTGGCGGCGCGCGGCTGGCAGGTACAGGTGCTGGAACGCCATGCGACGCCAGCGGCGGAAGCGTCGGGGAACCCGCAAGGGGTGCTCTACCTCAAGCTTTCTGCTCATGGCACCGCCTTGTCACGTTTGATCCTCAGTGGTTTCGGCTACACCCGCCGCTTGCTTGAGGCGCTGCAACGTGGGCGCGACTGGGATGGCTGTGGGGTCTTGCAACTGGCCTTCGATGCCAAGGAGGACCAACGCCAGACGCTGCTGGCCGAAGCCTTCAACCCACAGTTGTTGCAACGCCTGAACCGTGAGCAAGCCGAGTCCGTAGCTGGGGTAAGCCTGGCCAGCGGCGGTCTGTACTATCCCGAAGGGGGCTGGGTCCATCCACCGGCCTTGTGCCAGGCACAACTGCAGCACCCCAACATCACCTTGCGGACCCACCATCAGGTGCTGGAGCTGCGCAAGGTCGACGGCCTTTGGCAGGCCTGGGAAAGCGACAAGCTGCTGGCTAGCGCACCGCTGGTGGTACTGGCCACTGCCGCCGAGATTCAGCGCTTCGAGCCCTGCGCGAACCTGCCGCTAAAGCGTATTCGCGGTCAGGTCACCCGCCTGCCCGCCACGGCGCAAAGCCAGGCCTTGGACTGCGTGGTGTGCGCCGAAGGATATGTCGCGCCGCCGCGTGAGGGCGAACATACCCTGGGTGCCAGCTTCGACTTTCACAACATCGACCTCACCCCGACGGCCGGCGAACACATCGGCAACCTGGCCCTGCTTGAAGAAATTTCCAGCGACCTGGCCGAGCGCCTGAACGCCCACCAGATTGATCCGCACACCTTGCAGGGCCGCGCCGCCTTCCGCTGTACCAGCCCTGATTACCTGCCGATCGTCGGCCCGCTGGCCGACTGCCAGGCATTCGCGCAGTGCTATGCGGTGCTGGCCAAGGATGCCCGGCAACTACCAGACACTCCCTGCCCTTGGCTCGAAGGCCTGTACATCAACAGCGGGCATGGATCGCGCGGGCTGATTACCGCCCCCTTGTCCGGTGAATTGATCGCCGCCTGGGCCGACAACGCCCCCTTGCCGCTACCACGAAGTGTCGCTGAGGCCTGCCACCCGAATCGCTTCATGCTGCGCGAGTTGATACGCGGCAAGGGCAAGCGGAGTTAACTGCTTATAACCGATCGATCTAAAACTCTCACGATCCGCACCGGTCAGTTTCCTTGTGCCTGTGTATTGGCACCTTCCCCAACGGCAAAACCGGTAAGGACTTATGTGCGGATTAGCTGGAGAGTTTCGTTTCACCCCTGTAGAACACCCATCACGACCGGCAGACCTCGCCGCAGTCGAGCGAATAACCCATCACCTGGCACCTCGCGGCCCCGATGCCTGGGGCTTTCATAGCCAGGGCCCGATTGCCCTGGGCCATCGTCGGCTGAAAATCATGGACCTGTCCGATGGCTCGGCGCAGCCAATGGTCGACAATCAGTTGGGCCTGTCCCTGGCCTTCAACGGCGCCATCTACAACTTCCCGGAACTGCGCCGTGAGCTGGAAAGCCTGGGCTACGCCTTCTATTCCGAGGGCGACACGGAAGTGCTGCTCAAGGGCTACCACGCCTGGGGCGCCGAGCTGCTACCGCGCCTGAACGGCATGTTCGCCTTGGCGATCTGGGAGCGTGACAGTCAACAGCTGTTTCTCGCCCGCGACCGCCTGGGCGTCAAACCGCTGTACTTGTCGCGCAACGGCGAGCGCTTACGCTTCGCCTCAAGCCTGCCGGCTCTGCTGCAAGGTGGCGACATCAACCCGATGCTCGACCCGGTAGCCCTCAACCACTACCTGAATTTTCACGCCGTGGTGCCCGCACCGCGTACGTTGCTGGCCAATGTCGAGAAGCTGCCTCCGGCCACCTGGATGCGTGTCGATGCTCAGGGCCGGGTTGAACAACAGGTCTGGTGGCAGCTGCATTACGGGCCGCGCTCCGATGAACACGACCTGAGCCTGGAAGACTGGCGTGACCGGGTCCTGGAGAGCACCCGCGAGGCCGTGGCGATCCGCCAACGAGCCGCGGTGGATGTCGGCGTGCTGCTCTCCGGTGGGGTTGATTCGAGCCTGCTCGTCGGCCTCTTGCGCGAAGTCGGTGTCGAGGATCTGTCGACCTTCTCCATTGGCTTCGAGGATGCCGGTGGCGAACGCGGTGATGAGTTCCAGTATTCCGATCTGATCGCTCGCCACTACGGCACCCAACATCACCAACTGCGTATTGACGAACGAGAGATCATCGAGCAACTGCCAGCAGCGTTCCGCGCCATGAGCGAACCGATGGTCAGCCACGACTGCATCGCGTTCTACCTGTTGTCCCGCGAAGTGGCCAAGCACTGCAAAGTGGTGCAAAGCGGCCAAGGCGCTGACGAGTTGTTCGCCGGTTATCACTGGTACCCGCAGGTAGACGGTGCGCAGAACCCTTATGGCGCCTACCGCGATGCCTTCTTCGACCGCAGTTATGACGACTACGCCGCCACCGTCCAGCAGCCATGGCGACTCGATCACGACGCCGCCGGCGACTTTGTCCGCCAGCACTTTGCCCAACCAGGTGCGAGCGCGGCGGTGGACAAGGCGCTGCGCCTGGACAGCACGGTGATGTTGGTCGACGACCCGGTCAAACGGGTCGACAACATGACCATGGCCTGGGGCCTGGAAGCACGCACGCCGTTTCTCGACTACCGCCTGGTGGAGCTGTCGGCGCGTATTCCGGGGCGTTTCAAGCTGCCTGACGGCGGCAAACAGGTGCTCAAGGAAGCGGCGCGTCTGGTCATCCCCAGTGAAGTCATCGACCGCAAGAAAGGTTACTTCCCGGTGCCTGGCCTCAAACACCTGCAAGGGGCAACGCTGGACTGGGTGCGCGAACTGCTGCTGGACCCCAGCCAGGACCGCGGCTTGTTCGAACCGGCGGCACTGGACCGCCTGCTCAGTGATCCCCATGGCCAGCTGACACCGCTGCGCGGCTCGAAACTCTGGCAACTGGCAGCCTTGAACCTGTGGCTCAGCGAACAAGGAATCTGACCGATGAAAGCCCACGCATCACCTTATGGGCAGCGACTGGTTCGCGGCCAGGTACCGTCCTACGAGCGCTTGCAAGCGCAACTGGCCGGCGACGGTAGCGAGCCTCACGACCAGCCGCGTTCTTTGCATTGCGGCTGGGGGCGCTTGCTGATCGGCCACACCTACCCAGATCCGGCAAGCCTGGCCAATGCCCTGCAAGACGAACGACCCGGCGAGCGTGACATCGCCCTGTATGTCGCGGCGCCGCAGCAAGTGCTGGCCCAGGCGCCACAGCAGCTGTTCCTCGACCCCTCCGACACCCTGCGCCTGTGGTTCAGCGACTACCGCCCGGCGCAGCGGGTGTTTCGTGGCTTTCGTATCCGTCGCGCGCAGAGTGACAGCGACTGGCAGGCGATCAATGCCTTGTACCTGGCCCGAGGCATGTTGCCCATCGACCCGGCGCTGCTGACCCCGCGCCACCTCGGTGGCCCGGTGTACTGGCTGGCCGAAGACGAAGACAGTGGCGCGGTGATTGGCACTGTCATGGGCCTGAATCATCACAAGGCCTTTTCCGACCCCGAGCATGGCAGCAGCCTCTGGTGCCTGGCGGTAGACCCACACTGTACCCGGCCAGGGGTCGGCGAAGTGCTGGTGCGGCACTTGATCGAGCACTTCATGAGCCGCGGCCTTAGCTGCCTGGACCTGTCGGTGTTGCACGACAATCGCCAGGCTAAACGCCTGTATGCCAAGCTCGGTTTTCGCACCCTGCCGACCTTCGCGATCAAGCGCAAGAACGGCATCAACCAACCACTGTTCCTGGGGCCTGGGCCTGAAGCCGGGCTCAACCCCTACGCCCGGATCATCGTCGAAGAGGCTTACCGGCGTGGCATCGATGTACAGGTCGATGACGCCGAGAGCGGGCTGTTCACTTTAAGCCTGGGCGGACGGCGGGTGCGTTGCCGCGAATCTCTCAGTGATCTGACCAGCGCCGTGAGCATGACCCTATGCCAGGACAAAAGCCTGACCCACAACGTACTGAAGAACGCCGGGCTGCAACTGCCGGCGCAGCAATTGGCCGGCAATGCCGACGATAACCTGGCGTTTCTCGAAGACCACGGCGCAGTCGTGGTCAAGCCGCTGAATGGCGAGCAGGGTCAAGGGGTGGCGGTGAACCTGACCAGCCTTGAAGCGATCAGCCAGGCCGTGGACAACGCTCGGCGCTTCGACAGCCGAGTGCTGCTGGAAAGTTTCCATGAGGGCCTGGACTTGCGCATCGTGGTCATCGGCTTTGAGGTCGTCGCGGCCGCCATTCGCCACCCGGCGCAGATCGTCGGTGACGGCCAGCACGCCGTTGGTGCCTTGATTGAAGCGCAAAGCCGCCGACGCCAGGCCGCTACCGACGGCGAAAGCCGCATCCCGCTGGATGAGGAAACCCAGCGCACCCTGCACGGTGCTGGCGTCGATTACGACAGCGTACTACCTGCGGGCCAGCGCCTGACTGTACGGCGCACCGCCAATCTGCACACCGGTGGATGCCTGGAGGACGTCACTGAGCGCCTGCACCCGCAGTTGGTTGATGCCGCTGTGCGCGCCGCCCGCGCTCTCGATATTCCCGTGGTCGGCCTCGATCTGATGGTCAAGGCCGCCGATCAGCCCGAACACGTGTTCATTGAAGCCAATGAACGCGTCGGCCTGGCCAACCACGAACCGCAACCCACTGCCGAACGCTTCGTCGACCTGCTGTTCCCACACAGCAAACTGACGCCATGAGCACAGGAGGCCGCATGCCCGAACAATGCCCGGAACCCGATCTCAATTATCTGCAGAAAGTCTTGCTGGAGATGCTCGCCATTCCCAGCCCTACCGGTTTTACCGACACCATCGTGCGCTATGTCGCCGAACGCCTGGAAGAGCTAGGCATCCCCTTCGAACTGACTCGTCGCGGCACCATCCGCGCCACCCTCAAAGGACGCAAGAGCTCACCGGACCGCGCCGTCTCGGCCCACCTGGACACCATCGGCGCCAGCGTGCGGGCGATTCAGGACAACGGCCGGCTGTCGCTGGCGCCGGTAGGTTGCTGGTCCAGCCGCTTCGCCGAAGGCAGCCGAGTCAGTGTTTTCACCGATAACGGCGTGCTGCGTGGCAGCGTCCTACCGTTGATGGCCAGCGGGCACGCCTACAACACCGCCATTGACCAGATGCCAGTGAGCTGGGAACACATTGAACTGCGTCTGGATGCCTACTGCGCAACCCGTGCCGATTGCCAATCACTGGGCATCGATATCGGTGACTTCGTCGCCTTCGACCCTCTGCCGGAGTTCACCGAAAGCGGTCACATCAGTGCCCGTCACCTGGATGACAAAGCCGGTGTGGCGGCGCTGCTGGCATCACTCAAAGCCGTGGTCGACAGCGGCGCCCAGCCATTGATTGACTGCCACCCGCTGTTCACCATCACCGAAGAAACCGGCTCTGGCGCTGCTGCCGCCCTGCCCTGGGATGTCAGCGAGTTTGTCGGCATCGACATCGCCCCGGTCGCGCCAGGACAACACTCCAGCGAGCATGCCGTCAGCGTGGCCATGCAAGACTCGGCCGGCCCTTACGACTATCACCTGTCGCGCCATCTGCTGAAGCTGGCCCGTGACAACGAACTGCCGGCGCGCCGCGATGTGTTTCGCTACTACTTCAGCGACGCCCACTCGGCGATCACCGCCGGTCACGACATCCGCACCGCGCTGCTGGCCTTTGGTTGCGATGCCACCCACGGTTATGAACGAACCCATATCGACAGCCTGGCAGCCCTGAGCCGCCTGCTCACCGCCTACTTGCTCAGCCCGCCGGTGTTTGCCAGCGACTCCCACGCTACGGGCAGTTCGCTGGAAAGCTTCAGCCATCAGCTTGAACACGACGCGCAGATGGAAACCGAAACCCGTGTGCCCGCGGTCGACAGCCTGGTCGGCAACAAGCACTAGCGCCTACACAGTCAGGACAGGTTTCGCGTAGCATGGGTACTCATTTCGCCAAGCCTGTCCTGTTTATGCTGATTCCCTACGACCAACTGGAAGCCGAAACCCTCACCCGCCTGATCGAGGACTTCGTCACCCGCGACGGTACCGACAACGGCGACGACACCCCGCTGGAAACCCGCGTACTACGCGTACGCCAAGCCCTGGCCAAGCAGCAGGCGTTCATCCTCTTTGACCTTGAAAGCCAGCAATGTCAGCTGCTGGCCAAGCACGACGTGCCCAAAGAACTGTTCGACTGATCACTCCGTCCCCTTGCCCGCCAGCTCGGCAATACGCCGATAGATTTCTGCTCGATGCACCTCGATTTCGCGCGGTGCGCTGATACCGAAGCGCACCACATTGCCCTCTACCGAGAGCACCTTGACCTTGATGTGCTCATCAATGGCGATCACCTCACCGACTTCGCGGCCGATCACTAACATGCTCCGATCCTCCCCAATACTGAGAGTTCGGAGACTGCACGGGGTGTCAGAGCGCTTCAATACTCAGCCAATCAAATAGACCGATCCCACTTCTACCGACGAATTTGCCTACAGATTTTCGCTTTTTATGCACTCTGCAGGCGTGGTCCCAGCACAATGATGCTGGCCCCCAGCACACACAGCAAGGCGCCGATCCAGTCGCTGCCCAATGGCCGCGCGCGTTCGATCACAGCCAGCCACAGCAATGACGTGACGATATAGATACCACCATAGGCGGCATAGGCGCGTCCGGCGTAGGCGGCCTCGACGCGGGTGAGGATCAATGCGAACAGGGTCAGGCTGAGCAACGCCGGGGCAATCCACCAGCCGCTCTTGCCTAGCCGCAGCCACATGTAAAAGGCATAGCAACCGGCGATCTCGAAGACCGCCGCGAGGAAAAACCACAGGTAATTGATCACACCAGCCATCCCGGTCCAGTTATAAAGGGCCTAGGTTAACCGATTGGATGTATACCGAACCTGTGGAAGCTGGCCTTGCCAGCGATGCAAACACCGCGCTAGCGCTGGCACCACTCCGCCCCCATCGCCAGCAAGACTGACTCCCCCTCTGCATCGTCTAGGAAGCCGGTTTGGCTTTGGCGCGCATTTTCTCCGCCATCGTCGCCATCTCGTCGTAGATCATCTGTGGATTGCGCTGCTTGAGTTGCCAGGCGTTACGCCCCAGTTCATGCGGCAGGATCAGGAACTGACCCTCTGCGACCTGCTCGAAAATGTACTCGGCAATATCGGCAGCACTGATCGGCGAGCTTTCCAACAGCTTGCCGACCTGAGCCTTCATCGCCGGGGTCGGGCCGCGGAACGAGTCGAGCAAGTTGGTCTGAAAGAACGAGGGGCAGACCACATGCACCGCGACTTCCTGCTGGCGTAACTCGATCAGTAGGCTCTCCGACAGTGCCAAAACGCCAGCCTTGGCCACGTTGTAGTTACTCATTGCCGGCCCCTGCATCAACGCCGCCATTGAGGCGATGTTGATGATCCGGCCTTTACTGCGTTCAAGCATCGGCAGGAAGGCCTTGCAACCCTTGACCACACCCATCAGGTTGATCGACAGCTGCCACTCCCAGTCTTCCAGCGACAGTTCAGAGAAGAAGCCGCCCGAGGCCACCCCGGCGTTGTTGACGATGACATCGATACCGCCAAACTTCTCTTCGCAGGCCTGGGCCAGTGCAGTGAGCTGACTGTAGTCGCGCACGTCGCAGCGTTGCACAAAGCCTTGGCCACCCGCCTCTTTGACCAGTGCCAGGGTGTCCTTCAGGCCCGCCTCATTGACATCCGCCAACGCCAGTTGCCAGCCCTCGCGTGCCCAGCGCAGCGCGATCTCGCGGCCCAGCCCGGAGCCTGCGCCAGTAATCATCATGCGGTTTTGCATAGCCGGATGCCTTATACGGTTCTGGAAAGTTAGCGCCAGTGTAGCGAAGGCATGTGCCGTACCCACCCTGTATCAGGATGCTGAATAGCCCAGGCAAACAGTGGTGAAACCGGTTTATTAAACTTTTCGTCGAGAACAGGAGTCGGAATTAACAGGCGGACATGATTCACGTGGCCGAACAGCAGGATTGAACCGAAACGCCTACCCCTCAAGCCAAACAAGGATACTGCCATGGGCACCATACTCATCATCATTCTGATACTGCTGTTGATTGGTGGCTTACCTGTCTTCCCGCACTCCAGAAGTTGGGGCTATGGCCCGTCCGGTGTCATCGGTGTGGTGCTGGTGGTCCTGCTGGTGCTGCTTTTGCTCGGCATGATATGACCCAGGCGCTACCTGTAGGACCCCGCTTACGCAGTCTTCTACAGGTAGCGCCACTCAAAAAGCGATCGGGTTATATCAACAGGTTGCGCCGTGCCAGATCAGCAAGATCGATCAGAGACTTGACCCTGAGTTTCTCGATCAAGCGCATCTTGTAGGTACTGATGGTCTTGTTGCTCAGCAGCATGGCTTCGCCGATTGCCTTGTTGCTCAAGCCACGAGCCAGCTGCTGCAGTATCAACACCTCACGGTCGCTCAAGCGGGCAATGCACTGTGCTTCGGTGGCCCGCAAATCCTGCTGATTGATCGAACTGAGCACCACCTCGGGGAAATAGGTATACCCGGACAACACCGCCCTGACAGCCTTGCTCAGCGCTCGCAAACCGTCGGTTTTTGATACATACCCGGCCGCGCCAGCCTGCATGCAGCGCAGGGAAAAGTAATCCGGCAACTGGGAGGTCAGCACCAGCACTTTGGCCGGCCGCTCCATGGCCCTGATGCGCATCATCACCTCCAGACCGTCCAGCCCCGGCATGGTGATATCCAGGATGACGATATCAGGTGACAGCTCGCGAGCATGACGCACGGCATCCACACCATTGTCCGCCTGGCCCGCAATTTCGATACGGTCCTGACGCAACAGCATGCAGACACTGGATCGAATGAAGGGGTGATCATCTACCACTAACGCTCTATACATGGTCCTTCCTCACTGGAAATTCGGCGTCCTACAACTCTGCATCGAATACCACTGTCACCTGACCTGTGTAGGTACTGCCGGGGTGGGCGAGCATGCTGCCGACGTCGTCACGTGCTACCTCGAAGTGCAGTTGGCCTGCTCGGTTAAGGGTGGGTGTCGCGGCCTCAAATTGCAGGGCAGCGGACCGACCAGTAGGCAATGCCAGTCGGTTGACCGTCGCCCCCCGGTGTTCAACGCCCGCCGGCAGGGTCAGTGCGATCGTCACAGGCACTTGATCGCTGTCGTCGTTACGGATACCACAGCGGTCGCCGTCCTCGTACTGACACTGTTTGTAGACCTTGAAGGGCCCGGTCGACCAGAGTCGAAACGGCAAGTCTCGGTAAAGTCGCCCAGGCCGGCGCCCACCGGTCAACCAAGCATTCCAACCGCCTTGAGGCTCCAGTACGGCGCGGTCCGAACCCGGCGGGAACTCGAAAATGAACGCGTGCTGAACGTCGAGTACAAAGTTGACAGTCAAACTGCCCCCGCTGAGTTCGGTGACGTCGTTGCCAAAATCAAAGTCGCCCCCAGGGCCGATGCTGTAGGTCTGGCTGCCGCGGTAAGTACCAGCCTTTAACCGGTAAGGCGGCGGAATGTCCATGGCATAAGCAACACTGGTTTCCAGAACGGTGGCGACTTCGACCCGCCCAACCGGCGCATTTTTGCCGTTGGCCCAGCATGCAACCGGTGATTGTGGGATACCTATGTCCCACAGATAAGTGACGATAGCGGGCCGGAACTGAGAAGTGCTCCCGACAAAACGGCAACCACTACTGATAACAGGCTGGTAAAGCGGGTGGTGATTCAGACTTGATGCCAGCACTTTCTGGCTGACTGCCGTCCACTCAAAAGTCATGCGCCGCGGCTCGCCGGTCTGCTCATGAAAAACATCGACCTCCCTGCGCCCTGGCAACTGCAGGAAGAACTCATCCCGCGAGTCGACCGCACCTTTAGTGGTCTTCTTGGAATAAGTGATGGGCAGGTTCACCGTCATTCTGTTTCTACAGGTAGCTGGCCAGCCCTGGCAAAGCCCGCCTGGCGGGGTTGTGTTCTCGAAGCGTCCCGAGCCACCACCGCGGTACTGCGCCGAAATCGTAACTTCCAAAGCCCCTGCTACAGGTGCCCCCCCTAACAGCACAAGGCCCAGCAGCAACCAGAAGCGTCGCCGTAGCGGCTGAGTCAACCTGCGAGCGCTCATCCCTTGAGCACCATAAGCTGATGGTTTTCCCCTTCATGCAGCTCGAACTGATGCACCTTGTCCGACTCACCGTCGAACTGCCGACTGCGCCCCGGTAGCAAGTGGTGTTTAGTGGCCGGTTCGCAAGCCTGGTTCGGGGTCGAACATTGGCGAAAATGGTCGAGCACTACGGTAGTGTTACCCTCGTTGACAACAGTCAGTTGACCGCCCTGACGCCGCACCGGCGTTTGGAAACGCACCTGACCAGGGCGCACGAACAACAGCGAGCCGTAGCCGGCCAAGAGATTGACGCCCGCCTTGAGCTGCTCGCGATACCGTTCAGCATCCTGCGCATCGACAGCAAAACCATCGCTACTTTCCGGCAACACCGGAATGAAGCGTAGGCGGAAGTAGCGTTCGCGATCCCGTGTACCGCGATACAGCACGCGCACAGCCTGTGTGCCTTGGGCCGGCACAATCAGGCGAGCCGGACTGGCCACTACCCCTCGTTGCGCTAGGGGTAAGCCGTCGGTGGCGACTTCGCGCGCGACACCCTGGTCGTCATAGACCAGCTCGGCGACGCTGACCTTGACGAAAGCGGTCGTGTCACCGTTGTTGCGTACGCGTTTGAGCAGCGTGCTCTTACCGCTGTCGAGATAATCGTACAGCGCGCCAACATTCAGTTCCGGCGCGGCCTGCGCAGAATGCGCCAACAACAGCAGAAGTAACACAATAGGTACATGGATATTCATCTTGTCAGTCTCCGTATGCGCGCATCGAGAGTATTACCGTGACGGGTGCCACCATCACGGCGACCCCAGCAGGATTTCTCCCAAAAAAAATTCAGAAATTTCCCATTAAGAGGTCACTCACGTTGAGCATCAGCCCTTATCCAGGGCGGCAGCAGTGCCTGCTGTGCGCGCCAGACTGGCCGGGGTGCACCGCTGATCACCGGCCAGTAGCACATCCCCCTCGCGCTCAAGGCGCTTGAGGTCGAAATTGAGCAGGCAGGCAGGCGAACCGCCCTGGCGGACTTCCAAGGTAGGCGTCGACTCACTCATTTCCACGGCGAAAAAGCCATCGGCCTCGGTGACACTGCGGCTCGCATGGTTGATCACCTGGGCGCCACGCATCGGCTGACCATGAGCATCAAACAGCTGCCCGATTACCGTCACCGTGCGCAATACGCGCAGTCGGCGGTACTCAATGCCACCTCTGTTGAGGTGATAGTCGAAACTGGAGGGCTGAATCACCGCCGCGACGGTATCGCTGCCTTCGAAATCAAACTGCACGTTGCCAGCTTTGTAGGCGGTTACCGGGATCAGATTGCGTCCAGGGTGCAAGCTGGCAGTATTGCCTTGCGGATCATCGGCATGCAGCTTGAGGTCCACGATGTCGCTCTCCACGTCTACGATCAGCCCCGCTTCATGGGGTAAATACTGGCCGCTTAGGGCGGCCTTACCGGCCCCCACGGCAAGCACGCTCTCCAGGTTCAGGCCCGCATTGAACTCGCCGTTGTAGGAGGAGCGCTGGAAATAAGCATCACCATGCATCACCTCGTTCTCAAACAGGCTCTCCCCCCCGACTCCGGCGCCGTAGCGGTCAGCCGTCGCATTCACTCCAAGCGTGCGCACTGCCCCCAAATCGACGTCCTGCTGGTAGGCCAGTGAAGCGTTCAGATCGCGCCCGCCATCGCGCGACGTGCGGGTGCCGAAGCTGGCTGCAACACGCCGTCCGCCGCTGCCCAAGCTCATGCTCAAATTGAGGTTGATACCACGGCTGCGCGCCTCGTCGGTGCCTGCGGTCCCCGGTCGATCAAACACTGACAGCCGCCAGTTGGCGTCAGAACCGAGCAGTCGACCGTAATACGACCATCCCAAATCGACACCCGCACCATCGCTGGCACCGCTGCTATGGGACAGGCGCAGGGTGACACTATTGCGCGGGTCGAGGCGGTGGTTGAGGGATAATGACGACTGGCTGACCGACTGTTCAAAAGGCCCTTGCCGGTAGGTACGCGGCCGCTCGAGAAAGGAACGACTGTGGCTGGCCACCAACGAACCTCTGTCATAGCTATGGATGGCCTGAACGTCGTAACCGGTGCCCTGCCCCTGACTTTGGAACAGATTGCCGTAGAGTTTGAAACGTTCACGCACATCCCAATCCAGCGAAGTACCGTATTGCATCGCCTCATCGATACGCTGCGTCGACAGACCAAGTATCGCCCGCGGATGCAGCATGTAGTTGGCCATCACACCAGCACTGAGGGTGTCTTCATGGTTACTGTCCCAGTTATTCAACAGGCTGCTCTGCTGGCCAAGGAACAGGTTGTAGCGCCAGGGTTTGTCGGTGCTGCGCCAGTTGGAGGGTTTGTAGATAAACGCCTGGTGGGTCGAGGACACCTGGCCGTCCTCGACCAGACGGATCTCCACCTCGTAAATACCACCTGGCAACACTCGGGTATCAAGCGTCTGCAAGCCCGGCTGGACCGGTTGACTGTTAATCAGTACTCCATTGCGGTAGACCTCCGCCACGGCCGGCCGGTCGGGGGTGACATAAATGGGCGTGGTACTTGGCGCACCGTTGTCGATCGCCAGGCTGTCGCTGCTACCGAACATCACGCCCAGGGTTGTGTCCGGGCTGCTGCCAAACAGGCGTGGCTGGCGAGTAAGTCCTTGAGCAGCAGGGGTGAAGTAGCCCAGGCGAAAGAAATGACTGTCAATCAGCCGTTCGCCATACAGTTGCTCAAGGTGATAGCGCGTTGACTGTGTGCTGTCGCTGCCCCGGTCTAGCTGGCCATCAGCCAAGGCCGTCCAATTACCCAGACTGCTTTGCCCTTGCAGACCATAGCGGCCACTGGAACCGTGATCGCCGCCGACCACGTTGAGCTGATTACGCAGCAGCAGCCCGTAACTGCCCTGTTCCGGCAAGCGGTGGTAGCGCTCGCCTTGCTCTGCGGACTCGGCCCGTTCGGTCAGCAGCGACAATTGTGAGTTGACCACGCTGTAGTGCACAGCGCGCAGACCGTCCGGACAAGCCTGGCGACAATCACCCAAGGGGTGACCGGCAGCCAGGCGCTCCTGCCAGCGCCGACGCACACTCGCCGGTTCAAGGCTTTCCTGAGTCTCGGTGAACGCGAGCAACTGCACACGCTCATCACGGCTGAGCACGACCATGGCATCGCCCAAATAACGACCATCGAGGTCGACACGCACGGCCAGTGGCACGTCGAAGAAGTGCTCTTCGAACTCCCGCGGCAAACCCTGAACCTGGCCCCGGCTACCCAGCACGCTGGACGCCGTCGAAGTGACCGGGACCAACAACAGGCAGGCGCACAGCCAGCTGATCGAAACGAAGAAGGTATGAGTAGTTGGCATGGTGTCGCTTACAGGCAATACCCGCCCTTGCCCACGGATCAACACCGCAGGGCAGGACAGGTAACAACGGATGAGTGAAAG
The DNA here is from genome assembly GCF_002845275.2 of Pseudomonas sp. S06B 330. Taxonomy (NCBI): domain Bacteria; kingdom Pseudomonadati; phylum Pseudomonadota; class Gammaproteobacteria; order Pseudomonadales; family Pseudomonadaceae; genus Pseudomonas; species Pseudomonas tussilaginis. The sequence continues at coordinate 1,556,878 of NZ_CP088149.1, read as the reverse complement.
GCTGGGCGACGCCTGTCAGGGAGCGGCGGTCTCGAACATCATGCTTACCAGCCCCTGATAGTTGCCCGGCTCATAGCCACCGGCACCCGCTGCCTGAGCGGCGACTTCAAAACCGATAACAGCGCCAGGGGCAGCCTGAGCGGCGCTGACAACTTCGGCAGTGGTAGTGGTTAGCACGGTGTCAGCCACCTTGACGTCCAGGCCGATACTGTCACTACCGCTGGCGACGACCGCAGGTGAAAGCAGGTAAGCGGAAATCGGGCCGATGGTGCTCTTGACCTGAAGCTGCTTACGGATCGGTTGTAGCTCGCTGCGGAACGAGTTCCAGGCCATTTCCTGCGGATCATTCATCCAGTTGCCGCCCACAGGTTCGACGTAGAAAGCATCGGTGGGTACCTGGGCGGTGATTTGAACCTGCTTCTCGATAGGATCGACGGCATAAGCCGAGCCGACGCTGAGCAGAGCCAGAGGGAGGGCAAGTAGCATACGTTTCACGAATCAATCTCCTTATAGGGTGAACGCTGAACGACGTTGCGTCGTCAACAAGGAGAATTATTCGTAAGTGACTACCCCCAAAAAATAGTACCGTTCCGACCAAACTTAGGAAATTTCCCAACGACCTCAAAGTGCCATTAGCGCAAAAGACAACGCCCCGGCTAGCGGGGCGTTGTCTGGTTACAGCTGGGTCAATCAGTGCGAAACCGCACCTGAAGCCCCCAGACCGGTTTGCGAGCGAACAAACTGCGGGAAGAACAGTGCACGTTCTTCATCAGCCGCCTTGGACTTGTCGGTGATCGAGAAGAACCAGATCCCGACAAAGGCGATGAGCATCGAGAACAGCGCTGGGTACTCGTACGGGTAGATGGCTTTCTCGTGACCGAGGATCTGCACCCAGATGGTCGGGCCAAGAATCATCAGCGCCACTGCACTGACCAGGCCCATCCAGCCACCAATCATGGCGCCACGGGTGGTCAGCTTCTTCCAGTACATCGAGAGCAGCAGTACCGGGAAGTTGCAGCTGGCCGCGATTGAGAACGCCAGGCCGACCATGAAGGCGATGTTCTGGCTTTCGAAGAGGATCCCCAGGCCGATAGCCAATACCGCGAGGGCGATGGTGGTGATCTTCGAGACGCGGATTTCATCCTTCTCGTTGGCCTTGCCTTTCTTGATCACGCTGGCGTACAGGTCGTGAGACACCGCCGAAGCACCAGCCAGGGTCAGGCCAGCCACTACCGCCAGGATGGTCGCGAACGCCACCGCCGAGATGAAGCCCAGGAACACACTGCCACCCACGGCGTTAGCCAGGTGCACTGCAGCCATGTTGTTACCACCAATCAGGGCGCCGGCAGCGTCCTTGAAGTCTGGGTTGGTGCTGACCAACAGGATCGCGCCAAAGCCGATGATGAAGGTCAGGATGTAGAAGTAGCCGATGAAGCCGGTCGCGTACAGCACGCTCTTACGCGCTTCTTTGGCATCGCTGACGGTGAAGAAGCGCATCAGGATGTGCGGCAGGCCAGCGGTACCGAACATCAGCGCCAGCCCCAAGGAGAAGGCCGAGATCGGGTCTTTGACCAGACCGCCCGGGCTCATGATCGCTTCACCTTTCGGGTGAACCTTGATGGCCTCGGAGAACAGTGCGTTGAAGTCGAAGTTGACGTGTTTCATCACCATCAGCGCCATGAAGCTGGCACCGGAGAGCAGCAGTACGGCCTTGATGATTTGCACCCAGGTAGTGGCCAGCATGCCGCCGAACAACACGTACATGCACATCAGGATACCGACCAGGATCACGGCAACGTGGTAGTCCAGACCGAACAGCAACTGAATCAGCTTGCCGGCACCAACCATTTGCGCGATCAGGTAGAACGCCACCACCACCAGCGAACCAGACGCCGACAAGGTGCGGATTTCTTTTTGCCCGAGGCGATAGGAGGCCACGTCAGCAAAGGTGTATTTACCCAGGTTACGCAGGCGTTCAGCAATCAGGAATAGAATGATCGGCCAGCCAACCAGGAAGCCGATCGAGTAGATCAAGCCGTCGTAGCCAGAGGTGAACACCAGGGCGGAAATACCCAGGAAGGACGCTGCCGACATGTAGTCACCGGCAATCGCCAAACCGTTCTGAAACCCGGTGATGCGTCCACCGGCGGCGTAGTAGTCGGAAGCGGACTTGTTACGTTTGGATGCCCAGTAGGTGATGCACAGGGTGGCACCGACGAAGGCGACGAACATAAGGATCGCCGCAACGTTCAAGGGTTGCTTGTGCACCTCGCCGGTGAGGGCGTCGGCGGCCCAGACGGCAGGTGCGAAAACGCCGAAGGCCAGGGTTGCCAGAAGACGCCGGATCATTGCTGTGCCTCCTTGAGAATCGCTTTGTTCATCTCATCGAACTCACCGTTGGCGCGACGCACATAAATGGCAGTGAGGACGAAGGCCGAGAGGATCAAGCCGACACCGAGAGGAATCCCCCAGGTAATCGACGAGTCAGGGCTGAGCTTGGCACCCAAAATTTGCGGGCCATAGGCGATCAACAGGATGAAAGCGGAGTAGAGGCCGAGCATGATCGCCGAGAGAATCCAGGCGAACCGTTCGCGTTTTGACACCAGCTCTTTGAACCGCGAGCTGTTTTGTATCGAGAGATAAATGCTGTCGTTCATTGTTTTTGTCCTCGCAGCACAGATTAGGTAGTACCCGCTCCACTTTATGCTGCCTTTGGACGCACTCCAGACGACCTTAGTCTTAGATGCAAAACTCTTTTACCGATTCGGTAACAGCCAGTAACGACAAGGGCTGCAGCACCGTTTGCGGTGCTGCAGCCCTGGAAGGTGCAAGTTAGAAGCCTTAAGCCATTATTTGGCCGTCCACTCCGCGACGCGCTCCGGGTGTTTGGCCACCCAGTCCTTGGCGGCGGCTTCGGGTTTTGCGCCCTCTTGAATGGCCAACATGACCTCGCCGATTTCATCCTTGGACTGCCACTGGAATTTTTTCAGGAAGGCTGCGACTTCCGGGGCCTTACTGTCCAGTTGCTTGCTGCCGATGCTGTTGACGGTTTCAGCCGCGCCGTACACGCCTTTGGGGTCTTCAAGGAACTTGAGTTTCCACTTGGCGAACATCCAGTGTGGCACCCAGCCCGTCACTGCGATCGATTGCTGCTTGGCGTAGGCACGCCCCAACTCTGCGGTCATCGCCGCGCCGGAACTGGCCTGGAGTTTGTAGCCGCTCAGGTCGTAATCCTTGATGGCCTGGTCGGTCTTGAGCATCACCCCGGAGCCGGCATCGATGCCGACGATCTTGTGTTTGAAACTGTCATCGGTCTTGAGGTCAGCCAGCGAGTTGGCCTTGACGTATTCAGGGACGATCAGCCCGATCTTGGCGTCCTTGAAGTTGGGGCCGTAGTCGACCACGTTGTCCTTGTTCTTGGTCCAATAGTCGCCGTGGGTTACCGGCAGCCAGGCCGACATCATGGCATCGAGCTTACCGGTGGCCACCCCCTGCCACATGATCCCGGTGGCCACAGCCTGCAATTTGACGTCATAACCGAGCTTCTGTCTGATCACTTCGGCAGCCACGTTGGTGGTCGCTACACTGTCGGACCAGCCATCGACGTAGCCGATGCTCACTTCCTTGGCCATCGCTGGTGCAGCGCCAATGGCCATTGCCAGGGCGGTGCCCAGCCCCAGGAGTCGTCGCATTTTCATCAAAGCTTCCCCTCGTCACGTCACGGAACCTGCATCATCAACCGCTGATGGTCCCTGACCTGCTCTGGTAGCGACCTCCAGGCAACGACAAGCGACATCACATCGCCAGCAACCGGCGGTCATATCAAGCAACATCCAACCCAGGTTAGTTTGCTGGCCAAGGCTTTAGCCCGTGCCATTTGCAGGTACTATTGACGGCTTTGCTCCCTGACGGTCCGATCCATGTCCTCGACTGCCCGCTTCCCGATACTGCCCTATCTGTTTGCCTGCCTGCTCGGCCTGTTTGCGCTGGGAGGGCTCTGGTACGGGCTGGGCAAGCCGGTGGTGCTGCCCGATGCGGCCAGTGCCTCGCACAAATTGCAGTGCGCCTCCTACACGCCGTTCGATAAGGACCAATCGCCCTTCGACCAGCCCTTTCAACTGCGCCCGGCGCGCATGGACGCCGATCTGGCCTTGCTCGCACAGCGCTTTGAATGCATCCGCACCTATTCAATGACAGGGCTTGAGGCGATTCCGCAGCTGGCGCGTAAACATGGCTTGAAAGTGATGCTCGGCGCCTGGATCAACGCCAATCCGGTCGATACCCAAAAAGAGGTCAAGGCCCTTATCGCCGCGGCCAACGCCAACCCGGACATCGTCAAGGCGGTGATCGTCGGCAACGAAACGCTGCTGCGCAAGGAAGTCACTGGCCCACAGTTGGCCGCGCTGATCACGCAGGTGAAAAGCCAGGTCAGCGTACCGGTGACCTATGCCGACGTCTGGGAGTTCTGGCTGCAACACCCAGAGATCGCGCCAACCGTGGATTTCCTGACCATTCACTTGCTGCCGTACTGGGAAGATGATCCCAAAGGTATCGACGACGCCTTGGTGCATGTCGGCGAGATTCGCCAGGTGTTCGGCAACCGCTTTGCGCCCAAGGATATTGTCATTGGCGAAACCGGCTGGCCCAGCGAAGGTCGTCAGCGTGAGACCGCGCTGCCCAGCCGGGTCAATGAAGCACGCTTCATTCGCGGCTTTGTCGCCATGGCCGAACAGAACGGCTGGCACTACAACCTGATCGAAGCCTTCGACCAACCGTGGAAACGTGCCAGCGAAGGCGCAGTGGGCGGCTACTGGGGCCTGTATGACGCCGACCGCAAGGACAAGGGCATTCTCGAAGGGCCAGTGAGCAACCTCGCGTTGTGGCCGCAATGGTTGATTGCTAGTGGCCTGTTGTTTGCCGCCACCTTGCTCCTCGCCGGTCGAGTGCGCGGCACCCGCTCCGCTTTGCTGCTACCGCTGCTGGCCGCCTTGGGCGCGGCGAGCCTGGGGCTGTGGGGCGAATTGGTGCGGATCAACAGCCGCTTTGTTGGCGAATGGGTCTGGGCGCTGCTGTTGGCTGGCTTGAACCTGATTGTTCTCGCCCATGGCGCCTTGGCCCTGGCGCAACGGCAAGGCTGGCGCGAGCGAGTCTTTGCCTGGCTTGAGGCACGAGCCGGCGGGTGGTTGCTGGCTGCAGGTTTTGCCGCCGCCGTGAGCATGCTGGCGTTGGTCTTCGATCCGCGCTATCGCAGTTTTCCGAGTGCGGCGCTGATGTTGCCGGCGGTGGTTTACCTGTTGCGCCCGGTCCGTGGACCGCGGGCTGAGATTGGCTTGCTGGCGTTCATCGTCGGTGCCGGGATCGCACCGCAGTTGTTCCGTGAGGGCTTGAACAACCAACAGGCGTTGGTCTGGGCGGGGGTCAGTGTGCTGATGGTGGGGGCGTTGTGGCGTAGCCTGAGGGTTCGCGTCCAGTCTTGAAAAGGGCTGCTGCGCAGCCCATCGCCAGCAAGGCCGGCTCCCACCGGGCTCAGTGGGGCCGGCGCACCAGGCGCAACCCTGCCAACACCAGGGCGAACACCGCGATACTGGCGCTGTACAGCACCAAGGCTGGAATTCCGACCACCAGCGCCAGCACTGCTAAACGCCACCCCGCACGCGCAGGCACTACCTGCGCCAACAACGCCAGCCCCAGCGCGGTCCAGGCGATTACCCCGAAGTGAATCATCAAGCCCAGGGTCGAGCGCGCCTGACATTGCCAGATCTGTGCTTGTTCGGCGCAGACCCCGACCCACTGAGCATCCTCCATCAGGACATAACGCACCGCATAACTGGCTGCCAGCCACAAGGGCACAAACAGCAACAAGGTGATCAGCGGCAAACGGCGGGACATAAAGGCTCCGGAATCTTCGAAATCGGCGCCCAGCATAAAGCGCCGAGCCGTCTATGCAAGGCAAAAGCGCCAGCCTCGACTACTTTGAACTGAAGATAAATGGAACCAATTGTTGCCGTGCCTCAACCGAAGACGGCAACATCGGGGACGATAAATGCCGTGGCGCCAGGCAACTTTGCCCAGGACTTGATGGTCCTAGCCTTCGTTACGCACTTTGCTGCTGCTTTTTTTGGGGATCCGTCATGCTTCGATTACTGCGCCTCGCTGCCCTCTCGGGCGGCCTTATCCTGAGTGCGTCCGCTTCGGCACAAGATATCGATGCCGCCAGTTACGGCTACCCACTGACCAATCCGTTCGAGGCGACCATCGCCACCACGCCGCCGGACTTGCGCCCACAGCTGCCCAGCGACGATGACATTGACCAGGCTGACTACAGCCTGAACATGCGTCCGGAGCGCGCCTTCACCCTCCCCGACAATTTCTGGGCAGTGAAACAGCTCAAATATCGCCTGGCCGAACAGGACCACCCGGCGCCGCTGATCTTTCTGATTTCCGGAACCGGTGCGCCCTACGCCAGCAGCATCAATGAATACCTCAAGAAGCTCTTCTACAAAGCCGGCTACCACGTGGTGCAGCTGTCTTCACCGACCAGCTTTGACTTCATCACCTCGGCCTCGCGCTACGCCACCCCTGGCGTCAGCAAAGACGACGCCGAAGACCTGTACCGAGTCATGCAAGGCGTGCGCGCCCAACACCCGCGCCTGCCGGTCACCGAGTACTACCTCAGCGGCTACAGCCTTGGTGCCCTGGATGCGGCATTCGTTAGCCATCTGGACGAAACCCGGCGCAGTTTCAACTTCAAGCGCGTGCTGCTGCTCAACCCACCAGTCAACCTCTACACCTCGATCAGCAATCTCGACAAGCTGGTGCAAACTGAGGTCAAAGGTGTCAATAGCAGCACCACCTTCTATGAGCTGGTGCTCAACAAGCTGACCCGTTATTTCCAGCAGAAGGGCTACATCGACCTTAACGACGCGCTGCTCTACGACTTCCAGCATTCGCGCCAGCACCTGAGCAACGAGCAGATGGCAATGATCATCGGCACCTCGTTCCGCTTCTCCGCTGCCGATATTGCCTTCACTTCTGACTTGATCAACCGCCGCGGGCTGATCACTCCGCCCAAGTACCCGATCACGGAGAGCAGCAGCCTCACTCCGTTCTTCAAGCGTGCCCTGCAGTGTGACTTCGATTGCTACATGACCGAGCAGGTCATCCCCATGTGGCGCGCCCGTACCGATGGCGGCAGCCTGCTGCAACTGATTGACCAGGTCAGCCTCTACGCCCTCAAGGATTACCTGCAACAGAGTTCGAAGATTGCCGTGATGCACAACGCCGACGATGTCATTCTCGGCCCGGGAGACATTGGCTTCCTGCGCTCCACCTTTGGTGATCGCTTGACCCTCTACCCCCACGGCGGCCATTGCGGCAACCTCAACTATCGCGTTAACAGCGACGCCATGCTGGAGTTTTTCCGTGGTTAAACGTTTATTGATTGCTAGCGCATTTATTGCCAGTGGACTGGCCCAAGCTGCGGAAGAAACCGCGCCCCGTGCCAGCGTAATCGAAGCCGATGGCTTCACCGAGCCACTCAAGGAGCTCAAATTCAACCCGGGGCTGGACCAGCGTGAGTTCGAACGTTCGACCCTGGCGGCACTGAACGTCTATGACCCGTTGGAATCGATGAACCGGCGGATCTACCACTTCAACTACCGCTTCGACCAGTGGGTGTTCCTGCCAGTGGTCAATGGCTACCGCTATGTCACTCCCAGCTTTGTACGTACCGGGGTGAGCAATTTTTTCAGCAACCTGGGCGACGTACCTAACCTGTTCAACAGCGTTCTGCAGTTCAAGGGCCATCGCTCAATGGAGATCACCGCGCGGCTGATGCTCAACACCATCATTGGCGTGGGCGGCCTGTGGGACCCGGCAACCAAGATGGGCCTGCCCCATCAAAGCGAAGACTTCGGTCAAACCTTGGGCTTCTATGGCGTGCCGGATGGCCCCTACCTGATGCTGCCGATTCTCGGCCCTTCGAACCTGCGCGATACCGGCGGCTTGCTGGTGGACTATGTCGCCGAAGACCAGGCCAACTTCCTCAACGTGGCCGAAGTCAGCGGTGATCACCCGGAACTGGTCATCCTGCGCGCCGTCGACAAGCGATACACCACCAACTTTCGCTATGGCCAGCTGAACTCACCCTTCGAATATGAGAAGGTCCGCTACGTCTACACCGAGGCGCGCAAGTTGCAGATTGCAGAGTAACCGCCTTGCGCCTGCGTTGCAGGCGATCGCAACCTGCACCCGCGGCTACAGACCGAGGAAATTACCCAGCTCACGGCGCTTGGCCAGGGCGTCGCGCCGCCCTAGCTCGATCAGTTCGCTGCAGTAACCGGCTTCGAACAACAGGTAGCTGAGCACCCCTGCACCACTGGTCTTGGTCGCCCCCGGCCCCCGCAGGAACAGGCGCAGGGCTGCCGGCAGCTCGCGGCGATGCCGTGCGGCAATCTCATCCAGCGGCTGACTCGGTGCGACCACCAGCACCTCCACCGGCGCCAGGCCCAGGCGCCGTCGCTCCACGTGCTCGGGCATCAAGTGGCTGAGGTGGTTGAGACGCTGAAGCAACTCAATATCGTCTTCCAGGCTATCGATGAAGGTGCTGTTGAGCATGTGTCCGCCAATCTGCGCCAGGCTTGGCTGCTGGCCGCTGAACAGGCGCGGGCGCGGCTCACCCTCGACCGGACGCTGCGGGTTGCCACTGACGCCGACCACCAGCACGCGGCTGGCGCCCAAGTGCAGGGCCGGGCTGATCGGTGCCGACTGACGTACCGCGCCATCGCCAAAGTACTCCTCACCGAGTTTGACCGGAGCGAACAGCAGTGGAATGGCGGAGCTGGCTAGCAAATGATCGACACTCAGACGTGTTGGCAGTCCGATGCGCCGGTGGCGTAACCACGGATCAATGGCGCCGCGCCCCTGATAGAAGGTAACAGCCTGGCCAGACTCGTAACCGAAGGCGGTCACTGCCACCGCATGTAACTGTTGCTGTTCAAGGGCCTGGGCGATGCCGTTGATGTCCAGGTGTTCGTTGAGCAACTGGCGCAGCGGTGAGCTGTCGAGCAAGGCCACCGGCACCGGCGCGCCAAGGCCGAGCAGGCTATGACCGACAAAACGACTGGCTTGGCGAATCACCCCCGGCCAGTCGCTGCGCAGCACTTGATGGCTGCGAAAGCCCTGCCAGAAACGGGTGAGGCGGCGGATGGCATCGGCAAAGTGCATGGCACCACTGGCCAGGGTCACCGCATTGATCGCTCCGGCCGACGTGCCGACGATCACGGGAAAGGGATTGGCCGCACCGGCGGGCAGCAGATCGGCAATGCCGGCCAGCACACCAACCTGATAAGCGGCGCGGGCGCCACCGCCAGAGAGGATCAATCCTGTGATCGGTTGTGCTGACATGGGGTCTTCCTGAGCTATGTTTTGCCCCCATCGCCGGCAAGACCGGCTCCCACAGGTTTCGGGCGAGTCCCATTCTGTGCGAGCTGGCCTTGCCAGCGATGGCCTCAACGCCGTTTATCGTAGAGCTTGGGCTCCCCGGGCGGGCGCGACTTGAAGCGTCGATGCGCCCACAGGTACTGCTCCGGACATTCACGCAAGGCCCCTTCAATCCACCGATTGATGCGCAGGCAGTCGGCTTCTTCCGTCTCACCCGGGAAATCTGCCAGTGGCGGATGGATCACCAGGCGATAACCGCTACCGTCCGCCAGGCGCTGCTGGGTGAACGGAATGACCCGGGCCTTGCCCAAACGCGCAAACTTGGTGGTAGCCGTCACAGTGGCCGCCTGGATACCGAACAGCGGTACGAACAGACTCTGCTTGGCGCCGTAGTCCTGGTCCGGCGCATACCAGATCGCGCGGCCGGCGCGCAGCAGCTTGAGCATGCCCCGCACGTCTTCACGCTCCACGGCCAGCGAGTCAAGGTTGTGTCGCTCACGGCCACGGCGCTGGATGTAGTCGAATACCGGGTTGCCGTGCTCACGGTACATGCCGTCGATGGTGTGTTCCTGCCCAAGCAAGGCCGCACCGATTTCCAGGGTGGTGAAGTGCAAAGCCATAAGAATGGCACCCTGCCCATCACGCTGGGCCGCCTGCAAGTGCTCCAACCCTTCGATGTGCGCCAGGCGCGCCAAGCGGGCCTTTGGCCACCACCAGCTCATGGCCATTTCGAAGAAGGCGATGCCGGTGGAAGCGAAATTTTCCTTGAGCAAGCGCTGCCGTTCGACGGACGGTAGTTCCGGAAAACACAGCTCCAAGTTGCGCGCAGCAATACGCCGGCGCTCACCGGCGACCAGGTACATCAAGGCACCCAGCAGGCGACCGATCACCAGCAATACCCGGTACGGCAGCTGCACGATCAACCACAGCAGCCCCAGCCCCAGCCACAGCGGCCAGAAGCGCGGATGCAGAAAGTAACGACGAAAACGCGGGCGATCCATTAAAGATTCCGGAAAGACAATGGCCGGGCATTCTACAACGGTTCGGCACGGGTTGCGGCTAACCGGCGTTCTCGTTATAAGTCTGGGCACTTTTTCGTAACAAGCCGCCCTATGCAGACCATGAGCCAAACCCAATCGCCAGACCAAGACCCCGTGTTCCAGCTCAAGGGCAGCATGCTCGCCATCACTGTGCTTGAGCTTGCCCGGAACAACCTCGAAGGCCTCGACCGGCAGTTGGCGGCCAAAGTTGCCCAGGCGCCGAATTTTTTCAGCAACACGCCGCTGGTGCTGGCCCTGGACAAGCTGCCGCCAGGTGAAGGTCCCATCGATCTGCCCGGGCTGATGCGCGTCTGCCGCCATCATGGCCTGCGCACCCTGGCCATTCGTGCCAGCCGTATCGAAGACATCGCCGCAGCCATTGCCATCGATCTGCCGGTGCTGCCACCGTCCGGCGCGCGTGAGCGGCCGGTCGAACCTGAGCCGGAAGTGAAGAAGGCAGAGCCTGCACCGCCACCGCCACCGGCGCCAGCCCCTGAACCAGCCATCAAGCCGACCAAAATCATCACCACGCCTGTACGTGGTGGCCAGCAAATCTACGCCCAAGGTGGCGATCTGGTCGTGGTGTCATCGGTCAGCCCCGGCGCGGAACTTCTCGCCGATGGCAACATCCATGTGTACGGTGCCATGCGTGGACGGGCGCTGGCCGGGATCAAGGGCAATACCCGGGCACGCATCTTCTGCCAGCAGTTGACAGCCGAGATGGTCTCGATCGCCGGCCAGTACAAGGTCTCCGAAGACCTGCGCCGTGATCCGCTGTGGGGGACTGGCGTACAGATCAGCCTGTCTGGTGACGTGTTGAACATCACCCGTCTTTAACGGATACTTGCCGCCATTTTCCGCGCAACTTTTTCCGATGTTGCCGTTTTTAGTATTTTTTGGGACTCAACGTCCTTTTTCATTAGGGGTGATACACCTTGGCCAAGATTCTCGTGGTTACATCCGGCAAGGGTGGTGTGGGTAAGACCACCACCAGCGCCGCTATTGGTACCGGCCTCGCACTGCGTGGTCACAAGACCGTCATCGTCGACTTCGACGTCGGCCTGCGTAACCTCGACCTGATCATGGGCTGCGAACGCCGCGTGGTGTACGACTTCGTCAACGTCGTCAACGGCGAAGCCAACCTGCAGCAGGCTCTGATCAAGGACAAGCGCCTTGAGAACCTTTACGTGCTGGCCGCCAGCCAGACCCGTGACAAGGACGCGCTGACCCAGGATGGCGTGGAAAAGGTCCTGATGCAGCTCAAGGAAGACTTCGAGTACGTGGTCTGCGACTCCCCGGCCGGTATCGAGAAAGGTGCCCACCTGGCGATGTACTTCGCCGACGAGGCCATCGTCGTGACCAACCCTGAAGTGTCCTCGGTACGTGACTCGGACCGCATGCTCGGCCTGCTGGCCAGCAAATCGCGCCGCGCCGAGCGTAACGAAGACCCGATCAAAGAACACCTGCTGATCACCCGCTACCATCCAGAGCGCGTGAGCCAGGGCGAAATGCTTGGCGTCGAAGACGTCAAAGAGATCCTCTCGGTTGCCCTGCTCGGCGTGATCCCGGAATCCCAGGCGGTGCTCAAGGCATCCAACCAGGGCGTACCGGTGATTCTCGACGACCAGAGCGACGCGGGCCAGGCCTACAGCGATACCGTTGACCGCCTGTTGGGTAAAAATGTGGAACATCGGTTCCTTGATGTGAAGAAGAAGGGATTCTTCGAGCGCCTGTTTGGAGGCAACTAACCAATGAACCTTTTTGACTTCTTTCGTGCCAGCAAAAAAGTAAGCACCGCGTCGGTCGCGAAAGAGCGTCTACAGATCATCGTGGCGCACGAACGCGGCCAACGTAGTACTCCGGACTACTTGCCAGCCCTGCAGAAGGAACTGGTGGAGGTGATCCGCAAGTACGTCAACATCGGCTCCGATGATGTGCATGTCGCTCTGGAAGACCAGGGCAGCTGCTCGATCCTGGAACTCAACATCACCCTGCCCGATCGTTGATCGGCGCCTACGGGTAACCTGCCACGGCGACGGCCGGGCCTGGGCTTTACAGCCCGGGTCTGACCGTCGCCGTTTGGCGTTTGCAGAGAACACGTAATGCCGCTGTCCAATGTTCACGTCCTCTTTGAGGATGACGCCATTCTGGTGATCAACAAACCGACCCTGCTGTTGTCGGTGCCAGGGCGCGCCGAAGACAACAAGGATTGCCTGATCACCCGCCTGCAGGAAAACGGCTATCCCGACGCGTTGATCGTTCATCGACTGGATTGGGAAACGTCTGGGATCATCCTGCTGGCCCGCGATGCCGACAGTCACCGCGAGCTGTCACGCCAGTTCCACGACCGGGAAACCGAGAAAGCCTACACCGCCTTGTGCTGGGGCCAGCCGGAGCTCGACAGCGGCAGCATCGACCTGCCCCTGCGCTACGACCCGCCGACCAAGCCGCGCCATGTGGTCGACCATGAGCAAGGCAAGCATGCCCTGACCTTCTGGCGCATCCTGGAACGCTGTGGCGATCATTGCCGGGTGGAACTGACGCCGATTACCGGGCGCTCTCACCAGTTGCGCGTACACATGCTGTCGATTGGTCATCCGCTGCTGGGGGACCGACTGTACGCTTATCCTGAAGCCCTCGCTGCCCATGAGCGGCTGTGCTTGCATGCAAGCATGCTCAGCTTTACCCATCCGGTTTCCGGGGAGCGCTTGCGCTTCGAGTGTCCGGCGCCGTTCTGAGGCTGCGCGGCGCCTCTATCGCCGGCAAGGCCGGCTCCCCCAGGTACTGCCGGCCTTGGCGGCGATTAGGGCCCACACAAAACCCCAGCCAAGTACGCTAAACTCGCGCCACTGCTGTCTGGAGTGACCTATGCGCGATGCACTGAATCAAGGCCTGATCGACTTTCTCAAGGCCTCCCCTACGCCGTTCCACGCCACCGCTGCCCTGGCCCAACGCCTGGAAGCCGCCGGTTACCAGCGCCTGGACGAGCGCGACAGTTGGGCCACCGTGGCCGGCGGTCGCTACTACCTGACCCGCAACGACTCCTCGATCATCGCCTTCAAGCTCGGCCGTCATTCGCCGTTGCTCGATGGCATTCGCCTGGTTGGCGCCCATACCGACAGCCCATGCCTGCGGGTCAAACCGCAACCTGAGCTGCAGCGCCACGGTTTCTGGCAGCTGGGCGTGGAAGTCTACGGGGGGGCGCTGCTCGCCCCTTGGTTCGACCGCGACCTGTCGCTGGCTGGACGGGTCACTTTCCGCCGTGACGGCAAGGTCGAGAGCCAACTGGTCGACTTCAAGCTGCCGATCGCTGTCATCCCCAACCTGGCGATCCACCTCAACCGCACGGCCAACGAAGGTTGGGCGATCAACCCGCAGACCGAACTGCCACCGATCCTTGCGCAAGTCGCCGGGGACGAGCGCGTCGACTTCCGCGCCCTGCTCACCGATCAGTTGGCCCGCGAGCATGGCCTGAATGCCGATGTGGTGCTGGATTACGAGCTGAGCTTCTACGATACCCAGAGCGCCGCCCTGATCGGCCTGCACGGTGAGTTCATCGCCGGTGCCCGCCTGGACAACCTGCTGTCTTGCTACGCCGGCCTGCAGGCCTTGCTCAACGCCGACAGCGACGAAACCTGTGTGCTGGTGTGCAACGACCACGAAGAAGTCGGCTCCTGCTCGGCCTGCGGTGCCGACGGGCCAATGCTCGAGCAGACCCTGCGCCGCCTGCTGCCCGAAGGTGACGACTTCGTCCGTGCGATCCAGCGTTCGCTGCTGGTCTCGGCTGACAACGCCCACGGTGTGCACCCCAACTATGCCGACAAGCACGACGCCAACCATGGTCCCAAGCTCAATGCAGGGCCTGTGATCAAGGTCAACAACAACCAGCGCTACGCCACCAACAGCGAGACCGCTGGCTTCTTCCGCCACCTGTGCATGGCCGAAGAAGTGCCGGTGCAAAGCTTTGTGGTGCGCAGCGACATGGGGTGCGGCTCAACCATCGGCCCGATCACCGCCAGCCACCTGGGCGTGCGTACGGTCGATATCGGCCTGCCGACCTTCGCCATGCACTCGATCCGCGAACTGTGCGGCAGCGAAGACCTGGCGCATCTGGTCAAGGTGCTGACCGCGTTCTATCGCAGCCGCGACTTGCCGTAATTTCGCGGTGCCGGCATCGCCGGCAAGACCGGTTCCCACAGTGGTTCAACGGGGAGCCGGCCTTGCCAGCAATGAGGCCAGCAACGCCAGTCACCCTGACCCCGATCAGTCTCCTCGCAAGCGATTACCGCTATGCTTGCAGCATAAACTCGAATCCAAGGACCTTGCCGCATGTCAGCTTTTCAATCCCTCTTCCTCCCCGTCATTGCCGGCCTGATTCTGCTGACCGTGGGTTTCAACATGCGCGACCGCAATATCGGCGTGTTCATGATGTGGATCGGTACCCTCGGAATGATTGGCATCATGTGCTGGAAGATCCTCGAGAAACTCAACTGACAAATACACTACACTCGGGCGATTGATCGTTTTGAGGTTGATTGTCCGGTGCCTGCCTTTTTCCGCGTTTTAGCTCTATTCCTGGCGTTGTTTACTTTGGCCCCGGCTCACGCCGCCGGCCTGCCGAGCCTGCTCGGTGGCAGCAAGGCGCAGCCCGAGGCCACCGTGCCGCTGGGCCAGTCGCTGGACGAAGTGATCAAGACCCTGGAAAACGACCAGCAACGCAGCAAGCTGCTGGCCGACCTGAAAAAGCTACGCGACAGTACCAAACAAGCCCAGCCCGCGACCGAGCAAGGGGTGCTTGGGCTGATCGGCAGCACCTTCGCTGAGCTGGAAAAGCAGTTCAGTGGCGATGCCAGCCCGCTCACGCGCTGGAGCCGCGAGCTTGATCTGGCGCAGATCGAGCTCAATGCCCGCCTGGTCCCCCTGCAGGAGTGGCCACCGATCCTGTTCGGTTTCGCCGCCATCATCGCCCTCTGGAGCCTGCTGGCCTACGCCTTGAACTGGGTCAGCCATCAGGTGCGGCTGCGCTTTGGCTTGAGTGAAGAGTTGCCCCAGCACCCACGCACCTGGGACCTGGTGCGTTTTGCTCTGCGCAAGCTTGGACCGTGGCTGGTGGCGCTGGTGATCACGGTGTACCTCAGCTTTGCCCTGCCCTTCTCACTGGGCAAGTCGATGGCCATGGTCCTGGCCTATGCCCTGGTGGTCGGCACTTGCTTCTCGGCGATCTGTGTCATTGCCTTTTCCCTGCTCGACGGCCCACACCGTCATCGCGCCTTGCACATTCTTCGGCACCAAGCCTTCCGGCCGTTGTGGCTGATTGGCAGCTTCGCCGCCTTCGGTGAGGCCATGAACGACCCACGCATGGCCAGCGCGCTTGGCGATCATCTGGCCCATACCCTGGCGACCCTGGCCAATATCCTCGCGGGGCTGTCCACTGGCCTGTTCATCCTGCGTTTCCGTCGGCCAATCGCCCACCTGATCCGCAACCAGCCGCTGTCCCGGCGCCTGACCCGACGGGCGTTGAGTGACACCATCGAAATTCTCGGCACCTTCTGGTACCTGCCGGCGCTGGTGCTGGTGGCGATCTCGCTGATCGCAACCTTTATTTCCGCCGGCGACACCAGCACCGCCCTGCGCCAGTCACTGATGTGCACGGTGCTGCTGATCCTGTGCATGGTCATCAATGGCCTGGTGCGCCGCCAAGGGCTCAAACCGCAACGTGCCAACCGCCGTCACGCGGTGTACAGCGAACGCCTGCGCAACTTCGTCTACACACTGATCCACATGTTCATTTGGTTGCTGTTCGTCGAGCTGGGCCTGCGCGTCTGGGGCTTTTCGCTGATCGGCTTTGCCGAAGGCGAAGGCCATGAAGTAGCCGTGCGCTTGCTCGGCCTGGCCGGCACCCTGATTGCCGCCTGGCTGGTGTGGATTCTCGCCGACACCGCCGTGCACCATGCCCTCACCCGCTCGCGCAAAGGCCCGGCCAACACCCGCGCGCAGACCATGATGCCGCTGATCCGCAATGTGCTGTTCGTGGCTATTTTCATCATTGCGGTGATCGTTGCCCTGGCCAACATGGGCATGAACGTCACGCCGCTGCTGGCCGGTGCCGGTGTGATCGGCCTGGCCATCGGTTTCGGCGCCCAATCTCTGGTGGCCGACTTGATCACCGGCCTGTTCATCATCATCGAAGACTCCCTGGCCATCGATGACTATGTCGATGTCGGCGGCCACCTGGGTACGGTCGAGGGTTTGACCATCCGCACCGTGCGCCTGCGCGATATCGACGGCATCGTCCACACTATCCCGTTCAGTGAAATCAAGAGCATCAAGAACTACTCCCGCGAATTTGGCTACGCGATCTTCCGTGTGGCGATTCCGCACAGCATGAACATCGACCAGGCCATCAGCCTGATTCGCGATGTCGGCCAAAAGCTGCGCAACGACCCGTTGATGCGCCGAATCATCTGGTCGCCGCTGGAGCTGCAAGGGGTGGAAAGCTTCGAGTCGGGCTCGGCGATCTTGCGCGCCCGCTTCAAGACCGCGCCCATCCGCCAATGGGAAGTGTCGCGGGCGTTTAACCTGGCCCTCAAGCGTCAGCTGGATGAAGCTGGGCTGGACCTGGCAACCCCGCGCCTGAGCGTGCAGGTGATTACCGCTGGCGCCGGCACGCCATTGAGTGAAACCGAAGCCAAGCGCTAACCGGCCTCGGCCTTGATGCGGATTGCATCGTGACGCCAATACTCAAGGTCACAGTCGATCAGCCGGCCCTGCTGGTCGCTGTTGACCCGGGTGATGTGCAAGCCCGGGCTGCCTGCGGACACCTTCAGCGCCAGGGCGGCGGCCACCGGTAATGCCGTGGGCAGGATCTCGAACCGCACCCGCCCATAGTGAATCGCGTAGTGCCGCTGATAGAGCTCGGTCAGCGACTGGCTCAAGTCGTGCTCAAGTATGCCGGGGAAATACTCGGGATTCAGGTAGTGCTCGGCATACAACACCGCCCGCCCATCGATTCTGCGCAAACGACACACCTGGATCACGCTGGATAACGCCGGTAACTGCAAGCGCGCGCACACACTGGCCGCTGCCGGCTGAAGCCGCGCCGACAACAGCTGCGTAGAGGCTTCACGGCCCTGGGCACGGACCATGGCGTGAAAATGGCTGCGTTCGATCAGGTCGTAGGTCAGGCGCTCGGGCGCCACGAACCAGCCACGCCGCTCCTCACGGTAAATCAGCCCGCGCGCCTCCAGTTGCACCAACGCTTCGCGCAAGGTGATGCGCGTGGTGTCGAACACCTCGCTCAACTTGCGCTCAGCCGGCAACTTGCCGCCGGGCAAGAGTAAGCCGTGTTCGATTTGCTCCTGCAGGGCATGGCAGATAGCTGTTACTGCTCGCGGTGGCAGTGGTTGCATCAAAGGTTACCTATCTGGACTAGTCCAGCACCGGCAGCGCGCACTATTGGCGCCTTCAGGGCTATGAGAATAGTGCAAGCCTAGGCAACACAGATGAACGCCAGATGACAGCCAACCTGGTCTACGCTTGATTTTCAGGGGCGCAGACCATGGCCGGGAGCCGGCATCGACATCAAATTGTCATGCTACAGACCTACCTTGGCTCGGGTATTGCTGACCTAGACCAACCGAATCGCAACGACGTCCAACACCACTTCGCGTTTGCAAGGCACCCACCAAGGAGCTTCGGATGAAACACCTTTTTCTGGCATCACTGCTAGGCTCGACCATCGCCCTGTGCACATCGGCCATGGCCGCCGACACCGACCTCAAGGCCCTCGAGGACGCCGCCCGCAAGGAAGGCGCCGTCAACAGCGTGGGCATGCCCGATGCCTGGGCCAACTGGAAAGGCACCTGGGAGGACCTGGCGAAAAAATACGGCCTCAAACACATGGACACCGACATGAGCTCGGCCCAGGAAGTGGCCAAGTTCGATGCCGAGAAAGACAACGCCAGCGCCGACATCGGTGACGTCGGCGCCGCCTTCGGCCCCATCGCCGTGGCCAAAGGTGTGACCCAGCCATACAAGCCGAGCACCTGGGAGCAGATCCCGGCCTGGGCCAAAGACAAGGATGGCCACTGGGCGCTGGCCTACACCGGCTCCATTGCTTTCATCATCAACAAGCAGTTGGTCAAGGAAGCGGACATGCCGAAAACCTGGCATGACCTGGAAAAAGGCAAATACAAGGTGGCCATTGGCGACGTTGGTACCGCCGCCCAGGCCGCCAACGGCGTACTGGCTGCCGCCATTGCCTACAAGGGTGATGAGAAAAACATTGAGCCGGGCCTGCAACTGTTCACCAAACTGGCCCAGCAGAAGCGCCTGTCGCTGGCCAACCCGACCATCCAGACCCTGGAAAAGGGTGAGATCGAAGTCGGTGTGGTCTGGGACTTCAACGGCCTGAGCTACCGCCAGCAGATCGACCCAAATCGTTTTGAAGTATTGATCCCGTCGGACGGCTCGGTGATTTCCGGCTACACCACCATCATCAACAAGTACGCCAAAAACCCCAACGCGGCCAAACTGACCCGTGAGTACATCTTCAGCGATGCCGGGCAGACCAACCTGGCGATCGGTCACGCCCGGCCGATCCGTGCCGAACACCTGACGCTGCCGGCTGATGTGCAGGCCAAGCTGCTGCCGAACGAGCAATACAAGGCGGTGCAGCCGATCAAGGATGCCGCGGCCTGGGAAGCGACCTCCAAGAAACTACCGCAGATGTGGCAAGAGCAAGTGATTATCGAGATGGAGTGAGGCTTCGGGGCGCCAGGGAAATCCCAGCGTCCTCAATCGCCGGCAAGGCCGGCTCCCACATGGACAGAGTCAGCACAAATCCTGTGGGAGTCGGCCTTGCCGACGAAGCGATCATCACCTAACCCGGAGAACCCATGAATCACAACGTCATCCTGGTCTTGCTCGACGGCCTCAACCATCAAGTCGCCTACCACGCCATGGGCCACTTGCATGCCTATGTCGAAGCCGACCGCGCAGCCTTGTATCGCCTGGAGTGTGAACTGCCAGCGCTGTCGCGCCCCTTGTACGAATGCATCCTCACCGGTGTAGCACCGATCGACAGCGGTATCGTTCACAACAACGTCACCCGCCTTTCCACTCAGCGCAGCATCTTCCACTATGCCCGTGAAGCCGGTCTGGGCACGGCGGCAGCGGCCTACCACTGGGTCAGCGAACTGTACAACCGCTCGCCCTTCGACCCGTTGCGCGACCGCCACACCCATGCACCCAAACTGCCGATCCAGCACGGTCTGTTCTACTACGCCGACCACTACCCGGATTCACACCTGTTCGCCGACGCCGAGTACCTGCGCCGCCGCCACGCACCAAACTTTCTGCTGGTGCATCCGATGAACATCGATGACGCCGGTCACCGTCACGGGCTGGACAGCAGCCAGTATCGCAACAGCGCCCGCAGCGCTGACATCCTCCTGGCCGACTACCTGCAGACCTGGCTGCAAGAGGGTTACCAGGTGCTGGTCACCGCCGACCATGGCATGAACAACGACCGCTCACACAACGGCCTGCTGGCCGAAGAGCGCGAGGTGCCGCTGTTCGTGTTTGGTGACGCCTTCAGCCTCGATCCTGCCGCCAAGCCGCTGCAAACCGATTTGTGCGGGACGATCTGCGAGCTGCTTGGCGTCCCCCATGACAAGCCGGTATGTCGGGAGTTGCTCAAGTGAATTCGATCAAACGCAGGCGCTGGCTGGCAGCGTTGTGCCTGCTACCGTTTGCCGTGTTTTTCATCATTTTTCAAATTGCACCGCTGGCCTGGGTGGCGATCCACAGCTTACAGGCCGAAAGCGGTTGGGGGCTGGCCAACTTCAGCAAGGTGTTCAGCTCAAAATTCTATCGCCAGGCAATTCAGCACAGCCTGGAAATCAGCTTCTGGTCGAGTGTATTCGGCCTGTTGATCGCCATTCTAGGCAGCTATTCGCTACGCAAGGTCGACTCGCGCCTACGCGATTTCGTCAATGCCTTCGCCAACATGACCAGCAACTTTTCCGGCGTACCGCTGGCCTTTGCCTTCATCATCCTGCTCGGCTTCAACGGCGCCTTGACCCTGCTGCTGAAACAGGCCGGGATCATCGAAGACTTCAACCTCTATTCGAAGACCGGTCTGATCATTCTCTACACCTACTTCCAGATCCCCCTGGGGGTATTGTTGCTCTACCCCGCCTTCGACGCCCTGCGCGAAGACTGGCGCGAATCGGCCGAACTGCTCGGCGCCAACACTTGGCAATACTGGCGACTGATCGGCCTGCCGGTACTGACGCCAGCACTGCTGGGCACCTTCGTGATCTTGCTGGCCAACGCCCTGGGCGCCTACGCCACGGTGTATGCCTTGACCACTGGCAACTTCAACGTCCTGCCCATCCGTATCGCGGCGCTGGTGGCCGGCGACATTTCACTGGACCCGAACCTGGCCAGCGCCCTGGCAATAATCCTGGTGGGGTTGATGACCCTGGTCACCATCGTCCATCAATGGCTGTTGAAGAGGAGCTACCATGTCGCGCGCTGAACCCGGCACCAGCCGCCTCTACCATCGGTTGATGGTCTATTTGTTGTTCATCATTCTGTTGTTACCGCTAGCAGGGACCCTGCTCTATTCACTGGCCACCAGTTGGTCGGCGAGCCTGCTGCCCAGCGGCCTGACCTTCAAGTGGTACCTGGCACTGTGGAGCGATCCGCGCTTTCTCGCCGCGTTCGGCCAGTCGCTGCTGGTGTGCGTCGGCGCCCTGCTGCTGTCGGTGCTGCTGATCCTGCCGTTGCTGTTCGTAGTCCATTACCACTTTCCGCGGCTCGACGCGCTGATGAACATCCTGATCCTGTTGCCCTTTGCCGTGCCACCGGTGGTGTCGTCGGTGGGGCTGCTGCAACTGTATGGCTCGGGCCCGATGGCCATGGTCGGCACACCGTGGATCCTGATCGGCTGCTACTTCACCGTGGCCCTGCCGTTCATGTACCGGGCGATTACCAACAACCTGCAGGCCATCAACCTGCGCGACCTGATGGACGCGGCCCAACTGCTCGGCGCCAGCACCTTTCAGGCCGCGTTTCTGGTGGTTTTGCCGAACCTGCGCAAAGGCCTGCTGGTCGCCTTGCTGCTGTCGTTCTCGTTCCTGTTCGGCGAGTTCGTGTTCGCCAACCTGCTGGTCGGTACCCGCTACGAAACCCTGCAGGTGTACCTGAACAACATGCGCAACAGCAGTGGCCACTTCAACAGTGCCCTGGTGATTTCCTATTTTTTCTTCGTGCTGGTGCTGACGTGGGCAGCTAACCGCCTGAACAAGGACAAGTCCTGATATGAGCTTTGTCAGCGTACAGAATCTGCAAAAGAGCTATGGCGCAAGCCCCGTGTTCAACGACATCAATTGTGAAATCCAGCGCGGCGAATTCGTGACCCTGCTCGGCCCCTCCGGCTGCGGCAAGTCCACCCTGCTGCGGTGCATCGCCGGCCTGACGGCGGTCGACAGCGGCAAGATTCTCCTCGATGGCCACGACCTGGTACCGCTGAGCCCGCAAAAGCGCGGCATCGGCATGGTGTTCCAAAGCTACGCGCTGTTTCCCAACATGACCGTGGAACAGAACGTGGCCTTCGGTCTGCGCATGCAAAAGGTCAACGCCGATGACAGCCGCAGCCGGGTGCGCGAGGTGTTGCAACTGGTGGAACTGCAAGACTTCGCCAGTCGCTATCCGCATCAGTTGTCCGGCGGTCAATGCCAGCGGGTCGCCCTGGCACGTTCGCTGGTGACCCGACCACGTTTGCTGCTGCTCGATGAGCCGTTATCGGCACTCGATGCGCGAATCCGCAAGCACCTGCGTGAACAGATCCGCCAGATCCAGCGCGAGCTGGGCCTGACGACCATCTTCGTCACCCACGACCAGGAAGAAGCGCTGACCCTGTCTGATCGCATCTTCTTGATGAACCAGGGCCGCATTGTTCAAAGTGGCGATGCCGAAACCCTCTACACCGCGCCTGTGGATGTCTTTGCCGCAGGCTTTATCGGCAACTACAACCTGCTCGACGCCCAGAGCGCTAGCCGTTTGCTGCAGCGTCCGGTGAGCAGCCGTCTGGCTATCCGCCCGGAAGCCATCGCCTTGAGCCTCAACGGCGAACTGGAAGGCCTGGTGCGCAGCCACAGCCTGCTCGGCAACGTGATCCGCTACCGGGTCGAAGCCCGCGGGGTAGAATTACTGGTCGATGTGCTCAATCGTTCGCCCGCCGATCTGCACCCCGACGGCCAGCGCGTATCCTTGTCGATCGATCCCACCGCCCTCTGCGAAGTCGCCTGAGGGTTGCACAGGAGTTTTTTTAACATGGCATTAGCGATTTTCGATCTGGATGAAACCCTGATCCACGGCGACTGCGCCTCACTGTGGAGCGAACAGATGGCCCGCCTTGGCTGGGTCGACGGCGAATCTTTCCTGCGTCGCGACCGGGAGCTGATGGACGCCTATGGCAAGGGGCACCTGGCGATGGAGGACTACATGACCTTCAGCCTTGAGCCGCTGATCGGACGGACACCGGAAGAGGTCGATCATCTGGTCGGGCCGTGGGTGGAAGATTTTATCGAACCGATCATTTTCAGTGACGCGACGCGAACCATCGCCGCACACCGCAAGGCAGGTGACCGGATTCTGGTGATTTCGGCGTCCGGCACGCACTTGGTGCGGCCGATTGCCGAGCGTTTGGGCATCGATGAAATCCTTGGCATCGAGCTGGAGGTAGCCCATGGCGTGTATAGCGGCAAGACCACCGGCGTGCTGACCTACCGTGAAGGCAAGATCACCCGCTTGTTGGAATGGCTGGATCAGGAAGAAGAAAATCTGGAAGGCGCGAGTTTCTATTCCGACTCGCGTAACGACTTGCCGCTGTTAGTGAAGGTGGATTACCCGCATGTGGTCAATCCGGACCCGGTGCTGCGTGAGCATGCCGAGAAGAACGGCTGGCCGATTCACACCTGGACCTGAACAAGGCCAACTCCCACAAAAGACGGTGTGACACCGATCCTGTGGGAGCCGGTCTTGCCGGCGATACGGCCTACGCCAGGCTCTCGTCGATTACCAACACCAGCTTGCCCGACACCTGATTGCTCGCAAGCTCGGCAAACGCAGCTTCGGCATCCTTGATCGGGAACGCCTTGGCCAGTTGCGGCTTGAGTCGGCCTTCGCTGAACAACGGCCAGACCTGGTGGCCCAAATCGCTGAGCAGATCTGCCTTGAACTGGTCATCGCGGGTGCGCAACGTCGAGCCGATCACCTGCACGCGCTTGACCAACAGCTGCGCCAGGTCCAGCTCAGCCTTGCGCCCGCCCATCAAGCCGATGATCACCCAACGTCCGTCACGGGCGAGCAACTTGAGGTTGAGCTCGGCGTAGTTGGCACCGACCGGGTCGAGAATCACGTCGAATGGCCCGAAATCGTTCAAACCATTGAGGTCATCGCCGCGCACTACACCCGCGCTGGCCCCTAGCTCTTCACAGTAGGCCAAACGCTCGGCCGAGCCAACGCTGACCCAGCATGGGCTGCCAAACGCCTTGCACAGCTGAATCGCCGCCGACCCCACGCCACTGGCGCCCGCATGCAGCAGGACCTTCTCCCCTGGCTTGAGCCCGGCCAGCTGGAACACATTGAGCCAGGCCGTCGCGTACACCTCGGGAATGGCTGCGGCTTCTTGCAGGCTCAGGCCTTCCGGTACCGGCAACACGTGACGCGCATCGACCACCACTTCCTCGGCCATGCCGCCACCGGCGAGCAGTGCGCAAACCCGATCACCGACCTGCCAGGCGACGCCAGCGCCCACCTCACTGATCACCCCGGAGCACTCCAGGCCAAGAAATTCGCTGGCTCCCGGCGGTGGTGGGTAGAGCCCGGCACGCTGCAGCAGGTCGGCACGATTGAGGCCGGCGGCAGCCACGCGAATTCGTACTTGACCGATATCGCAGGTTGGACTTGTCGTCGTAACCCACTCCACATGTCCGTCAACGCCTTGCAATGCCTTCACAGTGCCTCCATAGTTGAGTCATGACTGAGCCCGGGTGCTGTAGCCCCGGGCTTTTTGCATTATGCGTCCGGTTCTGATGGAACCGGCGAATCCAAAGACGGCCTAATATGCGTGATCAATTGTCCCTACGTCGAATCAGCATGAAGCATTTTTTGCCAAGCACCACCCTCGCACTGTTGATCGGCCTGGGCAGTCTGCCGTTGGCAGGCAATGCATGGGCCGCCAACAGCTGGGATAAACTCCAGCCTGACCGCGATGAAGTGGTTGCCAGCCTCAACGTGGTTGAGCTGCTCAAGCGCCACCACTACAGCAAGCCGCCGCTCAATGATGCGCGCTCAGTGATCATCTACGACAGCTACATCAAACTGCTCGATCCGGCGCGCAGCTATTTCCTGGCCAGCGATATCGCCGAGTTCGACAAGTGGAAGACCCAGTTCGACGATTTCCTCAAAAGCGGCAATCTCGACCCCGGTTTCACCATCTACAAGCGCTACCTGGACCGGGTCAAATCGCGTCTGGACTTCGCCCTGGCTGAATTGAACAAAGGTGTCGACAACTTCGATTTCACCACCAAGGAAACCCTGCTGGTCGACCGCAAGGACGCCCCGTGGGTCAAGAACCAGGCTGAACTCGACGACCTGTGGCGCAAGCGTGTCAAAGATGAAGTGCTGCGTCTGAAAATTGCCGGCAAAGAACCCAAGGCGATTCAGGAGCTGCTGACCAAGCGTTACAAGAATCAGCTGACGCGCCTGGACCAGACCCGCGCTGAAGATATCTTCCAGACCTACATCAACACCTTCGCCCAGTCCTACGACCCGCACACCAACTACCTGTCGCCAGACAGCGCGGAAAACTTCGATATCAACATGAGCCTGTCGCTCGAAGGTATCGGTGCCGTGCTGCAAAGCGACAACGATCAGGTCAAGATCGTGCGCCTGGTCCCGGCCGGCCCTGCCGCCAAGACCAAGCAAGTGGCCCCGGCCGACAAGATCATCGGTGTTGCCCAGGGCGACAAGGAAATGGTCGACGTGATCGGCTGGCGCCTGGATGAAGTGGTCAAGCTGATCCGTGGGCCGAAGGGCTCTGTGGTCCGCCTGGAAGTGATCCCGGCCAGCAATGCGCCGAACGACCAGACCACCAAGATCGTGCCGATCACCCGTGAAGCGGTGAAGCTTGAAGAGCAGGCGGCGAAAAAGTCGGTGCTCAAACTCAAGCAGGATGGCCGCGACTACAAACTCGGCATCATCGAGATCCCGGCCTTCTACCTGGACTTCAAGGCCTTCCGTGCCGGTGATCCGGAGTACAAGAGCACCACCCGTGACGTGAAGAAGCTGCTCACCGAACTGCAGAAGGAAAAAGTCGACGGCGTGGTCATCGACCTGCGCAACAACGGCGGCGGATCCCTGCAGGAAGCCACAGAGCTGACCAGCCTGTTCATCGACAAGGGCCCGACGGTGCTGGTACGCAACAGCGACGGTCGCGTCGACGTGCTCGAAGACGAAAACACCGGTGCCTTCTACAAAGGCCCGCTGGCGTTGGTGGTCAACCGCCTGTCCGCCTCGGCTTCGGAGATTTTCGCCGGCGCCATGCAGGACTATCACCGTGCGCTGATCCTCGGTGGCCAGACCTTCGGCAAAGGCACCGTGCAGACCATCCAGCCGCTTAACCATGGCGAACTGAAGCTGACCCTGGCCAAGTTCTACCGTGTCTCCGGACAGAGCACCCAGCATCAGGGCGTACTGCCGGACATCGACTACCCGTCGATCATCGACACCAAGGAAATCGGCGAGAGCGCCCTGCCTGAAGCCATGCCGTGGGACACCATCCGCCCGGCAATCAAGCCTGCGGTTGATCCGTTCAAGCCGTACCTGGCCCAACTCAAGGCCCGTCATGACAGCCGCACCGCCAAGGATCCGGAGTTCGTCTACATTCGCGACCGCCTGGCGCTGACCCAGAAGCTGATGAACGAGAAGACTGTCAGCCTCAACGAAGCCGAACGCCGTGCCCAGCATGCCGACATTGAAAGCAAGCAACTGGCACTGGAAAACACCCGGCGCAAGGCCAAGGGCGAAGAGCCGCTCAAGGAACTGAAGAAGGAAGACGAAGACGCACTGCCAGTCGAGCCGGACGATACCAAACCGGAAGACGACGCCTACCTGACAGAGTCCGGGCGAATCCTGCTCGACTACCTGGGGCTGAACTCGGCCGTGGCGAAAAACAACCCGTAAAAGGTGACGGCAAAATAATGTGACTGTGCCGCTATTGAGTCATTAAACAGTCACCATTCTGTCGAAAAAAAGGGACTGAGCGCCGTTGGCCTCAGTCCCTTTTTTTTGGTTTTTCACGGAACCTCTTCGACAGCAGGTTTAGCAGTGGGTAGCTAGTGGGAGCCGCTCTTTCCGGCGATGGTATCGACGCCGTGTCCGTTGCTGCGCGGTGTCTGCATCGATGCCTATAGGGCCGTATACAGGAGCAAGCGGTTTTGCCTACTTTATCCAAGAAAAAGTAGGCCGCCGTAAGGGCGGAAGGGGCCAGCAGCATCGCCACATTGAATGGATAAGCCCCCCGAGCCAGCCCGTGATAATCCTCAGGCCTCTTCTTTTTCCGGGTAGCTGTATTCGAACACTCGCACCACTTCCGAAGCATGCCAGGAGGCCGCAGCCATGCCATCCGACGGCCCGGAAAAACGCCCCAGGCGCTCAACGCACTCGAAAAAACCGGTACGCGGCAAACGGCTGGCACCCTGGCTGATCACCAATGAGCTGCGCAGCGGCTGCTCGGCACGGGCATCGAGCGCCGCCAGATGCTCCAGCGCTGCGGTCAGTGTCTGCATGGCCGGGCTTGGCAACTGCAGGCGCTCGAGCAATGCACGATAGGTCAGCAGATGACGTTGGCGGCGGGCCAAGTCCAATTCACCAAGCAAACCATCCCAGTGCTGGCGGCTGATCCTGACACCGCTCACGATGGCTCGCTCCAGCCTGCGACACCCAATTCCCAGGCCAGACTGCGGCGAATCGCGGCATCTGGCTGGCGCTCACCACTTTCGATCAGAGCCAGGTATACCGGACTGATGCCAACGCTGCGCGCCAACTGTTCTGGCGCCAGTCCCTTGCCTTCACGCAAACGCGCCAACTCGCTGAAATGCGGCAAGCTGACACTTTCTTGAGGGGTGACTTGTGTGCTGTCGACGGCTGCTGGCTCACGCAGGCCGGCCGCCTTCAGTAGTGCCTGGTACTGCTCCCAGGGTACAACCGCATACTCGGGTTGACCGTCCCGGCTGATGACCTGAATACCCATTACAACCCCCTTGTAGGATTACGATATGTAATCGGTAGGCATAATCCTTATGCCAATTATATTACCAGCCAACAAGGGTGTGCAGGGAGCTGATGTAATTAGCCTTTGGGCTGTTCCAGTCGCAGGGCTTCAGGGGTGGCCGGCAAACGCTCGACCACGCGCAGTTTTTCCGGCGCCTGACGGTTGCGCCAGGCGTTGAAGGCGGCCAGTTCGTCCGACACGGCCTTCATGACCCAGGCCAGTACGGCAATGTCATCGAGAAACCCCACGCCCAGCAACCAGTCGGGGATCGCGTCCAGGGGGCTGACAAAGTACAGCAGCCCCGCCACCACCGTCACCAGCGCCCTGGGGCTGATCGAACGGTATTCACCACGCCACCAGGCCAGGCACAGGGCCTGCATCAGACGCACGTCTTCACGCAACTTGCCCAGCCGCGGGCCTTTGCGGGCCACAGCAAACAGCAACGCTGGCAGACGGCCGCGACTGAGCAAGCGCTCAGCCAAGGGCAGAAAGCGGGCGAAATTCCACGGTGCTTTCATACAGCCTCCAAGGGCCAACCAGGGAAAGGTTATCCACAATAATTGTGGATAACCTTGTGAACAGAGCGCCATATGCGCTCCAAGGCGCCCGCCGGGCAAGGGCCGGGCTCAAATCGGGCGTTTTTTACACACCTGTTTCAATCGCGCAAACGTTTTGTTTATCCTGCACCTTTTCTGCACCGGGTGCAGCTTTTCAGACCGTACCTGACCCGCATCGGTTCGAACCGGTTGGCAGAAACAACAACGCCCCGTCGAGACGGGGCGTTGTTAGTATCGCGCGCGGATTACTCGGCGGCGTCGGCGTCAGGCTTGGCCTGATCCTTGATGCCCAGCAGTTCCAGTTCGAAAACCAGAACAGAGTTGGCCGGGATCATCGGGCTCGGGCTCTGGGCACCGTAAGCCAGGTCGGAGGGGATGTACAGCTTGTACTTCTCGCCAACGTGCATCAGTTGCAGGCCTTCGACCCAACCTGGGATCACACCGCTGACCGGCAGGTCAATCGGGCTGCCACGCTCAACCGAGCTGTCGAAGACCTTGCCATCGATCAGCTTGCCTTCGTAGTGAACGGTTACCACGTCAGTCGGCTTTGGCTGAGCGCCATCGGCCTTCTTGATCACTTCGTACTGCAGGCCGGAAGCGGTGGTCACGACACCCGCTTTCTTGCCGTTTTCTTCAAGGAACTTCTTGCCAGCAGCAGCCGACTCTTCGCTCATCTTGGCCAGGCGCTCTTCAGCGCGCTTTTGCAGGGCTGCAAAGGCTTCGACCAGTTCTTCGTCCTTGATTTTCTGTTCTTTCTTGCCGACAGCATCTTCGATGCCTTGAGCAACCGCTTTTGAATCAAGGTCGTCCATGCCTTCCTGAGCCAGGCTCTTGCCCATGTTCAGGCCAATACCGTAGGAGGCTTTCTGTGCCGGAGTCTTGAGCTCGACGCTGGTCTGCGAATCGCAACCCGCCAGGACCAGACCAACCAGGGCAACCGCAGCCGCCAACCGATGCTGTTTCATGCTATTTCCTTGTTCATGCGCCAATAGGGCAATCGAGTAAAGCCGCGAGCTTATCAGGCGGCCACGATCAATGGCTACCGGCATAGGAGCAAGAAAAGCCGGATAAGTTCAGCCAAGTAAACGGTTCTTCTTACAAAGCTGCAGCCAGTGGCCAGTATTGACGGGACAACGCACTTGAGCAACTTCCCCGCGCAGGTTTTGTAGCTGTTTGTAAGTTCATGAAGATTTCATGGATAACGGCCGTCGCGGTACTGACCGGCCACTTCGCGCAGCACCTCACACAACCAGCGTGCCGGCATACTCAGCGGCAAGGCGGCGTTGCTGCAGATGCCCACCGAGCCTCCCGGTTCTTTTACACCCAGGTCCAGTTCACACAACTCACCACGCCCCAGGTCGATGCGCACCGCATCACGCGGTGCGACCCAGACGGCGTCGCTGCTTTGCACATAACGTCGGCTCAAGGCCGGTGAAAGCGTTTCCAAGCGCTGTACCGGTTGCTCGATGGCGCACTGCACGAACAGGCTGTCGGCATGCTTGCGGATGGTTGTGCCGGCCAACGGCAGCACCAGCGGATAGCGTCCAAGCTGACTGCGCTCAAGGGGCTGACGGGCGAGCAAGGGATGGCCCGGACGCACCACCAACGACATTGATTCGCTGTACAGGTGCTCAAATAAAAGGCCTTGAATCTGCGGGCTATCAGTCATACGCCCGATCACCAGGTCCAGCTCCCCCACATGCAGTTGCGCCAGCAGGTACGCGCTCGGGCCTGTAGCGACGCTGACCACCAGGGCATCATGGCGTTGATGCAGACGGCAAAGCACCTCTGGCATCAACAGGCTTTCCACCGTCGACAGCACACCGATGCGCACCTGTGGTGGCGCATGCTCTTCGCCACGCACACTGCTCACGCCCTCACGCAGCGCCTGCACGCTGGGACCGGCATAGCGCATGAAACGCACCCCGGCCGGGGTCAGCTCGACCCCCTGCTTGCTGCGCTCGAACAGCCGGGTCTGCAGCAATTCTTCCAGCTCCTTGAGGGTCTTGGAGATGGCCGGCTGAGTGATTGCCATGGCGTCGGCGGCTTTGGCAAAACTGCCCTGGCGGGCGATTTCAAGAAAGCACAGCAAATGGCGGAATTTGATTCGGGTGTCGAGGTTCATCCCCGGAGTTTATCGAGCGCTTGCGTGGACTGCGACTGCTTTGCGGTTCACCGCGTGTAGCCGCTGCCGAAAGGCTGCGATCGGCTGCGAAGCAGTCGTCATCGGATGTATGAATGGCGGCCATTTCACACCCGATCACAGCCTGCCGGCAGCGGCTACATTGAGCCCAGCTCCACCTGTTCACCGCGCAGCCGCACCGGCCACACCTGCAACGCCTGCTGCGGGTCCTCCAGGCAACGACCATCTCTCAAACTGAAATGCTGCTTGTACAACGGCGCTGCTACCACCAGTTCACCCTTGAGCTGGCCAACCAGCCCGCGGCCGATCACATTGGCACCGGACTTGGGGTCCTGGTTGTCGAGGGCAAATAGCGATACCTCCTGCTCCGGCAGGTAGAACAACGCCACCTGGCGGCCCTCGAACCAGACCACTACCCCCGATTGCGCGACCAGATCGTGACGGCTGCAGACCGCTTGCCAGTCGTGGGGTTGCAGATTTACTACAGCATTGGACAGGCTCATCACAGCACCTCTTCAGTGGTC
The DNA here is from genome assembly GCF_002845275.2 of Pseudomonas sp. S06B 330. Taxonomy (NCBI): domain Bacteria; kingdom Pseudomonadati; phylum Pseudomonadota; class Gammaproteobacteria; order Pseudomonadales; family Pseudomonadaceae; genus Pseudomonas; species Pseudomonas tussilaginis. The sequence goes on along the minus strand of NZ_CP088149.1, from coordinate 1,525,826 downwards.
GGGATCAACTGCAGTTCAGCCGCGGCGATAGGCCGACGCTGACCACGTTCGCGGACAAAATGCACACCGGGGTCAGGACGCTGGTCATTGACGAAGGTACGGAAGCGTTTGAGTTTTTCCGGGTCTTTAAGCGCATTGGCCCATTCGCATTCGTAACGGTCGACCACCAGTTGCATCTGTGCTTCCAGTTCAGCCCCCAGGCCCAGACTATCTTCGATGATCACCTGCTTGAGGTAATCCAACCCGCCCTCCAGGCTCTCGCGCCAGACCGAGGTGCGCTGCAGCTTGTCGGCGGTGCGGATGTAGAACATCAGCACGCGGTCGATGAGGCGGATCAAACCGGCATCATCCAGGTCAGTGGCGAACAGCTCGGCATGGCGCGGACGCATGCCACCATTACCGCAGATGTACAGATTCCAGCCTTTTTCGGTGGCGATCACGCCGATGTCCTTGCTCTGCGCCTCGGCGCATTCGCGGGTGCAACCGGACACCGCGAACTTGAGCTTGTGCGGCGAGCGCAGGCCTTTGTAGCGGTCTTCCAAGGTCAGGGCCATCTGCACGCTGTCTTGAACGCCGTAGCGGCACCACGTGCTGCCCACACACGATTTAACCGTTCGGGTGGACTTGCCATAGGCGTGGCCGGTTTCAAAACCCGCCTCGATCAGCTCGCCCCAGATCGCCGGCAACTCATGCAACTGAGCGCCAAACAGGTCAATGCGCTGGCCGCCGGTGATCTTGGTATAGAGGTCGTACTTCTGCGCCACCTGACCGATCACGATCAGCTTTTGCGGGGTAATTTCACCACCGGGAATGCGCGGCACCACCGAATAGGTACCGTTCTTCTGCATGTTGGCCATGAAGGTGTCGTTGGTGTCCTGCAACGGCACCCGTGACGGGTCCATGATCGGTTGGTTCCAGCACGACGCCAGAATCGAGCCCACCGTGGGCTTGCAGATATCGCAGCCGACATCACCGCGCCCGTGCTTGGCGAGCATCTCGTCGAAGCTGAGGATGCCTTCGACGCGCACCAGGGCGTAGAGCTCCTGACGGGTGTAGGCAAAGTGCTCACACAGGCGCTTGTCGACACTGACGCCACGGGCAATCAGTTCGTGTTCGAAGACCTGCTTGAGCAAGGCTGCGCAGCCACCACAACCGGTGCAGGCCTTGGTCTGCTGCTTGAGCGCGCCAAGCTCGCCACAGCCGTTGTCGATGGCGCTGCAGATCGCCCCTTTACTGACGTTGTGACAGGAGCAGATGGTCGCGCTGTCCGGCAAGGCATCTGCCCCCAAGGTGGGTGCGCCAGACACTTGCGGCAGAATCAATGCGGCAGGGTCGGCAGGCAGGCTGATGCCGTTCTGAGCATACTGCAGCAACGTGTCGTAGTAGCTGTTGTCACCGACCAGCACCGCCCCCAGCACGCGTTTGCCGCTGGCATCGACGACCAGGCGACGGTAGGCCGAATTGGCTTCGTCGATGAACCGGTAGCTACGCGAACCCGGCGTCACGCCATGGGCATCGCCGATAGAACCGACATCGACACCCAGCAGCTTGAGCTTGGTCGACATGTCTGCACCGGTAAAACTGGCGGCGTCCTCACCCACCAGCTCACCGGCAACATTGCGCGCCATGCTGTAGCCCGGCGCTACCAGGCCAAATACACTGCCGTTCCACGACGCGCATTCGCCGATGGCGAAGATCTGTGCATCGCTGGTGCGACACGCGCTGTCGATGACCACCCCACCGCGCGCGGCAATGTCCAGACCGCTGCGGCGACCCAGGGCATCCTGCGGACGAATCCCGGCGGAAAACACGATCAGATCGGTTTCCAGAAACTCGCCACCGTCAAAATTCATCCGGTAGCGATAATCTTCGCCCGCCCCTACTGACTGGGTTGCCCGTGACAGGTGCACGCCGACCCCGAGCGCTTCTATCTGCGCGCGTAAGGCTGTGCCCCCTTCGGCATCCAGTTGCACGGGCATCAGGCGCGGCGCGAACTCCACCACATGGGCCTCCAGGCCCAGGGATTTGAGGGCATTGGCGGCCTCAAGCCCGAGCAAGCCACCACCGACCACCACACCACGCCGGGCATTGGCCGCTGCCGCACGAATGGCATCAAGATCATCGAGGGTGCGATACACCAGCCGTGAAGCACCTTCACAACCTTCGATCGGCGGCACAAAAGGATAGGAGCCGGTGGCCAGAATCAGGTAGTCGTAGGCATAGCGTCCCACCGAGGTCACCACCTCACGACGCTGGCGATCAATGTCCAGCACCGCTTCGCCCAGGTGCAGGTTAACGCCCTGCTCGGCGTACAAGCCCGCCGCCGCCAACGCCAGAGTCTCGGCATCGCTGCCACTGAAGTATTCGGACAGGTGTACCCGGTCGTAGGCGCGCTGGCGCTCTTCACCGAACACCCGCAGCTCGAAGCGACTCAGGGCATCGCGTTCGATCAGTTGCTCAACGCAGTGATGGCCAACCATGCCGTTGCCGACAATGATCAGTTTTTCCCGCGGGGCGATGGTCATTGCTGCATTCATACCCGATCCTCACTCAAGGCCATTCACGGTGGCGCTGCTGCCGGGGCGAGCCCGGAAAAACAAAAAAGGCGCCTGGAGCCGAAGCTCCAGGCGCCTTTGCCTGGTCGTTTTATGCAGTTCCGCGTGCGAATCGCCATTGACCCGCGGGAACGTTGTAAAAGTACAAAAGCAGGGAGCGTGCCAACTGCCAGAAACCTTTGAAACCGGGGTTTTCCAAGTAGTTTGAGCCGTTGTCATCGACCCAGACTGGTGCACACCTCCCCCTAATGGGGCATTCAATACACGTCGCGCAGGTAGCGCTTGCTGCGGTTCAGGTCGCCGACATAGGCCTCGGCCCGCTCGACACTCATGGCACCGTGCTCGCGCACCACGTGCTTGAGCGCGGCGTCGACGTCCTGGGCCATGCGCCCGGCGTCGCCACAGACATAGAAGTAAGCGCCCTCCTGCAGCCAGCGCCACAGGTCAGCGCCCTGCTCGAGCATGCGCTGTTGTACATAGATTTTCTCCGTCTGGTCACGGGAGAAGGCGGTGTCCAAGCGGCTCAGGTGGCCGTCGCGCTGCCAGGTCAACAGTTCGTCGCGGTAATAAAAATCACTGGCGGCCTTTTGCTCGCCGAACAACAGCCAGTTGCGCCCACTGGCAGCCATCGCCTGACGTTCCTGAAGAAAAGCCCGAAACGGCGCAACCCCCGTGCCTGGGCCGACCATGATCACCGACGCCGAGTTGTCTGCAGGCAGACGAAAATGGCTGGTCGGCTGAGGGAAGATCGCCACCCGCCACCCCTCTGCCCGGTCGGCCAGGTAGCTGGAGCACACGCCCTTGCGCTGGCCATAACGGACGGTGGACAGGGTCAGGTGAACCTGTTCGGGATGTGCTTTTTGGCTTGAGCTGATCGAATAGAGTCGCGGCTGCAACGGTTTGAGCACGCTCAACCAGGTGTCCAGATCAAGTACCGGTGCAAACGCCTGCACCAGATCGACCAGTTGCTTGCCCCATAGCCAGTCCTTCAGTGCCGCCTTGTTTTGCGCCAGCAGCCGTTGCTGCAAGTCACCGTCAGCGCTGTGGCGGGCAATCACTTCAAGTATCTGCGGGGTGATACGGGCAATTTCCAGATGCTCACTTAACGCCTGCACCAACGGCATGTCGGGCTGCCCCTTGAGGCTGACGCAACGGCGGCCATCAAGACCGCTCGCCAGCAGCAACTCCTCGACCAGCGCCGGGCAGTTGCGTGGCCAGACGCCCAAGGCATCACCGGCCTGATAGGTGAAACCGCTGTCGCCCAGATCGAACACCATCTGGCGGGTTTCCTTGCTGGTGCCAGGGCTGTTGAGCAAACGGTTCTCCACCAGACAGGCCGCCAACGGCCGATGCTTGCTAAAGCTGCTTGAGACTGGCACGGATGACTGCGCGATGGGTTCAACGCCTTGATGCCCGAGCTTGCCGAGCAAGGCTTGCAGCCACTGGCCAGCCGGCTCGACGAAATCACCTTCGCAGTCCACGCGCTCCAACAACCGTTGGCCGCCCAGCTCCGCCAAACGCTGATCAAGCTTGCGACCAAAACCGCAGAACTGCTCATAACTGGAATCCCCCAGCGCCAGCACGGCATAGGGCAACCCTGCGCAACGGCTCGAATGCTCACCGTGCAGCCCTCGCCAGAACGCCGCGCCGCTATCCGGTGCATCGCCATCACCAAAGGTACTGGCAATCAATAGCAAGCTGGCGGGGCTGTCCAATTGCTCCAGCGCGACATCCTCCATGCAACTCAACTGCACCGCCAAACCCGCTTGGCGCAAGCGCTCGGCACATTGCTCGGCCAACGCCTGACCGTTGCCGGTTTGCGAGGCCCAAAGCAACAGGTGCTGATCCTGCACAGACAAGGTCTGTGATTCGAATTCAACAGCGGCAATACGCTCAACGGCCACGCGTTGCAACGCCACGGCGCAGTACTTGAACGCGGGCTGCAGCGACACCGGGTCAACGGCATCGCTGGTGACAGCGTTGATTGCCAGGAAGTCGCCGTAAACATCGTTCCAGTGAAACGGGGCAAAACAATTGCCCGGCAAAACCCGTGTGGTGATCCGTGCAGGCAATACGGCCTGGCCACGGCGTGAGCGCACCTGTACCTGGTCCGCTTCAGCAATGCCCAGGCGCTGGGCGTCTTCGGGATGAAGTTCGACGAAAGGGCCGGGATCGAGTTTGTTCAGCGCCGCGACCTTGCCGGTCTTGGTCAGGGTGTGCCATTGATGCTGGACACGCCCCGTGTTGAGCACCAGGGCAAATTCCTCGTCCGGCAACTCGGCGGTGGGCAGGCAGGGTCGGGCAAAGAAACGGGCCCTGCCGCTGCGGGTTGGAAAAGCAATGGCCGGTACCCGGCCGGCGCCATCGCGATACAGCGTCTGGCTGATCCCGTCATTGCGATAACGCAGCGGGCTGCGGTTGTCCTCCCGACCCGGCTCACACGGCCACTGCTGAGGCGTCTGGCGCAGGCTGGCGTAGCTGACGCCGCGTACATCGTAGCCAGTTTCCGGATTCCAGGCCCTGCGGAGCTCTTCGAACACCGCCTCGGCACTGTCGTAGCTGAACGCCTCGGCATAGCCCATGGCACAGGCGACACGGGCAATGATCTGCCAGTCGGGCAAGCTCTCCCCGGGCGGCTCGACGGCCTTGTTCATCAGTGTCATGTTGCGCTCGGAGTTGATCATCACCCCTTCCCCTTCGGCCCACAGCGCCGCAGGCAGAAGGATATCGGCATAGCGATTGGTTTCGGTGTCGAGAAAGGCATCCTGGGCGATCACCAGTTCCGCTGCCTGCAGGCCGTCGATCACCTGTTGGCGATTGGCGACACTGGCCACCGGGTTGCTGCAGAGGATCCAGCAGGCCTTGATTTGCCCGGCAGCGAGCTGCTCGAACAAGGCCACCGTGCCATCGCTGGCTTCACTGCGCAAACTGCCGGCCGGCACCTGCCAGAGCTGCTCGGCGAACGCCCGGTCACTGGCGATCAAGGCCGACCGCTGACCAGGCAGCCCAGGGCCCATATAGCCCATTTCGCGTCCGCCCATGGCATTGGGTTGCCCGGTGAGCGAAAACGGCCCGCTGCCAGGCCGGCAAATGGCCCCCGTGGCCAGGTGCAGATTGCACAGGGCGTTGGTCTGCCAGGTGCCGTGAATGCTCTGGTTCAGGCCCATGGTCCAGCAGCTCATCCATTCTGGGGCCAGGCCGATCCATTCAGCGGCCTGGCGAATGTCGGCTTCGGCCAGTCCGGTGATGGCCGCGACGCGTGCGGGGGTGTAGTCCTCAAGGAAGGCCGGCATACCCTCCCAGCCTTCGGTGTAGCGGGCAATAAAATCATCGTCACAGTGGCCATTGTGTTTGAGCAGGTACAGCAAGCCATTGAGCAGCGCCAGGTCGGTGCCCGGCTTGATCTGCAGGAACAGGTCAGCCTTGTCGGCGGTGGCACTGCGCCGTGGATCGACGACGATCAGGCGGGCACCGGCCTTGAGCCGGTCAAGCAGGCGCAGAAAGAGGATCGGGTGACAGTCAGCCATGTTCGCGCCAATCACGAAAAACACCTCGGCGCGGTCAAAATCCTGATAGCTGCCCGGCGGCCCGTCAGCCCCCAGCGACTGTTTATAGCCGCTGCTGGCGCTGGCCATGCACAGGCGTGAGTTGGATTCGATGTGCCGGCTGCGGACAAAGCCTTTGGCCAGCTTGTTGATCAGGTATTGCGCCTCCAGCGACATCTGCCCGGAAACGTAGAACGCCAGGGCGTCCGGCCCGTGCTCGTCCAGGATGGCGCGCAGACGCTGGGCAGCCCCCTCAATGGCCAACTCCATGCTTGTTTGCACCGGATCACGCTGACGCTGGTCACGCAGGTAGGCCCGCTCCATGCGCCCTGAATCGCGCAATGGCTGATGTGCGGTCAGGCCCTTGGTACAGAGCCGACCGAAATTGCTCGGGTGCTGTTTATCACCACTGACCTTGGTTACCCGGTTGCCTTCAACCGTCATGACGATGCCGCATCCCACCCCACAATACGGGCAAACGCTGCGCACAGTGCTGCTCATCTGCCGACCTCCTGCTTGCGCAAACAAAAAGGCGCCTTGCTGCCCCGGCTTGTGAAAACAAGCAGGAGCAACACGGCGCCTTTGTCGTGAACGGGGCAATCTGCGTTGATTGCCGGATGTTCAGGCTTTAGCAAGGGTCGCGCCAGAATGCTCGAAGTCATGTGGGCCGGGCATTTTCCAACAAAAACCGGTCGGCGCACTGCACCGCTATGGCTCAGTTGCACCATTGCATGGCACACCCTGGCAACAGGCTTTATCATGCGCGCCATCACGGCCGGCACTTGTCTATTTTCCTACCGGCCCCGGAGTGTTTTCATGGAAGAAATCGAGCAGCACTGGCTGTACGCGCTTTCCGCGCCCATGGCCGCCCTCAATGGCGCCAGCTACACCGCCGCCACCTACTACGCGCTGGAAGATGAAGACGAATCAGACCTGCAGAAATGGTGGGGGCTGAGCAATCGTCGGCAGTTGCTGGACATGTTGCAAATGGCCGATGACGGTCATGCCCGCGAAGTCAGCAATGCCTATTGGCAAGCGGCCCGTTGCCTGCCCAGCGAGTGGCAAGACGCCGTGGCGCAACTCGGCCCGCGCCAACGTATCCAGTACCAATTCGCCTACCGGACCCTGCCTGACTGCGGCCAGGGCGGCGTGCGCGCCTGGGACCTGGGACGCATGGGCTTCTTGCTGCGCAGCGGCCTGCGCAAAGGCTGGATCAGTGCCGAAGAAAGCCTCTGGCTGCAGGGCCGTCTGGCCCTGCGTGCGCGTCATTACTACAACGGCTGGAACAGCTACCTGGCCGGCTACATCTACGGCAAGGCGCTGTGGAACTGCTCCGATAGCAGTGATGATGACCTGGCCCAGGACTTGGCCCGTCAGGGCGACGAGCACTGGAATCGCTGCATCCTCATCAACCTCAACAACGGCGCCAGCAACCTGCTCGCCAGCCTGCCCTGGGACCTGCCACTGGACCTGCCGGAACGCCCTGACACCCTGGAAGAGGACTGCTGGTCATGAGTTGCTGGATACACCTGGGCATTGAGCCGACCACAGATCCTGACGTCATTCGTGGTGCCTACCGCGCACGCTTGCCGCAGCACCACCCGGAAACCGACCCACAAGGTTTTCAAGCCCTGCGCCAAGCCTACGAAACCGCCTTGAAACTGGCCCGTATGGAGCAGGATCAAGCCCCAGCAGATGAAGAACAGGCGCCAGTCGACAACGGTCCTGTCGAACTCACCCTGAGCGCTTTTAGCGCCCTGCTCGAAGACGCCAGCAAGCGCTTCGACCCGGCTGCGTGGCAGGCCTTTATCGAGCAGCTCGATCAGTTGTCACTGGCCGACCTGGAACAAGTCAACTGGCACTTGCTGTACCAACTGATGCAGGCCGGTCCGCTATCCCACAATTGCGCGCAATTGTTGGCCAAGCGCCTGGGGTGGAGCCATCAGTTGCTGCACCTGGAACAGCCGCGTCAGGCAGAAGAGTTCCTTGAGCGTATCGCTGAAGCGGACCCCTTCGACACCGCCCTGATGAAGGATTGGCCGCCGGTTGCGCAGATCGAAACCTTATGGTTTGCCCGCACACTCGAGTACCTCTTTCACAATCGGCCGCTGTTTGAATACAAGAGTTTTGCCAGCACCCACACCTGCTTTGCCTTCCCCGCGGATGAGGCCTTTGTCCAGCGTTTGCTGGTACAGTTCAGCCAGGCCGGTATCGGCAGCAAGACCTTGTGCGCGAGGGTTACCGAGCAACAGCGCCAGGCACCGGACGACGTCGATCTGTTGTACCTGCTCGCCTGCCAGCGCAGCCACACTGGCCAGGAAGAATTGGCGCGCCAAAGCTGGACGCAGCTATGGCGCGAGTACCAACATCCGCAGGCGGCGCGCTGGCTGCTGGAGTTGTGCCTGACCCACCAGCCCCAGCGCTTGCCCCTGCTGATCCAGGCCTTTGACCGCCTTGACCCGGTGTTGACCTGGCCCAATCATCTGGGCGAGCACGCGCAGGTTTGGGGCAGCCCGTCACAGCGCCCGGAAACCCTGACGCGTTGGTTCGAAGCGGCCCGCAACGCGCTACCAGGCGTCGCAGGCACCTTCGTCAAATGGCGCATGAGCAGTGGCGATGAGTTGCCGCTGCTGGCCTGGCTGCTTGATGAACAGGAGGACGCTCAACTGCAGCGCCTGTATCGCCATGCCTGGGCTCTGCATCGCGGCGACAGTGGTCTGCTGCGCCAGATACTCGCCGACACGGTCAGCGACGACCCACTCGATGCGCTGATCCTCGAAGGCTTCCAGTACCAGGCTGAGCAACAGCTACGCTGGTTGAACGAATCACCGATTGCCCTGGCCCTGACCGCCTTCATCAACAGCCCGTCGGCGCACGCACAGCTGCCTGAAGCGTTGACTGACGACAACGTGTTGCCCGTGTGCCGCGACTGGATGCGGCGCATGCGCAGCTACCCGGCTGCCGGGGTGATCCGCCTGACTGAGGCGATCGAGCCGAGCTCCTTGTACCCGGTCCCTTATGCGCTTGACCTGTTGGCGCAACTGGCCACGCTCGGCATCGAGCTGCCCCGCCCGCCAAGCGACGACGAACTGTGGAACTGGCATCGACAGAACCTGTTCATGCTGGCCCTGATCAATCAGCCGGAACGCTGGCTGGCGCTGGTTTCGCCGCAATTGCTGGCGGGCCTGAGCTATCCGGCCGGACATCCCTTTGCCCCGCTGCACCAATGGCTGATGCGTCTGCAAGCTGAGCAAGGCCACCTTGAGGGGCTACTGGGTTGGCTGGAACCTGACGACCCGGTTCAGCAGTTGATGGGCAGAGGCCTGCTCACTGTGCAGCAGGCCCTCGACAGCGCCAAGCTACCGAGCAATCAACAGCTTTATGCCTGCCTGGAGAATAATCCAAGCGCCTTCGATGACGACCTGCTGGGCTTGATGTTGCTCTGTGGCGTGCTCTATCACGATCCAAGCCTGAGCGCCGAACAGCACCGCGACCTATTGCAGCGCATTGCCAACCTGACCTGCTCGCAAGACTGGTTCGAGCCGTTTCGCACGGGCCTGATCAAGGGTGAGCCTGTGCACCCGCCGCGCAAGCTGCTGGAAGAGGATCATTTGATCCATGCCCCGCTGTTCTATACCGCGCTGGATGCACTGAAGAACCTGGTACGTTTTGGCAACTACGGTGTACCACGGGCCAAAGTGCTCAAAGAGTTGCAGCGTGGCAAAGACTTTCCCGGCATGGACACCGGCATTCGCGCAGCCCTGACCGCATTGCTGTCATGGTCCGAACGCCTGCTGCTGGCCAACACTAGCAACCAGCCGGTGCCCGCATTACACATCTGGAAACTGGGTAGCCGCCTGGGTCGCAAGGGCTACGGGCTGCAAGTGCTCGGCAGCATCCTGCTCGGGCCGATACTGACGATAATGGCCGCTGGTACACCGCTGCAGTACCTGTTCGGCCTGCTGTTCGTCGGCCTGTTGGGCAGTGCCAGCCTGCGTCGTTTACACGATATCGGCCGGGGTATCCCGACACTGATCCTGTTCGCGGCGCTGCTGCCTTTTCTGCACTTTTTGCCGGTGGTGCTGTTGTTCCTTCCAGGTGAACCGCTGCCCAATCGCTACGGCGTAGCGCCGGTCAACGCAACGCAGTTCAACCTGCAGGCGGGCCTGCAAGCTGCCCTGCGGCGCTTGAACGGTTAAAAACGCAGTTGCTCCAGCGCCTCGCTGAGGCGCTTGCGCTGAGTGCTGATCTGATCGGCTTGCTGACCGGCCAAGGCATTGGAAAAATCATCCAGCCAGCGGCCGATCTGCTCGCGCTCATCGCCCAGGCTCTGCATCCAGGCCCGTTCCAGGCGGGCCAGCAAGGTGCGGTTGGGCAGCGCATCACGCGGATGGATTTTCAAACCCGAAAGCCGTGCATGACTGGCCTGGCGTGCCTGCTGATCCAGCCCGGTGGGGCTGCGGTCGATGCTGTGGCTGTGCTGCTCACCGGTGTCGAGCAAGGTCACGTCGACTTCCAGCAGGCCGTTGATGTCATAACTGAAGCGCACATCCAGGCTCTGCAGCTTGCCGTTGGGGGTCAGCGGCACGTCGAAGGCGTCAACAAAGATATTGTCTTTTACCCACGGCCGTTCACCTTGGTACACCTCGATACGGATCGATTTTTGCTCAACATGGGTACTGCTGAAACGCTCGACGCGCGACGTCGGGATCACCGTATTGCGCTCAATGATGGGTGAAAACACGCCCGTCACCGTCTCGCTGCGGCTGGTATTAATCCCCAGGGTGTAAGGGCAGACATCGGTGAGGATCAGCTCTTCGATCGCCGCGTCGCGGGCCTTGCAAGCCGCCTGGGTGGCGGCGCCGAGTGCAACGATGGTGTCTGGGTCCAGGTGCCGATACGGCAGGCGGCCAAACAGCGTGGCAACCATCTGCTGCACCGCCGGCATACGCGTGGCGCCGCCTACCAGCACCAGGCTGTCGAGGTCCTTGGGGCTGACCCGGGCATCCCGCAGCGCCTGCTCAATCGGCGTGCGAATGCGCGCCAACAGCATGGCCCAGATTTTCAGCGCCCGCGCCTCATCCAGCGACCATTCGCGGTTTTCACCGGCACCGTTCCAGCTCAGCTGCTGCTCGCCCTCGCCCAGCTTGCACTTGAGCTGCTCAATGGCATCGGCAAGGCTGGCCAGGGCTTGTGGCTCCAGTGCCGAGGGCTTCAGTTGCCAATCCTTTAGGCAGGCCTGCAGCAACGCCGCGGTGAAGTCTTCACCGCCGAGGAAGTTGTCACCGGTCGATGCATGCACCTCGATCAGTGGCAGCGCGTACTCCAGCACCGTGACGTCAAAGGTACCGCCGCCCAGGTCGAAGATCAGTGTGCGTTCGAACTTCTTCTCGTGCAGGCCGTACGCCATGGCCGCAGCGGTTGGCTCATTGATCAGGCGTTGCACCTTCAAACCGGCAAGCTCGGCGGCAAAGCTGGTGCGCTTGCGCTGCTCGTCGCTGAAATACGCCGGCACGGAAATCACCGCTTCGTTCACCGTACAGCCCAGGAACGCTTCGGCATCGGCTTTCAAGGCACCGAGCACCAAGGCCGAGAGTTCTTCGGGGCTGAACGACTGATCGCCTAGCTCAAGCTTTTTATCACTGCCCATGAAACGCTTGAAGGCCGCGACGGTACGATCAGGGTGGGTGGTCAGACGCGCTCGGGCGGCCGAGCCTACGAGGATACTGCCGTCGTCGTCGAGACTGACGACCGAGGGGGTGAGGACGTCGCCAAGGGCGTTGGGGATCAATTGCGCCTGACCATCCCGCCAGACGGCCACCAGGCTGTTGGTGGTTCCCAGGTCAATACCCAGCAAAGGCGCTGGGGAAGTGCTTGCATCCTGCATGATCGTTCTCTTGCTCAGTAGGGGCTGGCACGGAGAAAACTGCGACGTACCAGCGTGCTGGTGGATTCTGGACGAAATCCAGAAACAAAAAAAGCGACCCTAAGGTCGCTTTCTTTGTTGCTTCCGGGTGTTCAGTGGGCCCTGGAAGCTAAATATGGCGCAGCGGACGGGACTCGAACCCGCGACCCCCGGCGTGACAGGCCGGTATTCTAACCGACTGAACTACCGCTGCGCGATACACTGAGAAGTGGTGGGTGATGACGGGATCGAACCGCCGACCCTCTGCTTGTAAGGCAGATGCTCTCCCAGCTGAGCTAATCACCCTTCGTCTCGGTGTGGCGCGCATTCTACGGAGCACCGAACACTCTGGCAAGCACTTTTTTAAAAAAATTTTTCAGGCGTTCCAACGACTTAGCGGGCTTGGCCTAAAGTGCCTGCTCGGAGAATAATGCCCTCCTTATGTGTTAAGGAGAGATTCACCCCATGTGGTTCAAAAACCTGCTGACCTATCGCCTGACCCAGGATGTCCCGTTCGATCCCGAAGCACTGGAAACCGCTCTGGCCAGCAAGCCGGCGCGCCCTTGCGCCAGCCAGGAGTTGACCACTTACGGTTTCGTCGCCCCTTTCGGCAAAGGCGAAGATGCACCCCTGGTCCATGTCAGCGGTGACTTCCTGCTGATCGCCGCACGTAAAGAAGAGCGCATCCTGCCTGGCAGCGTGGTGCGTGATGCGGTTAAAGAGAAGATCGACGAGATCGAAGCCGAGCAGATGCGCAAGGTCTATAAGAAGGAGCGCGATCAGATCAAGGACGAAATCATCCAGGCCTTCCTGCCGCGTGCCTTTATACGCCGCTCGATGATCTTCGCCGCCATCGCCCCCAAGCAAGGCCTGATCCTGGTCAACTCGGCCAGCGCCAAGCGTGCCGAAGACCTGCTCTCGACCCTGCGTGAAGTCATGGGCTCGCTGCCCGTGCGCCCGGTGACCGTGAAAATCGCCCCGAGCGCGACCATGACCGACTGGGTCAAGACCCAGCAAGCTGCACCTGACTTCTATGTACTGGACGAATGCGAGCTGCGTGACACCCACGAAGACGGCGGCATTGTTCGTTGCAAACGTCAGGACCTGACCAGCGACGAGATTCAGCTGCACCTGGGTACCGGCAAGGTCGTGACTCAGCTGTCCCTGGCCTGGCAAGACAAACTGTCGTTCGTACTCGACGACAAAATGGTCATCAAGCGCCTGCGCTTTGAAGAACTGCTGCAAGACCAGGCCGAAGAAGACGGTGGCGACGAAGCGCTGGGGCAGCTGGATGCCAGCTTTACCCTGATGATGCTGACCTTCGGCGAATTCCTCCCGGCACTGTTCGAAGCGCTGGGAGGCGAAGATATTCCACAAGGCATCTGACCTGTAGCGGCAGCGGCCACAAGCTAGCCTTGTGGTCGCTGATCAACTTGGGCACTATATTGCCCACTGTGAGGACGGCCTCACGACGCACCGCGTGACCGCTTCGGGGACGGCCCCATCAACTGATGGAGACTCTGCATGTCCTGGATCATCCTGTTTTTCGCCGGCCTGTTCGAAGTAGGCTGGGCTGTCGGTCTCAAGTACACCGATGGTTTCACCCGCCCTCTCCCCACCGTGCTCACCATCGGCGCCATGGTCATCAGCCTCGGCTTGCTGGGCCTGGCCATGAAAGAACTGCCGCTGGGTACCGCCTATGCCATCTGGACCGGCGTTGGCGCCGTCGGCACGGTGATTGCCGGTATCATCCTGTTTGGTGAATCCATGGCCCTGGTCCGCCTGGTCAGCGTGGCGCTGATCGTCTGCGGCCTGGTTGGCCTCAAGGTCAGCGCCAGCTGACCTTGCCCGCCTCCCTTAGCGCTGCTCGCCACGCAACTGGCTGACACGCTCACGCAATAGTGCCGGTTCCGCGACCTCCACCGAGATAGCAGCGCCGGCCACCAGGGTCACCCGCGACCACAGGCGACGAAAGAAGCCCTTGGCCGGGTCGCGACTGAAGAAGCTCCCCCACAACCCCTGCAACGCCAAGGGAATCACCGGCACCGGGGTTTGCTCGATGATCCGGCTCAACCCACCTTTGAACTCATCAATCTCACCGTCAGTGGTCAGCTTGCCTTCGGGGAAGATGCACACCAGTTCACCGTCCGCCAGGTAAGCCGCAATCTGCTTGAACGCCCGCTCGTAGGTTTCTGGATCTTCGTTGCGTCCGGCAATCGGGATCGCGCCCGCGGTGCGGAAAACGAAGTTGAGCAACGGCAACTGGTAGATTTTGTAGTACATGACAAAGCGAATCGGCCGTCGCACCGCGCCACCGATCAGCAGCGCATCCACGAACGACACGTGATTGCATACCAGCAGCGCTGCGCCCTCCTCCGGGATCTGCTGCAGGTCACGGTGCTCGACCCGGTACATCGAGTGGCTGAGCAACCAGATCATGAAGCGCATGGTGAACTCAGGAACGATGCGGAAGATGTAGGCATTGACACCGATGTTCAGCAGCGAGACCACCAGGAACAATTGCGCAATGGTCAGCTCGACCAGACTCAGCAGAACGATGGTGACAATTGCCGAGACCACCATAAACAGCGCGTTGAGAATATTGTTGGCGGCAATCACCCGCGAACGTTCCTGCACCGCCGTGCGCGACTGGATCAGCGCATACAGTGGCACAATGTAAAAGCCACCAAACACGCCAAGGCCGACAATCGCCAGCAAGGTCCACCAAGCCTGGGCCATGCCCAGCAGCGTCAGCCAGTCATACGGTGTGGCTGCCACGGGTACATCGCCCGAATGCCACCACCAGAGCAAACCAAACAGGGTCAGGCCGAACGAGCCGAACGGCACCAGGCCGATTTCCACCTTATGGCCGCTGAGGCGCTCACACAGCAAGGAACCCAGGGCAATCCCGACCGAAAACAAGGTCAGCACCAAGGTCACCACGGTTTCATCGCCGTGCAGCCAGTCCTTGGCATAGGCAGGAATCTGCGTGAGGTAAATCGCCCCGACAAACCAGAACCAGGAGTTACCGACAATCGAGCGCGACACCGCTGGGGTCTGACCGAGGCCCAGGCGCAAGGTCGCCCAGGACTGGGTGAAGATATTCCAGTTCAGCTTCATCTGCGGCGAGGCCGCACTGGCCCGGGGAATCCACTGGCTGGACAGATAGCCCAGGGCTGCCACGGCGACCACGGCACAGGCAACCACCGGCGCGTAGTGCGAGCTGGACATCATCACCCCAGCGCCAATGGTGCCGGCCAGAATAGCCAGGAAGGTGCCCATTTCCACCAGACCGTTACCACCGACCAGTTCCTGTTCATGCAACGCTTGCGGCAGGATCGAATACTTGACCGGCCCGAACAGCGCCGAATGCGTGCCCATGGCGAACAGCGCCAGCAGCATCAGGATCAGATTATTGGTCAGAAAGCCCATGGCACCGACAGCCATGATGCCGATCTCGGCCAGCTTGATCAGGCGGATCAAGGCGTCCTTGGGGTATTTTTCGCCGAACTGGCCCGCCAGGGCCGAGAACAGGAAAAACGGCAAGATGAACAGCAAGGCGCAGAGGTTGATCCAGATGGAGCGGTCACCATCGATGGCCAGCTTGTAGAGAATGGCGAGGATCAACGACTGCTTGAACAGGTTGTCATTGAACGCACCCAGCGACTGGGTAATGAAGAACGGCAAAAACCGTCTTTTGCCAAGAAGGCTGAATTGCGAGGTTTGACTCATCATCCGTGTACCTGAGTGGGGCTTTGTAATTGGAGGCGCGCAGGCCGAACAAAGCCACAATCACTCAGGTAAATGCAATCTACTTGTTGCACAAACCGGCAATACAGGGCGAGACGAACAGCTCACCACGCCAGGCGCCGCGCAGGGTCAGGCTGGCGACCATCATCCACAAGCCAACCAGCGCCACCACCAGCACCAGGCCCATGTGCTGGAAGAAGGCCAAGCCCAACCAGGCACCGAGCTTGAGGGTGGCCAGGCTGTAAACCCCCAACGGGAAGGTGAAGCCCCACCAGCCAAGATTGAAAGGCATGCCATGGCGCATGTAGCGCAAGGTAATCAGCACAGCAGTGAGCAACCACCACAAGCCTGCGCCCCACAGTACGATGCCGGCGACCAGGCCTAGGCCGCGGGCGATTTCACCGAGGTCACCAAAGCCGTTGGCAGCGAATATCGCCGGTGCTTCAGCACCCAGCAGAAGCATGCCCAAGGCGCCAGTACCAATCGGGCCAAGTGCCAGCCAGCTGGAAGCGGCCATGTTGGCGTGCGGCAGTTTGTGCAGCGCCATACGCAGCATAAGGATAGTCAGAATGCTGAAGGCCACTGGCAGCGATACCGCCCATAATACATAGCTGGTGATCAGCATCAGGAACTGGCTGTGGGCATCCAGCAGGTGCGGCGCCAACTGGCCACCACTGGCAGCGGCAACCTCAGCGGCCACCACCGGCAACAGCCAGACTGCGGTCATCTGGTCGATGCTGTGCTCTTGGCGTGTGAACATCAGGTAAGGAATGGCCACGCCGCACAGTAGCGCCAGGCCAACATCAAACCACCAAAGCGCCTCGATCCACGGCACGATGCCTTCGCCCCACCGATTGATCCCAAACAACAGGAAGCCGTTGAGGATGGTGGCCAGCCCCATGGGGATAGTGCCGAAGAACATCGACACAGTGGAGTGGGCGAAAATCTGCCGCGCTTCGTTGAAGAACATCAACCAACGGGCGGCATAGAGAACGCTGAACAACACGAACAAGGCAATCGTCAGCCACCACAGGGCTTCTGCCGGCCCGTGCAAGGCGTCCATGCCAATCTGCATGAGGGCCAGGGCCAAAACCCCGGTACCCATGGTCGCGGCGAACCAGTTGGGGGTGAACTGACGGATGACTTCACGCGGGTGAGCCAAGTGGCTCAGTGGGCGCAAGGGCGAAGTGGTCTGTTGCAAGCATGGCATGGTCGGAGTCTCCTGTAGGCCGGTGACGTGGGACCATCTTATGCCCGCAAAGAATATCCATATAACGGGTATTTTCTCTATCTGTTATCGGTTTTATAGATATACAACTTCTGTTCGCCATTGCCTGCCCGCGCGTATGCTTGCTCCGCGACGGCTCCCGCGATGACAACAAGGACGTGACAATGCTCAACGCCGTAAAACGCTACAGCCTGCAGGTACGTCTGCTGCTGGCTACCACTTTTGTCTTGACCCTGGCCCGGGCGATCACCCTGCCCTACCTGGTGGTCTACCTGGCGCAAAACTTCGACCTGGACATAAGTGCTATCGGTTTGATCATCGGTGGTGCGCTGATTGTTGCCTCGCTGCTCAGCCTATATGGCGGCTACCTGATCGATACCCTGCGCAGCTATACCGTGATCATCGCCTCGACCCTGGTGTTTGCCGTGGCCTTTGTCGGCGCAGTGGTCAGCCGCGAACTCAGCTTGTTCTTTACCAGCCTGGTGCTGATCAACCTGGCCCTGGCAGTGGTCGATATTGCCGCCAAGGCCGGGTTCTGTGCGCTGCTGGGGCTGGAGGAACGTGCCGAGGTCTTCTCGATCAAGTACACCTTGAGCAACGTCGCCTATGCCGTCGGGCCGTTTCTTGGTGTAGCGCTGATCATGCTCGACGATCACCTGCCATTTCTGGTGTCTGCGCTGCTCGGCCTGGCCATGTGCTTGAGCTACCGACGCTGGGGCGAGCGCTCGGCACCAGCACGCCTGGACGGCAGCCCGCAGGCTGGCTTTTTCAGCGTGGGCGGGCAATTGCTCAAGGATCGCCGACTGATCTGCTTCACCCTCGGCGGCGCGCTCAGTGCTGTGGTGTTCGGCCAGTTCACCGCTTACCTGTCGCAGTATCTGGTGGTGACCCTTGATGCCAGCCAGGCGGCGCACTACATCAGCTACCTGGTCGCCACCAACGCAATCACCGTGATCGCCCTGCAGTATGTGATCGGCCGGCGCATCAGCAGCCGTCAGCTTATGCCGTGGCTGATGGCCGGCATGGCACTGTTCCTGGCCGGCTTGCTCGGCTTCTCTCTGGCGCAGACGCTACTGGTCTGGTGCCTGGCGATGCTGGTGTTCACCTTGGGCGAAATCATCGTGATCCCGGCCGAGTACATGTTCATCGACCGCATCGCCCCGGAGCATTTGCGCGGGGTGTATTACGGCGCACAGAACCTGTCCAACCTCGGCGCCGCCCTGGGCCCGGTGATCTGCGGTTTTGCCCTGGCGCATCTGATGCCGGTGGCCACTTTCTACCTTTTGATTGGCTCGGTGCTGCTGGCGGCGCTGTTTTATTACCTGGGGGCTCGGCACTAAGCAGCCCCCACAACGCGCGTCGAAAAATCGCAAGATCGTAGGTGTTTTCTGTAGGACCCTTCTGAATCATACTTCCGCCGCCGTTGCTCTGTTGTGCCAGGTCCTTCGGGGCCCTAGGCTGCTGTCGTCGTTGGAAAATCCAACGATCGGATTTAGCAGTCCGGCTCACTACTCGATGTCGACGGCACAACGCTATATGGTGGTTGTACGTGGGGCGCCTTCGGGTGCGCCGGGTTTCTCGAGTTACCGGTCTGCTAACCCGCGTACAGCTGCCACCCTTCGTTTAGCAGCGAGGCGTGGAGGCTTCATAACTTGAGGCCATCCATGAAAAAAATCGTCCCCGATCCGCCCATTCTCGACCTTTCCCGCGCCACCACCGCCAACACCCCGTTCGGCACCAACCTCATGTTCAACGTTCGTGAAGGCATACCTGCCGAAGAAGCGCTGCTTCATGCCTGCCAACTGCTGCGTTGTGCCGAAGCTACGGTGAGCGATGCGCTAGATCATCTCACGCACAACGATCGCTCCCTCGTCTCGGGTGCCGGCCAGCATATCGAAGCGGCGCATGCGCTGATCGATGCAGTGCTTGATGGCGTTGGCGTGCAACGGATCTTCACTCCCCATTAACCAAACGCAGCTTGATAGCAACGCGGGACAAGCCCGCTTCTGCCGGAGAGTAGGAAGTTGGTGGGGCCCGCCTCGCGCCTCGCACCATAGATCTTCATAGAGACTGCACGAGAGCTTACATCGCAATACAGGCTAATCATTGCTGACATAATGTATATCCCCCATCAGTACTGTGGAACGTCAGCCCTGGTTTTGATGAAAGGTACGTTTGGAGACAAGAAAGACCTGATAAATTCAGCGACCTTTTCTTTTTGTTTTCTTTTGCAGAAAACATTAACCCCACCATTGGTTACATGCTCATCGCCCTTTTGTATGATGCTGTACTGAAAATCGACGATTTCTCTATTAGTAACAACCGCGAGCTGGGTGATTTCTTTCCACTCAAACGCATAGTGATGGTATTGGGTATGCATTTCCCGATAGCTCTTTGAGTACGCCATTGAGAGATACGTCAAACCCACCCCGCCTGGGCCTATCAACGCGCCGAGCAAGAATGACGGATCAATGGTTGCCATGAAAACAAAGAAAACCGCCGTTACCCCCGCAAGCCATTTCAAGAATTTCAGAGCCCACTCCGGGAAGTCTTTCCACTCACAATGCTCCAATCCGGACTTAGTGACGCGATAGGCGCAATTAATTCGCTGATGGGTCACACTCAAAATTACAAGTGTAAAGACCATATAAAAGAAAAAACTAATTACAACTCTAGCTACGACCCTTCACCCGGCGCAGGCACTAAACACACTACATACGACAGCCCAGCCAGTGCAACTGACAAAAACAAAAACATGCAATTAGCTACAAAAGTATTGTAATTGCGCGCCCGAATTGTCCAACCCAACAATTCGGGCTCATGCGAAAATTTCCATTTAAGCTGCGGCGGCAGCTCAAGGTCCTTATTAAGTTTAAACACTGAAGCGCCCACTAATTAGTTTAATCTGGAACATCCAGCTTTAAGAGTTTGGTATTTTTATTGGCCAGCACTCGGACTGGCCGCGGGACTATCTAGCCAGACTTGCCAAAGTCGGTGTTGCTCTTGCGAGGGGTAAGCAAAATCCGCTGGACAGACCCTATTTCTTGGTCCTTCCGGCAACACTCCAAGCAGCGTTGGATCGACCCAGTTGCCATCGAGAAACTTGGCCAATTGCCACCAACGCTCAACCATTAGTCTGTACTGAGCGGCACGTTAACTTTCGCCTTAATAAAAGGTACGTCTGGAGACAGATAATGCCTGATAAAATCCGCTACCTTTTCTTTCTGCTTACGTTTGCAAAAAATATTCAGACTCCAACTCACCACTCGACCAAGGCGCTGATCGAAATGAGTAAACTTCAAGTCCACCACTTCTCTATTTGTTGCAATAGCCAGCTGCGTGAAATCTTTCCACTCGTATATCAGATGATGATACTGGGTTTGCATTTCTCGATAACTCTTTGAATAGGCCATCGAGAGATACGTCAATCCGATTCCGCCAGGACCTATCAGCGCACCAAGCAAGAATGACGGATCAATGGTTGCCATAAAAACAAAGAAAATCGCCGTTATCCCCGCAACCCATTTCAAAAATTTCAGAGCCCATTCCGGAAAATCTTTCCACTCGCAGCACTCCACTCCAGACTGGGTGAAGCGATAGGCAAACTTCATTCGCTGATGGGTTACACTCAAGATTACAAATGAAAATATCATATAAAAACAAAAGCCAATTACAACTCTAGCCATGATGCCTTCACCCGGCGCGGGCACTAAATACACTACATACGACAAACCAATCAATGCGACTGACAAAAACAAAAACATGCAATTAGCTACAAACGCATTGTAATTACGCGCCCGAATTGTCCAACCCAACAATTCGGGCTCATGCGAAAATTTCCATTTAAGCTGCGGCGGCAGCTCAAGGTCCTTATTGAATTTAAACACTGAAGCGCTCACTAATTAGTTTAATCTGGAACTCCCAGCCTTAAGAGTTTGGTATTTTTATTGGCCAGCACTCGGACTGGTCGCGAGACTATCTACCCAGACTTGCCAAAGTCGGTGTTGCTCTTGCGATGGGTAAGCAAAATCCGCTGGGCAGAGTCTATTTCTTGGTCCTTCCGGCAACGTTCCAAGGAGCGTTGAATCGACCCAGTTTCCATCGAAAAACTGGGGCAGTTGCCACCAACGCTCAACCATTAATCCGTACTGAGCGGCACGTTAACTTTCGCCTTAATAAAAGGCACACCTGGGGACAAAAAAGGTCTGATAAATTCTGCTACTTTTTCTTTTTGCTTTCGCTTGCAAAAAATATTCAAACTCCAATTCACCACTCGTCCAAGGCGCTGATCGAAATGAGTAAACTTCAAGTCCACCACTTCTCTATTTGTTGCAATAGCCAGCTGCGTGAAATCTTTCCACTCGTATATCAGATGATGATATTGGGTTTGCATTTCTCGATAACTCTTTGAATAGGCCATCGAGAGATACGTCAATCCGATTCCGCCAGGACCTATCAGCGCACCAAGCAAGAATGACGGATCAATGGTTGCCATAAAAACAAAGAAAATCGCCGTTATCCCCGCAACCCATTTCAAAAATTTCAGAGCCCATTCCGGAAAATCTTTCCACTCGCAGCACTCCACTCCAGACTGGGTGAAGCGATAGGCAAAATTCATTCGCTGATGGGTCATACTGGAAATTGTAAGTGTAATAATTAAAAAAAAGCAAAGACTAACTATCACTCGAGTCAGCACCCCCTCACCCGGCGCGGGATTCAAATACACGGAATACGACACTATGGCTACCAATACAAACATAAATGCAAACATGCAATTAGCTACAAACGTATTGTAATTACGCGCCCGAATTGTCCAACCCAACAATTCGGGCTCATACGAAAATTTCCATTTAAGCTGCGGCGGCAGCTCAAGGTCCTTATTAAGTTTAAACACTGAAGCGCCCACTAATTAGTTTAATCTGGAACATCCAGCTTTAAGAGTTTGGTATTTTTATTGGCCAGCACTCGGACTGGCCGCGGGACTATCTACCCAGACTTGCCAAAATCAGTGTTGCTCTTGCTAGGGGTAAGCAAAATCCGCTGGGCAGAGTCTATTTCTTGGTCCTTCCGGCAACGCTCCAAGCAGCGTTGGATCGACCCAGTTGCCATCGAGAAACTGGGCCAATTGCCACCAACGCTCAACCATTAATCTGTACTGAGCGGCACGTTAACTTTCGCCTTAATAAAAGGCACACCTGGGGATAAAAAAGGCCTGATAAGCTCCGCCACTTTTTCCTTTTGCTTTCGCTTGCAAAAAATATTTATATTCCAATTGGTTACAAAGTCATCTCCTTCCATGGTGGTACTGTATTTTAAATCGACCACCTCTCTATTGGTTGCAATAGCAAGCTGCGTGAAATCTTTCCACTCATGAATCAGATGATGGTATTGGGTATGCATTTCTCGATAACTCTTTGAATAGGCCATCGAGAGATACGTCAATCCGATTCCGCCGGGACCTATCAGCGCACCAAGCAAGAATGACGGATCAATGGTTGCCATAAAAACAAATAAAATCGCCGTTATCCCCGCAATCCATTTCAAAAATGTCAGGACCCACTCCGGGAAATCTTTCCATTCACAGCATTCCACTCCAGAAGGGGTGAAGCGATAGGCAAACTTCATTCGCTGATGGGTCATACTGGAAATTGTAAGTGTAATAATTAAAAAAAAGCAAAGACCAACCATCACTCGAGTCAGCACCCCCTCACCCGGCGCGGGATTCAAATACACGGAATACGACACTATGGCTATCAATACAAACATAAATGCAAACATGCAATTAGCTACAAACGTATTGTAATTACGCGCCCGAATTGTCCAACCCAACAATTCGGGCTCATGCGAAAATTTCCATTTAAGCTGCGGCGGCAGCTCAAGGTCCTTATTGAGTTTAAACACTGAAGCGCTCACTAATTAGTTTAATCTGGAACATCCAGCTTTAAGAGTTTGGTATTTTTATTGGCCAGTACGATGCCATCCTTCTCCATCAACTCATTATTAAATGCAGTGTTGACCCGGTCGGCTTCATTCGTTGTCCATTCCAGGGCCAGCCGAAACATGTATCCACGACGATCGCTTCGCTGCCGCACGCCAGCCGGATATTTAACCTCCAATTCAAGGACCGGACTGGCCGCGGAGCTATCTATCCAGACTTGCCAAAGTCGGTGTTGCTCTTGCGAGGGGTAGGTGAAGTCCGCTGGACTGAGTTTATTTCTTGGTCCTCCCGGCAACTCTCCAAGCAGCGTTGGGTCGACCCAGTTACCTTCGAGAAACTGGTCGTAAAAATTGCTCTCTGTGACAGACAGCCGGCCTTTCGAAAAATAACGCTTCTCGATTATCGCTGGCTGCAAGGTCAGCTCTTTGCCCGCCAACGCTGCAGGCAGCTGGATTTGCACCCAGAAGCCCAGCCATCTCCTCGGAGTGCTACCACCGCCGTAAGACAAGGCCCTTGCCATTACTGTGGGGCGCTGCAGGGTCTCCAGCAGCATTTGCATTTGTTCGAGATGGCCTTCCTTGCCCTGCGATGCAGGTGTTGCCCCGCGTCCCCAACTGCAGCGGTACAGCCACAAGCGCAGCCCCTCACGCTTGAAGCGGTTGGCGGCCATGGAGACCATCAGATAGGCAATACCCAAGAGCGCTAACATGATCGTTACTGGCGTCGACATAATCCAGGCAAAACTAACCCAATAGCCGAGCCTTGCGCCAATTAGCTGGCCTAAGGCAACAAGCCCCGTCCCTTGAACAATACGAAGCTTCCATTTAAGGAGCGTTTTCTCTTCCTCGCTAGTGGCAACATCTGCGTCTTTGGCAATCTGCCACGCCTCAAGCCCAGCAGCAACGGCCCCCAACGCTGCCCATGTCACCGTACGCAAAATCAGACCCTTCGAAACCGTGGCAAACTCGTTTGCAACCGCAGCCTGGGCACTCCCACTGGCAGAAGTTTTGGCTTTTGCTAGCCACTGAAAATAACCAGCCTGAGCAACCTTAAGTGTTTTGCCACCCAACTTCGTAGACATCCCCCCCGCCCGACTCCAAGCCGGCCCAACCCACAACGCCGCGATGGCATTGGCGGCGTAAGCGGCATTGGCCCCCATGGTGCGCCATTCATCCGCAGAAAAATGACCGTCGTTCTGCGCCTTCTTGGCGCTGCTCCAGACGTTCCACACGTTCAAACCTACCAGCAAGGCTGGCAAGGCATTGCCCAGGTTCTGCCCCATCCAGGCTTTGGTGCGCACCAGGTAATCTTCGGTACCGGCCACTTTCAGTTGCGCCAACACCTCAGACTGCCCCAGGTCGACGAGCCAGCTGTTAATCAGCCCCAGCGGGGCGTTCAGGCGTGTGCTGCCAGACGCTTTGGCGATGATCTGGTTAGGCCGTTTGAGGAACAGCTGTTTCAGCTGTTCTTCATGGGTTTGCAGTGATATTCGCGCGCTGCGTTGGTCGTGAGCCGGCGCGGGGTGAAGCAACACGCGCTTGGCGCCAGTTATTTTGTTGTTCACGGTTTGCACTTGCAGCAGCCAGGCCTGGTAGTCACGTAAGTAGGTCGGGTTGGTGAGCAACTGGGTGGCGCTGGATATTTCAGTGGAGATCAACACCTGGGTCGCCGCAAGGGTCAAGCCGGTGTCTTGCTTCATGGCCGGCAGCAGCATGCCGCTGAGCCCGTGCCAGGCGTCCCTGGCCTGGTTGTTGGCGACCTGAATCAGGGTGCTCATGGCTTGCTTGGCGGCGCTGCTCATGGCTTGGTAAGGCGGGCTGTTGCGGACTGACTCCAGGTCAAGGACCGCTTTCATTTCATTGGCTCGGGTGGCCATGCTCGTCACATCACCCGCCGCGCTCGGCGTCAGTGCCGGGGTGCTGCCATCCCCTTCACGGCCCTGGTCGTCAAGGGTGCCGTAGGTGGTGAAGTTGTGCGACACCGTTTTGATCAAGGCCGCCACGTCCGGGCTGAAGTTGTACAGCGCCAGGCCGAACAGGCTGGTCGGTCGCCTGGCCTGCTGGCACAGCCACTTTTGCCCGCTCTGCCCGTTGCCCAGTACGGTGTACAGCGCGTTTGCGGTCTCCAGCAATTCGCTGGCTTGGTCGGCTTTGCAGGTGTCGTGGTAAACCGCCTCAGCGCGGGGGCTGAGGCGATCAAGCCAGGTGAGCAGATCCGCTTCGCTTCGCTGGCCATGCGCTCGAAGCCGTTGCGCCTGGGTGGTGGTCTGACTCAGGTACTGCTGCACCTCATCAAAGCGCACGTCCTCGCGCCACAAGCGTTTGGCCTTCCATTCTTCAAGGGCGGCCTGCCAATCACCTTGCCCGGACAGTTGCCCCCATCTGCCTTCAAACGTGGCCCTGGCGGCAGTGAGTGCCGAAGTCGCGCCCATCTCCACCACGCTTTCCAAATCGGTAGAGACCAGGTCCTTGCCACGCTCGACTTCATCCACGGCTTTCAGCAGGGTGTACAGGTCGTCGGTGCAGGCTTGGCGCTCTATAGGGTCCTCAATTGAGGCGGGGATAAATGCATCGCTATCAAACCCACACAACCGCTCGACGGCGAGCGCGCTTTCCATTGTGTGTTGGTGCTGGCTTTCAAACTGACTCAGTTCCATCAGCCGACCGGTCAGGTTCATGTTCAAGTCGTCGACCATGGCCAACGGATCATCCAGCGCGATGAACAGCGCCGTGTCTTGTTCGGGGACCCGCCCGCGCACCAAGGCCTCTTCGAACGCCGCTTTGCTCGGCAGGTCTGATTCACTCGCTGTTGTCGGCAACAGCGTGCTGGAAAAGGTCGGGGCGTTGGCGCCGTAGACGAAAATATCCGCCACGCTGTTGCCCAGCTCGGTAATCAAGCCACCGTGCTCGACGGTTCCGCTGGCACAAAACGCCGGCAGATCCACCGCTCGCATCCATTGGTGCTGTTCGGTGGCGCTGCTGCGCATCAGCTCGCACATGCGCCAGGTCCATTGCACCGGCGAGTATGCGATACGCAGCTGGCTACGGCGGGGATAGAGCAGGTACGGCTGGCTTTCGCCCGGGTTGTGACGCGTGTCCTGATTCAACTCGCTGTCGGTCCAGCGGTGGCGGGTGAAGTACTCAGCGTTTACCTGGTACTCGTGGAAGGTCTGGTCGACGCTGTTCCACACATACAGCCAGCCATCACGCAGCTGACGCAGGGTGTAGCTGCGGGTCTGCAGCGGGGGCTGTTTGCTCGACCAGCCGGCGGGAAGCGGATTCGGTCCTTGGCTACTGCCTTTGCTTAGCGGTGATTCGTCCAACGCATAACGCACCGGGAAAATCGCCACCTCGGCCTGTCTGAAGGCGCATTGGCCCCTGCCCATCGGGGCGTTGGTGAATTCCTGGTAGAGCCGGGCCTGGTTCAGTTCGGCTTCTGTCGCGGGCTTGTTCATCACACGTCCTTGTTCATGTCTGAGTGCAGGCAAGCGTTGGCCATGTGCTGGATACGCAGCGCTGGTGCCCAAAGCGTGCTTGAGCCAAGGACAACACCCGGAAACGCTACCAAGCGCGACAAATAATTGATGTCAGACGCTTCCGAAAATACATCCGTATTTGCAGACTGTTGGTTGGTGAGTCACAAAAAGCTCGCGAGGCACGCCTGCCCGCTGAACCTGCGACGCTCTGCCACTGCTACCATCGTCGGCGCTGACGAAGCGCCTGCGGCGTGCCAGACTGATTGATCGAGGTTCGCCGTTACGCCGACGGCTGTTCCATTTTTTGTTTCGGAGTAGTCATGTCGCTGTCCAGTGGGCTGATCGCCGTGGTCGCCCTGGCCTATATGGCCATCATGTTCGCTATCGCCTTCTATGGTGACCGGCGCAAAACGCCGCTGCCACCGCGCTTGCGTGCCTGGGTCTATAGCCTGTCGCTGGCGGTGTACTGCACCAGCTGGACGTTCTTCGGCGCCGTCGGCCAATCCGCCGAACAGCTCTGGGCATTTCTGCCGATCTACCTGGGCCCCGTGCTGTTGCTGCTGTTCGCGCCCTGGGTGCTGCAGAAGATGGTGCTGATCAGCAAACAGGAAAACATCACCTCAATTGCCGACTTTATTGCCGCCCGCTACGGTAAATCCCAAACCCTGGCGGTGGTGGTAGCACTGATCTGCCTGGTGGGTGTGTTGCCCTACATCGCCTTGCAGCTCAAAGGCATCGTACTGGGTGTAAACCTGCTGATTGGCGCCAGCGCCGACGCCACCGGCAGCCGCGTGCAAGACACCGCACTGGTGGTTTCGCTGGTACTGGCCCTGTTCTCAATTGTGTTTGGTACGCGCAGCCTGGATGTGACCGAACACCACCGCGGCATGGTCCTGGCCATTGCCTTCGAATCGATGGTCAAACTCTTGGCCTTCCTCGCCGTCGGGGCTTTCGTCACTTTTGGTTTGTATAACGGTTTCGACGACCTGTTCAGCAAGGCACAACTGGCCCCGCGCCTGGAAGGCTTCTGGAACGAGACTATTAACTGGCCGTCAATGGTGGTTCAGACCGGCGTGGCGATGATGGCGATCATCTGCCTGCCTCGGCAGTTTCATGTCACCGTGGTCGAGAATATCGAGCCGCAGGATCTGCGCCTGGCCCGCTGGGTGTTTCCGATGTACCTGATCCTCGCCGCGCTGTTTGTGGTGCCGATTGCCTTGGCCGGGCAGATGTTGCTGCCAGGGGTGATACCCGACTCCTACGTCATCAGCCTACCGCTGGCCGAAGCGCATCCGGCCCTGGCATTGCTGGCGTTCATCGGCGGCGCTTCGGCCGCCACCGGCATGGTGATCGTTGAAGCGGTGGCACTGTCGACCATGGTCTCCAACGACATGCTGCTGCCCTGGTTGCTGCGCCGCAACAACGCCGAGCGGCCGTTCGAAGTGTTCCGCCACTGGATGCTCTCGGTACGCCGAGTGACCATCGTTGTCATCCTGCTGCTGGCCTACGTCAGCTACCGCCTGCTCGGTTCCACCGCGAGCCTGGCAACCATCGGCCAGATCGCCTTTGCCGCCATAACGCAGTTGACCCCGGCTATGCTCGGCGCCCTGTACTGGAAGCAGGCCAACCGTCGCGGTGTGTTCGCCGGCCTGGCTGCCGGGATCTTTCTCTGGTTCTACACCCTGGTGCTGCCGATCGCCGCCCACAGCCTGGGTTGGTCGCTGGACCTGTTTCCAGGGCTGGCCTGGCTGCACGGCAACCCGTTGAACCTGCCGATTACCCCGCTGACTCAAGGGGTGGTGTTGTCGCTGGCCGGCAACTTCACCCTGTTCGCCTGGGTTTCGATCCTCTCGCGTACCCGCGTGTCGGAGCACTGGCAAGCCGGACGGTTTATCGGTCAACAGACCAGCGCCCGGCCCAACAGCCGCTCATTACTGGCAGTACAGATCGACGACCTGTTGCAACTGGCGGCGCGCTTTGTCGGCGAAGAACGCGCGCGACAGAGTTTCATCCGCTTTGCCTACCGTCAGGGCAAGGGCTTCAACCCCAACCAGAACGCCGACGGTGACTGGATCGAGCACACCGAACGCTTGCTCGCCGGGGTGCTGGGCACCTCCTCGACCCGTGCGGTGGTCAAGGCGGCCATTGAAGGCCGTGACATGCAACTCGAAGACGTGGTGCGCATCGCCGACGAAGCCTCGGAAGTGCTGCAGTTCAACCGCGCCCTGCTGCAAGGCGCCATCGAGAACATCAGCCAAGGCATCAGCGTGGTCGACCAGAACCTGCTGCTGGTGGCCTGGAACCGCCGCTACCTGGAGCTGTTCAATTACCCCGACGGGCTGATCAGCGTCGGCCGACCGATTGCCGACATCATTCGCTACAACGCCGAACGTGGCCTGTGCGGCCCCGGCGAAGCGCAGGTCCATGTGGCCCGGCGCCTGCACTGGATGCGCCAGGGTCGTGCACACACCTCTGAGCGGCTGTTCCCCAATGGCCGGGTCATCGAGTTGATCGGCAACCCGATGCCGGGCGGCGGCTTCGTCATGAGTTTCACCGACATCACCCCGTTCCGCGAAGCCGAACAAGCGCTCAAGGAGGCCAACGAAGGCCTGGAGCAACGGGTCGCCGAGCGCACTCAGGAGCTGTCGCAACTGAACCAGGCGCTGACCGAAGCCAAGAGCCACGCTGAGTCTGCGAACCAATCCAAGACCCGCTTCCTGGCGGCCGTCAGCCATGACTTGATGCAGCCGCTCAATGCTGCCCGCCTGTTCTCTGCAGCGCTCTCCCACCAGGGCGACGGTCTCTCCACAGACGCCCAGCAGTTGGTGCAGCACATGGACAGCTCGCTGCGCTCAGCCGAGGAATTGATCAGTGACCTGCTCGATATCTCGCGCCTGGAAAACGGCAAGATCACCCCTGATCCCAAGCCGTTTGCCCTGAACGAGTTGTTCACCACCCTGGGGACCGAATTCAAGGTATTGGCCCAGCAACAGGGCCTGGATTTTCGCGTACGCTCCAGCCGCTTGCGGGTGCACAGCGACATGAAACTGCTGCGGCGGATCCTGCAGAACTTCCTGACCAATGCCTTCCGCTACGGCAAGAGCCCGATCCTGCTCGGTGTCCGCCGAGACGGCGGCAAGCTGTGGCTGGAGGTCTGGGACCGCGGCCCAGGCATTGCCGATGACAAGCTGCAGGTGATTTTCGAGGAATTCAAACGCCTGGACAGCCATCAGACCCGCGCCGAAAAAGGCCTGGGGCTGGGCCTGGCGATTGCCGATGGCCTGTGCCGGGTTCTCGGTCATTCGTTGGAGGTGCGCTCCTGGCCAGGCAAAGGCAGCGTGTTCCGAGTCAGCGTGCCCCTGGCCACCACACCGGTCGCCACCCTCGTCACCCCCGCCGAGCAAGCGGGTCAGCCACTGGCCGGTATGCAGGTGCTGTGTGTCGACAACGAAGACAGCATTCTGATCGGCATGAACAGCCTGCTCAGCCGCTGGGGATGTCAGGTGTGGACGGCGCGTAACCGCGACGAATGCGATGCGCTGCTCAAAGAAGGCATGCGTCCGCATCTGGCGCTGGTCGATTTCCACCTGGACGACGGCGAAACCGGTACCGAGCTGATGGCTTGGCTACGCACACGCCTGGGCGAACCGGTACCTGGCGTGGTGATCAGTGCCGACGGCCATAGCGAAACCGTGGCGCAGGTGCATGCTGCCGGCCTCGACTTCCTCGCCAAGCCGGTCAAGCCGGCGGCGTTGCGGGCCCTGCTCAATCGCCATCTGAGCTTGGTCCAGTAAGGCTGCTGGTGGCCAGCGGGTCGCCTTCGCTCATGGCCCGCTCCAGCAAATCGGCCGGCAGGCTCTTGCTGGCGCGGGCGCCGAGCAACTTAAGTTGCTCACTGCGACTGATCAGGTTGCCACGCCCTTCGCAGAGCTTGTTGCGGGCAGCGCTGTAGGCTTTATCGACCTGTTGCAAGCGATTGCCCAGTTCGTCCAGGTCCTGAATGAACAACACGAATTTGTCGTACAGCCACCCGGCACGTTCGGCGATTTCCCGGGCATTCTGACTCTGGCGCTCCTGCTTCCACAGGCTGTCGATCACCCTCAGGGTGGCCAGTAAGGTGGTTGGGCTGACAATCACGATCTGCCGGTCGAAAGCCTCCTGAAACAGGTTGGGTTCGGCCTGCAGCGCTGCAGAGAAGGCCGCTTCGATCGGCACGAAGAGCAGAACGAAATCCAGGCTGTGCAAGCCTTCCAGGCGGTTGTAGTCCTTACCCGACAAGCCTTTGACGTGATTGCGCAACGACAGCACATGCTGTTTGAGTGCCGCCTGGGCAATCTCGCTGTCGTCAGCGCCGACATACTGCTGATAGGCCGTCAGGCTGACCTTGGAGTCGACCACCACCTGCTTGTCACCCGGCAACATGATCAGCACGTCCGGCTGGAAGCGCTCGCCGTCAGCACTCTTGAGGCTGACCTGAGTCTGGTACTCGCGGCCTTTCTCCAGCCCCGCGTGCTCAAGTACCCGCTCAAGGATCAGCTCCCCCCAGTTACCCTGGGTTTTCTGGCCCTTGAGCGCCTGGGTCAGGTTGGTGGCCTCATCACTTAAGCGCAGGTTAAGTTGCTGCAGACGCTCCAGCTCCTTGGCCAGGGAGAAACGCTCACGCGCTTCTTGCTGGTAACTGTCTTCAACGCGCTTCTCGAACGCCTGGATACGCTCCTTGAGCGGGTCGAGCAATTGCCCCAAGTGCTGCTGGCTGGTCTGAGCGAAACGTTGCTCACGTTCGTCAAAGATCTTCGTCGCCATTTCAGCAAACTGTGCGCGCAGCTCGTCCCGCGAGCCCTGCAGATCGTCCAGGCGTTGCTGATGGCTTTCTTGCTGTTCGCGCAGTTCGGCACTCAAGGCCGCGCTGTGGGCGTCCAGGCGGCGCAGTTCGGCTTCACGGGCACTGCGCTCAAGCTGCCAGGCATGGGCAGCATCACGGGCGTTGTCGCGGTCGATCTGCAGCAACTCCAGCTCACGGGTTTGCGCCGCCAGGGTCGCCTGCTTGGCAGCGTTGGCCATGCTCAAATCACTGATTTCATCGCGGCTGGCGTCAAGCTGGGCGAGCAAGCCTTCCTGAGCCAACTGGGCACTGCCCAGGCGCTCCTCCAGCAAGGCTGTTTGCGCTTCACGGGCTGCCAAACGTCTCTGCTGCTGAAACACCCAGCCCAGACAAGGCACTGCGGCTGCCATGATACCCAGCACAATGCTGGTCAGATCCAACGCCATCACCACCCGATTACTCCCAAGCAAAATCAACGGCAGAGCTTATCAGCCTTGCCCCTGCCGTGCAGTCAAGCGTCTGGTAACTGCTTGAGCAAGCGCCGGGCTTCCTGAGAGCCTTGAGAAGACGCCAGCTCCAGCCAGTAGCGCGCCTGTTCGGGTTCGTTGATCTGCGGTTGCGTGCACAAGCGGCCGTATTCGAGCTGCGCGCGTCGGTCGCCCGCGCGAGCCGCCTGACGCAACAGGTCGTGACCTATGCGCCGGTCGCGCGCGTTGCCGCAATCACGGCAGAGCATCTGCCCCAAACGGCTTTGCGCAACCACCACCCCCTGACGTGCAGGCTGCTTGAGCAAGCGCCCGGCAAAGTGCTTGACGTTGGGGTTGTCGCCCAGTCGCGGATTGTCGAGTAGCCACAAGGCGACCTTCAAGGAGAAACGCTTGGGCTCGGACAAAGGCGGTGGCGGGGTATCAATTGCAGGAATTTTGGCGCGAAACTTCATAACCAACAGCGATGACAACTCGAGAGGCGCGCCACTCTACTCCTTTTTTCTGCCAATGGCCCGAGACCTTCCGCTACTTTTTTCAAAATATTTCTGCGTCTTTTTATTGACGC
Organism: Pseudomonas sp. S06B 330; assembly: GCF_002845275.2. Classification (NCBI taxonomy): domain Bacteria; kingdom Pseudomonadati; phylum Pseudomonadota; class Gammaproteobacteria; order Pseudomonadales; family Pseudomonadaceae; genus Pseudomonas; species Pseudomonas tussilaginis. Next base: position 1,493,555 of record NZ_CP088149.1, on the reverse strand, counting down.
ACGCTGAGGTGTTTTTCTTCTGTCATATGCCTGAGGGAAAATTGTCGGACACATCGGAAAAAGCTAGCACGCCCGTCCTAGAGCAAGCGCTCGGGACAATCCACAGAAGCTGTGGATAACTCGGTGGACAACCCCCTCCAAGACCCCGCAAACCCCTATAAAATGGGGCTTTGGCTCAAACTGACGATTTTTTCACCAGCTAAAATAAGTGTTTTTTTTCATTGACTTAAGTTCTCGGTCAAGTCATTGGCCGCTCGATCAGGGGGTGTTGCAGGGCTGTAACATCGACTGCCCCATGTGTGCACAAGCGCCCCAATGAAAGGCAGTTCGTTGCACGAATTTGGCACGTTAGCGACGTTATCCCCCCTGCAGTGCCCCTTCACAGATCCTTGAAAACACGAGATACTGGCCGGCTCCGCGAATGAAAAGCCATCATCCCTTGCCAAGACCCCGTCCTTTACGGTAGTCTTCCCACTGTTAGTACCAAGCTGAAAGTCAATTCTGGCCAAAGCAGTCCTTACAGCGCCCTCTCCATCTTGGAACAGCGCCTGTTGAAACAAGGACCGGCCCACTCGATGGTTCCCAGGTAAATCACTTCTTACTCTGACCGAACCAACCTGCAGATTGATCAGGATCTTCACCCCGTGGCATAGAACCTCGACCCGGTGTGTTGCCTGCCCTCTGACGTACCTACCAGTCAGCCCCAGCGCCACATGATAAATGCGCCCAAAACTGGCTGCCCTGTTCCAGTCAGGTTCTTCGCCCAGGCTAAATCTCGGCGTTACTGGAACGTTTTAAGTGTGCACGGATCGAAACCGTGTCTATTGCAGGAACATCTAATAACTATGACTCACTCTATCCATACTCAGGCTGCGATTAGCACCCTTTCCCAGGCATTTGCCCCCCTGAACTGCTTGATCAATGCCTCGCGCAAAGGCAGCTTCAGCTTCACCCTGGTCAACGAGCACGGTATTGCCCGTCACAGCGAGCGTCTGTACCCCGAGCAGTACAGCCAAGCCGAACCGCTGCAAGCGGTTATCGAGCGCACCCGTCAGGCACTGATTGCCTGATCCGCGCTTCGCTGCAACAGCTCAAGCCCCGCCCTCTCGCGGGGCTTTTTTATGGGTACTAGTAGCCGCTGCCGCGGCACGAAGCTGCGATCGACTGCTGGGCAGTCGCAACGCGGGCTCCCCGGCGGGTCTGACAAATCGCGGTAGCCCGGTTTGCGGGCGTTTCACGCCCGATCGCAGCCTCGCGGCAGCGGCTACACCGGGCCAGTCACGACACCCCCACGGGCAGCTTTCTTAATCACCGCACGGCATATGATTTATAACTAAAAGCCGCAAATGTTTTAAAAACAGCCCTTTACAGCACGAATATGACACTACACTTCAACTCAAGCGGCATAGGCTGCTTCCGGCGGGCCTGACCGACTCTCCAGCTGCCAAGCTCCAGCGTCCGCCGGCCAAATTCAAGTTCGAGGGCATTATGGGTATCGCCGCGAGCGAGTTGAGCCAATTTGTCATTCGCCCGACCCTGATCTACCTGGGCCGCCACTGCGCAAGCGCCGAAGCTTTGTTGCTGGGTGTTGCCGCCAGCCAATCTGCCCTCGGCTCAGCCTTGCATGATCGACGCGGCCATGGCCTCTACCGGATTGCTGAACTACGCCACCAAAGCGTCTGGGACCAGTTCCTGGCCCGCGACCCCGACCTGGCCAGCCTGGTTCGCGGCCTGGCCAGCCAGCACGCCTTCCTCAGCGGCCCGCACCTGGAACTGACCGTCAACCTGCGCTACGCCACCGCCATCGCCTGGATGCTCATTGAAGAACAAGGCCCCACACTCCCCGCTGCCGACGATCTCCTGGGCCTTGCGCGCATCTGGCGCCAGACCTTCCACCCCCAGGGACGCCTGCGCGATTTCACCTGCGCCTGGCAAACCTGCATCGCGCCTGTGACTCTTGAAGCCTGCTGACAGTCACTGAACTCCATATTCGGAAAAATCCGGCCAACCTGGTCGGATTGTCCTACAAAACCGCTCTATCTCCTGCGATACAGCCTATAGCGCTGCGGGCGAAATGTTGGTAATTTTCGCCCCGGAGATCCCAAGGAGTTCTAATAATGAAAAAAGTAATGCTCAAAACCTCTCTCAGCCTCGCCGTCACTCTCGCCTCGACTCAACTGTTCGCCAGCGGCTTTGCCCTCAACGAACAGAGTGTCAGCGGCATGGGCACAGGTTTCGCGGGTCGTTCTTCGTCTGCCGATGATGCCAGCACCGTATTCGGCAACCCTGCCGGTATGTCGCGCCTGAAACGTGAGCAAATCACTGTCGGCGCCGCAGCCGTGATCGCCAAGTCCGATATCTCGGGCGGCGGCTTCCCTGGCGGTTCTACCGACGGTGACATGGTTCCGTTCGTGGGCGTTCCTATGGGCTTCTACGTCAAGCCCATCGATGAGCACTGGAGCGTTGGCTTCGGTATCTACGCCCCTTTCGGCCTGGTGACCGAGTATGAGGACGAAGCTGCCAGCCGCTACTGGGGCAAGAAAAGCTACGTTGAAGTCATCACCTTCCAGCCTACTGTCAGCTATGCCTTCAACGACAAGGTTTCGATCGGTTTCGGCCCGACCATTAACAAAATCAAAGGCGAACTGAGCTCCAACACCATCAACCCGTTCACCCCGGGCAGCAACGATGGTGAAGTGAAGATCAAGGGCGACGACACTGCCGTCGGCTACAACATCGGCGTCCTGGTTCAGGCCACCGACAAGACGCGCCTGGGCCTGACCTACCACTCGATGGTCGACTACAAGCTCGAAGGTAACACCAAGGTCAACAACGCCCTGATCGGCCCGTTCAGCGGCAGTAAGTTTGACGCTGAACTGAAAATCAAAACCCCTGAATCCGTCGATTTCTCGGTCACCCACGAGCTGGATGACCAGTGGACCCTCTACGCGGGCAGCACCTGGACCCGCTGGAGCCGCCTGGAAGCGATCACCGTGCAGAACGAAGTGCCGCCACCGTTGGCCGGCCAATTCGGCACCATCAGCGAAGAGCAGAACTGGCACGACACCTGGGCACACGCCATCGGTGCATCGTACAAGCTGAACAAAGAGTGGGTCCTGCGTACCGGCTTCACCGTCGACCAGTCGCCGACCAACAACCATGACCGTTCGCCACGTATCCCGACTGGCGACCGTAAGGTGTTCAGCCTGGGCGCTGGCTGGAGCCCGAACGACGACATGACCATCGACCTGGCTTACTCCTACCTGTGGGAAGAAGACACCAAGGTCAACCTGAGCAGCCCGACCAAGGGTTCGTACAACGCCAAGTACGAAAACAGCGCTCACGGTGTGGGTGCTTCGCTCACCTACCGTTTCTGATTTCACCATGCTGTAGTAAAACCGCCCTCGGGCGGTTTTTTCATTCTTGCGCGCCGACCGGCTCGGTAATGCCCAGACTCTCCTGCAGATAGTCCATGAACACCCGCACCTTGGGCGTCATCGCAAAACGATCAGCTACACACAGGTAGATATCCATCGGCTCGGTCTGCGCATAAGCCTGGGTGGGCTGTGAGTATTCGAACAGCGCCACCAGTTGCCCGCGCTCGATGTAGGGCCTGGCGACGAATTCCGCCAGACGCGCAATGCCGCCATGGTTGGCCGCCATCTGCGTGAGCACATCAATATCGTCGCTGATCAACACATCACCAAACTCGGCGTCAAAGCGCAGCCCGTCACGTACAAAGCCCCAGCGCAAGAAGCGCCCGTCCACCGGATAACGAAACACCAGACACCGATGCGCCTTGAGCTGCTCTGGCGCGCCAGGCCATCCCGCCTGCGCCAGGTACTGCGGTGAAGCACAGCAAATGAACGGCACCTGAGCTATGTGCCGTGCCAGCAAACCATCCTCCAACTGCGGCTTGATACGGATACTGACATCGACGCCCTCTTGGGCATGATTGACCCGCCGATCATTCGTAACCAGTTCAATCGAAAGCTGCGGATAACGGGCGCTAAAGGCCGGAATCAGAGGCGCCAGCACATGCCGACCGAACGCCGATGACGCAGCGATACACAAGCGCCCCTTGGGTTCACAATCGGGTGTGGTGATCGCCAGGTGCGCTTGTTCAAGGTCACGTTCGATGTGCTTGACCTTCTCGTAGTAAAGCGTGCCATTAGGCGTCAACGCCATGCTGCGGGTAGTGCGCGACAGCAAGCGGACCTGCAAGTGGGCCTCTAGCCGAGCAATGTTCTGGCTGACGGCCGCTGCGCTCAAGCCTAGGGTTCGGGCGCCACCCGCAATGCTGCCAGCTTCGACGACTTTGATGAAACTCTTGATCGAGCCCAGCAGATTCATAGCGATCAGTCCGGTATTCGTAAGAATTTCTTTATAAAGACCTAAGCTCGCCGCGTCTACCTGAGCGCCTGCGACGCTTGTTAGGCTGCGCCCTTCATTGCACCCAAGGAGTCCGCATGAGCATGCAGAACGTCACCCGCAGCCGCCGCAAACTGGGCGCTCGCGCCACGCCTTACGTATTCGCCTTCTATATGTCGGCGATCATGGCCTTGCTGATGTGTTTCGTGATCACTGCCGCAACCGCCGGCATCGACCCGAATTACCTGAGCAATGTGCTCAAGGCTTATCAATTGGCCATGCCGGTCGCCTTTGCCTGCGTCCTGGTGGTTCGCCCGGTGGTGCTCAAGCTGGTGGCCTGGACAGTGCATCCCGGCCACTGAGGACTGCTTACGGTTGCGAAGCGATGGCCTTCTCGATCGCGGCTGTGAATGCAGGGTCATCGGGCTTGGTCAGGCTGGAAAAATTGGCGACCACGTTGCCCTGACGATCTACCACGTACTTGTAGAAATTCCACTTCGGCGCGCTGCTCTGCTTGGCGAGGTTCTTGAACAAGGGAATCGCATCACTGCCGCGCACGGGCTGGGCTTTGGTCATGGTGAAGGTGACGCCATAGTTCGCATAGCAGACCTTGGCGGTTTTCTCGGCGTCAGCGTCCTCCTGCTTGAAGTCGTTGGACGGCACCCCGAGCATCTCCAGCCCTTGCCCCCTGTAAGTTTTGTAGACCCCTTCCAGGCCTTCAAATTGCGGCGCGAAGCCACAATAGCTGGCGGTGTTGACCACCACCAGCGGCTTACCCGCAAACTTCTCACACAGGTCAATCTGCTCTTTGCCACGTAATTCCGGCAGGCTGCCCTTGAGCAAGGCTGGACAGTCGGCGGCCTGCACGGATGCGGCAGCCATCAGGGTGAACAGTGGAACCAACAGCCAGCGTGCACGCATCATCGTCTCTCCCTTGAACCGGTCTATGACGTTCAGAATACGCCTAGCACACGCCCATGCCCAACTGCATCAGCGCCAGTCCACCTTCATGCCAGCCCCACCAGATCAACGCTAGCAGCAGTAGCGCACCGAACGCCAGGAGCCCACGCAGAGCTAAGCGGCTCATGCCGCTTGCGCCTGCAGGCGCGCCACAGGGCGTTCACGCACCGGCCAGTTGAGTGCCGCCGCCAACAGGCTGAGGAGGATCGAAATCTGCCAGACCAAGTCGTAGTTTCCGGTTTTGTCGTACACCACCCCGCCCAGCCAACCGCCCAGGAATGCGCCCAACTGGTGGAACAGAAACACGATACCGCCGAGCATCGACAGGTTACGCACGCCAAACAGGGTCGCCACCGTGCCATTGGTCAACGGCACGGTCGACAGCCACAACAGCCCCATGGCGATGCCAAACAGGTAAGCGCTGAACTGCGTGACCGGCGCCCAGAGAAACAACACGATCACCACCGCCCGCAACAGATACAGCGCCGTCAGCAAACGCGGCTTGGACATCCGTCCGCCCAGCCAACCAGCAGTGTAGGTGCCGACAATATTGAACAGCCCGACCAGTGCCAGCACCGTGGTGCCAATGGTCGCCGGCAGGTGTTGGTCGACCAGGTAGGCCGGCAAATGCACGCCGATGAACACCACCTGAAAGCCACAGACGAAAAAGCCCAAGGACAAGAGCCAGAAACCAGAATGTGTGCAGGCTTCACGCAAGGCCTGACCCAGACTTTGTTCGGCACCGTGGCTGGGTAGCGGTCGATCTTTCAACAACCCCACCAGCGGCACGATGAAGGCCACCAGCAAACCCAGCACCAGCAAGGCCGCTGACCAGCCCAGCCAGCCGATCAGGCCGAGGGTACCCGGGAGCATGGCGAATTGACCGAAGGACCCGGCGGCACTGGCAATCCCCATGGCCATGCTGCGCTTCTCTGGGGGAACGGCGCGACCCACCACGCCGAGGATCACCGAGAACGATGTGCCGGAGAGGCCAATACCAATCAGCAGGCCGGCGCTCAGCGACAGCGTCAGCGCCGAATCAGACATGCCCATCAACACCAGCCCGACGGCATAGAGAATACCGCCGACCATCACCACTTTTGCTGCACCAAGGCGATCCGCCAAGGCCCCGGCAAAGGGTTGTGCCAGCCCCCAGATCAGGTTCTGCAAGGCAATGGCGAAGGCGAACACCTCACGCCCCCAGCCGAAGTCGGCACTCATCGGTGCCAGGAACAGGCCAAAGCCATGCCGCACGCCCAGAGAGAGCGCCAGGATCAACGCAGCGCCGAGGAGAATCCAACCACTGGTTCGCCATACCGATGTCATTATTGTTTTCTCCAAAGTGCCGCAAGGCTATACGGGTATATACCCGTTTATGTCATAAAGGTTTCAGGCAAGCAGCTCAAGCAGACGCACCAGTTCATCGCGCTGCCCTTCACCCAAGGTATCAATCAAATCGGCCTGGGCTTTTTCCCAGGCTGGCTCAGCTGCGCGCAAACGCTCATGCCCCTGATCGGTCAACAGCACCAGACGATTGCGAAGGTCCCGACCTTCAGCCAGGGCCAGCAACCCTTCAGCTTCCAGCACCCGCACGTTACGCCCCAGGGTACTGCGATCCAGGCCCATGGCATCGGCCAAGGTCGAGATACTCGGTTGATCGAGACGACGCAAATGCCGCAGCAGGGAAAACTGCGCGACATTGATCCCGAAACCTTCAAGGGCTTCGTCGTAGTGTCGGCTGACCCCACGGGCCGCACGACGCAGATGGGTGCAGATACATTCACTGGTCAACATGAATACGTGTATATACCCGCATAAACCTTGAGGCAAGGATTTCCTGATCCGACTAGGGCAGCAGGCGCTTGCTAATCGGCTCAAACTCTACAGTGGCTTGGCGTTTCAGCGGGTCGGGGTGCCCTTGCTCGATGGCCTGCCAGTAAGCCCAGGGCACCTTGGCGCTGCCCAGTTCATAGTCCATGCCGTCCCAGCTGTCCTCGCGAAAGCTGTAAAAGGCCCAATGCAGGCCGGCTTGATCAAGGCTTGTCAGCACGTCCTCAAGGTATTGTCGACATCCCGGCAAGCGCCGCATGCAGCCAAACTCCCCCGCCACCAGGCGGCTGGCAGGCACTTGGTGAGCTTGCGCCCACTGCTGGGGGCTTTTCAAATACTTCTCAACCCGCTCACGACCCCACACCTGCTGCTGCCCGGCAAACTTCACGGTACCTGGATAGGCATACGGTTTTGCCCGGTTCAGGTTTGGCGCGCTGGTAGCGTGGTAAGGCTCGTACATGTGAAAACTGTACAGCACGCGAGCGTCAGACAAAGGGGCCGGCCAGTAGGCAAAGGCATCGGCGGCGGCATACCAGCCAGCGTCGACCATCACCGGCGTTAGCGGGTCCACTTCACGAATGGCGGCAATGACCTGGGTGTAGAACGCCGGCAAATCACGAGTGCCGCCCTGTTGCTGGCGATACCAGGCCTGCATGTCTGCCGCCGCCGCATGCTCGGCAAGCCCACCCCTCTTTTCCGGCGCGGGCTCATTGATCAGGTTGTAGCCGGCAATGGCCGGATGGTCCTTGAGGGCTGCAGCCAGATCCCGCCAAAAGGCAGCCGACTGCAACCACCAGGCCTTGTCCTGCCAGAGGCGGTCGTCAAAACGATCATGGTTGTTCTGCACCCAGCGCATGCCCGGCAACGACAGTGGCGCAATGACGACCTTGAGCCCGGCACTCTGGGCAGCGTCGAGTACGTTGCGCAGTTGCACCAGGTCCTCGGCAGCCAGCCCCTTGTAGCCATCGGCATCGCCGAGGAGGAAGTCGCGCCCGGTAGGCTGCCACTTGTCGTAAGACAGACGGACCCAACTGGCACCGTAATCCTTGAGTGCCTGGAAGTACGCCTGATCAGGCGGCAGCCGGTTGAAACTGTTGCCACCGTGGCGTGGCGCCTCCCAAAAATCGATCAAATCGGCGGCGTTCGCGCTACCAAACGCACAACACAGCATCAGCAGTCCGCGTTGCAACCTTCCCCGCATACGTCACCTCCCTGACAAAGAAGGCAAGCATACGCTCGCCACTGCCAGGGAAAAGCCGCCCCCGGATAACCCAGCGATCACAATGCCAGACTGAGTAAAACCGCCAACTCCAGCAATTCCAGGAGCGCACCGGCAGTATCACCGGTCGTGCCGCCTAATCGCCGAATCATCATTCGACGAAAGAAGAAGAAAGCCACGCCCGCGACAGCCAATACATACAGACCTTGCAGACCAGTCAGACAAAGGCATAGGACGCAACTTACAAACAAAACCCACTGCCCACTACGTCGTGGCAGGTGATCGGCCAGCGCCTGCCCCAGCCCCCCCGCGCGCACATAAGGCGTGGACAGAAACAGCCCGAGCAAGGCGGCGCGCCCCAGCAGCGGCGCGATGATCAGCCACTCGCCCTGCCCTCGCTCGACCAGCACCAGCAAGGCGCAGAACTTCAGCAACAGCACCAGTACCAGCGTTACCACGGCTATGGGCCCGCTGCGTGGATCTTTCATGATCTCCAGGGTACGCGCGCGGTCGCCGAAGCCCCCCAGCCAGGCATCGGCACTGTCGGCCAGGCCATCCAGGTGCAGGGCTCCGCTGAGCAGCACCCAGGCACTGAGCAGCAACGCGGTATGCAACAGTAACGGGCTGCCGTCGAGCAGCGTGCTCAGCCCCCAGAGCAATACGCCGAACACCCCTCCCACCGCCGGGTAATACAGCAGTGAGCGGCCCATTTGTTCAGGGCTCGGCATCCCTGGCAGGCGCACCGGCAAACTGCTCAGGAACTGCAAGGCGATCCAGAAGGGCAACATTTCAACGCACTTCCCGCAGGCTACCGTCCGCCTTTACTTCAAGTCGACACAAGGCGCCATGAGCGACTTCGACCTGCAACAACTGCTCCCGGGGCAGTCCCCTGGCGCGCGCCAGCAATAGCCGCATCACGCCACCATGGGTGACCAGCAACACGTGCTTGTCCGCCTGTTGATGGTGCAGCCGGGTAATGGCGGCCAGCACGCGGTCAGCAAAGTCGATCACCGCCTCACCGCCAGGCGGGGTGAAGCCATAGGGGTCGGACCAGAACTGCCCCAGTTGCTGTTCATGGGTGAGCATCAGATCAGCGGCACTGCGCCCTTCCCATTCACCAAAGTGCAACTCCTGCAGTGCCGGTTCCAATTGCACGGGCAACCCCATTTGCTCGCTCAGCGACTGGGCAAATCGCGCGCAGCGCTGCAAGGGTGAACTGACCAAGACATCCCAAGGCTGTATGCCAGCCACCGCAGCATGCATCTGCGCCCAGCCCTTGGCGGTCAAGGCATCATCCAGGCTGCCACGCAGGCCGCCGCCCAGCTCGGTTTCACCATGGCGCAGCAGATCGATGATCATGCCGGACGGTCCGCTACGGCAGCTTCGGCGAAGGTTGCCATCTGCCCGTGCAGGTCGCAGGCCAGGCGCAACACCGGCACTGCCAGCGCTGCACCACTGCCCTCGCCCAGGCGCAAGCCGAGTTCCAGCACCGGCTCCGCGCCCAACTCGGCCAGCAGCCGCCGGTGCCCCGGCTCAGCACCGCGATGGCCAAACAGCAGCCAGTCACGGCACCCCGGATTGATCCGCACCGCCACCAGCGCGGCCACGGTGCAGATAAAACCATCGACCAGCACCGCGACACCGGCTTGGGCACTGCCCAGATAGGCACCCACCAAGGCTGCGATTTCAAAACCGCCGAAGCAGAACAGCGCCCGCAACGGATCATTCGATAGGTCACCGTGCAGCACTAACGCACGCTCGATCACTTCAGCCTTGTGCCGCACACCCGCAGCATCCAGACCCGTTCCGGGGCCACTGAGCTCGATGGCCGGGCACGCGAGCAAGGCACACGCCAGCGCACTGGCCGCCGTGGTATTGCCAATGCCCATCTCGCCGCCAATGAACAACTGACTGCCGCTGGCCGCTGCACGCAAGGCACTCTCGCGACCGCCCTGCAGTGCTTGCAAGCCTTGCTCGCGGGTCATTGCCGGGGCCACAGCGAAATTAGCGGTGCCGGCACCGATTCGCAGATGACGCACGCCCGGCAACTCCAGATCCGGGTCGATAGTGCCCAGATCCACCACTTCCAGGTGCGCCTGGAGCTGGCGCGCGAGCACGCTGATCGCCGCACCACCACCGACAAAGTTGTACAGCATCTGCACCGTCACCGCCTGCGGATAGGCCGCGATGCCTTCAGCAACCACACCATGGTCACCAGCAAAAATCGCAATACTGACCTGCTCCAGGCAAGGCTTGAGCTGCCCCTGCAGGCCAGCCAGCTGGACAGCGATCAACTCCAGGCGCCCGAGTGAACCTGCTGGTTTGGTCAATTGCTGTTGGCGTGCCGCGGCCTGAGCCATGGCTTCCTGATCAAGGGCACGGCAGGCATCAAGCCACCAGGTCTGACTCATGGTGCAGTTCCTTTCAAAGTGAGGGGTAAGCCGGCAACCGTGAGCACCACCCGCTGGCAGCGCTCGGCAATGGCCTGGTGCAACCAGCCGGCTTCATCGACATAGCGCCGGGTCAGCTCGCCCAGCGGAACCACGCCAAGGCCGGTCTCGTTGCTGACCAGAATGATCTCGCCGGGCAATTGCACCAGGCAATCGAGCAGTGCCATGCGCTCAGCCAGCAAGCGTTCGGGGTTATCCAGCATCAGCAGGTTGGTCAGCCACAGGGTCAGGCAGTCAACCAACAGGCAGCGTTCGGCACCGGCGTTGGTGCGCAAGACCTGGGCCAGGGCCAGCGGTTCTTCGATCAGGCTCCAACTGGACGGCCGCCGGTCGCGGTGCAGTTGCACGCGGGCATTCATTTCGCCATCCAGTGGTTCACTGGTGGCGATGTAGGTCACCGCCAGGCCGCTGCGCTCGGCCAGTTGTTCGGCCAGGCGGCTCTTGCCGGAACGGGCACCACCGAGGATAAGGTTGAGCATGTCAGTTCAGTCCGCACAGTTGCCTTAGGCAGGTGGTATCCAGGTGCTGTTCGACCAGGTCGGCCAGGCGATCGATGTCGCGTTCGCGCAGGGCCTGGTAATCGACGTCTTCGACGTCATGCAAGCCGGCCCAGCGCAACAGCGCCGCACAAGACTGCGGGCTTTCAAACAGGCCGTGCAGGTAGGTGGCGAAGATCTGCCCGTCGGCGCTGATAGCACCGTCGTGGCGACCGTCAGCCAAGTGCACCGCCGGTTGCTCCAGGGCCACGCCTTGGGTTACCCCAGCATGAATTTCGTAGCCGCTGATCGGTGCCTGCTCCAGTTGCAGGGTGCCGCTGACATTGCGCAACTGCTTCTGCGCCTCCAGCACCGTGACAAAGTCGAGTAGGCCCAGCCCGTCACTACTGCCTGCCGGCCCTTCCAGCCCCAATGGATCATCCACCTGCAACCCGAGCATCTGCAGGCCGCCACAAATACCCAGCAACTTGCCGCCGTAGCGCAGATGCCGACTGATGGCCTGGTCCCAACCACGGGCACGCAATTGCGCCAGGTCGCCGCGCACGCTCTTGGAGCCTGGCAGGATGATCAGGTCCGCAGCGGGAATCGCATCGCCCGGGCCAATGAACTGCAGGTCCACTTGCGGGTGCAGGCGCAGCGGGTCGAAATCGGTATGGTTACTGATGCGCGGCAGTACCGGCACGATCACTTTGAGGGCGCGTGCGGCCTTGTCACTCTGGCGCTGATCAATGCCGTCTTCGGCTTCCAGGTGCAGGTCCATCACATACGGCAGCACGCCCAATACCGGTTTGCCGGTACGCGCTTCGAGCCAGTCCAGGCCCGGTTGAAGTAAGGCGATGTCACCGCGAAAACGGTTGATGACGAAGCCTTTGACCCGCGCCTGCTCGGTGGCAGAGAGCAATTCCAGGGTCCCGACCAGGTGAGCGAAAACGCCACCGCGGTTGATGTCGGCAATCAGGATCACCGGGCAGTCCACCGCTTCGGCGAAGCCCATGTTGGCGATATCCCCGGCCCGCAGGTTGATCTCTGCAGGGGAGCCCGCGCCCTCGACCATTACCACCGGGTATTGCTCACTCAAGCGCTGATGAGAGTCGAGTACCGCTTGCATGGCGATGACTTTGTAGTCGTGGTAAGCCACCGCATTCATGCTGGTGACGGCGCGACCGTGGACGATCACCTGGGCCCCGGTGTCGCTGTTGGGCTTAAGCAACACTGGGTTCATGTCGGTGTGCGGCGCAAGTCCCGCGGCCTGGGCCTGGACTGCCTGAGCGCGGCCGATCTCACCGCCGTCAGCGGTGACCGCGCTGTTGAGAGCCATGTTTTGCGGCTTGAACGGCACCACTGCCACACCCTGTCGCAGCAGCCAGCGGCACAGCGCAGTCACCAGGGTGCTCTTGCCTGCATCGGAGGTGGTGCCTTGCACCATCAGGGTACTCATGACGGTTCCTTGCGGTAGTCGTTGAAAGCGTGGGCCAAACGCTGAAAGTCTGCCTCAGTGGCTGGCAGGCCAAAGCGCAGGCTGGCCGGCTGGCTAAACAGGCGCAGCAAAATGCCGCGCTTGGCCATGAATTCATGCAACTGCTCAGCCTCATCGGTGACCAGGTACTGGAACAGATCACAGCCCCCTCTGGGGGGAAAGCCTGCATTGCTGAGCAAGGCGGACAGCTGCTGGCTGGCCGCCGCACAGCGCGCAATCTGCTGCTGATGCGCGGCCCGGTCGAGCAGGCAGGCCTGGCCGAGAATCCGCGTTGGGCCACTGACGGTCCAGGGCCCCAGCAACTCGGCCAGGCGTTGCAACAGCGTTGCCTCAGCCAGGACAAAGCCCAGACGCACGCCGGCCAGGCCGAAGAACTTGCCAAACGAGCGCAGCACGATCAGCCCAGGGCGCTCTGCCTGGGCGCCAATGCTGTGCGCAGGGGTGTTGTCGATAAACGCTTCATCGACCAGCAACCACCCCCCATGCTGGGCCAAACGGGCATGCCAGGCGAGCAATCGCTCAGCGTCGATCCGGCACCCGGTAGGGTTGTTGGGGTTGACCACCACCAGCACATCCAGGCGGTCGAGCTGGTCGTCCACAGACTCGCCGTGCAGCTCGATCACTTGATGCCCGGCGCGCCGCCAACCCTCGGCGTGCTCGGCATAACAGGGCGAAAGCACGCCGACCGTGCCGCGCGCGCGCAGGTGCGGCAAGGCCTGAATCGCGGCTTGGGAACCGGCTACCGGCAATACCTGTTTGACCCGGTAATACGCGGCGGCGGCTTGTTCCAGGCCATCGTCGGTTTCCGGCAGGCGCGCCCAGGCGCAAAGCGGAATGTCAGGAATGGCGAAGGACCAAGGGGCAATACCGCTGGACAGGTCCAACCATTGCTCGCGCGCGATGCCGTATTGCTGCACGGCACGTTGCAGGCGTCCACCGTGTTCAAGCATAGAATTCAGCCCCCAGGCACAACAGTAGCAACCACAACCACACACCTTGGCACACCAGGCGCCAGCCACGTTCGATGGCGTCAGCGTCCGCCGCCGGACCTTCGCCCAGTTGCGGGCGCTCGTGCCGTTCACCGTGATACACCGCCGGGCCACCGAGTTCCACGCCCAAGGCCCCCGCCCCGGCCGCCATCACCGGCCCTGCATTAGGGCTGTCCCACAGCGGCGCCTGGCGACGCCAGCAACTGAGCGCCAGGCGGGTCTTGCCGAGCAGTGCGTATGTCAGTGCTACCAGACGGGCAGGAATATAGTTGAGCAGGTCGTCGATACGCGCTGCCGCCCAACCAAATCGCTCGAAGCGCTCATTGCGATAGCCCCACATCGCATCCAGGGTATTGCTCAAGCGATAGAGCACCACCCCCGGCGCACCGGCGACGATAAACCAGAACAATGCGGCAAACACCGCATCGCTGCCATTCTCCAGCACCGACTCGGTGGCAGCGCGTGCCACAGCGGTCTCGTCCAGTTCACGAGTTTCACGGCTGACCAGAAAGCCCACACGGCGACGTGCTTCTTCCAGGTCGGCGCGACCCAGGGCCTCAGCCACCGGTCGCACGTGCTCCCCCAGACTGCGCAGGCCCAAGGCGCAGTACAAGAGCAGGACGTCCACCAGCCAACCGATGTAGGGCAACCAGGACAACAAGGTGGCCAACAAGGTCAACGGAATCACCGCCAGGAACCAGGCGGTTACACCATGGCTGCGCCAACCACGACCGGCAGCATTGAAGCGCTGCTCCAGGCGCCCGGCAAAACGGCCGAAGGCAACCAGTGGATGGCGCCGCTGGGGCTCCCCCCACAGCGCATCAAGCGCCACCCCGGCAACCGTCAGCAACGCCACACTCATCAAGATTCTCCCCACTGGTTTTCAAACACCATGTCGCTCAAGGGGCGCGCCGTGGCCCACCCTTCAAGGACCAGCATCGGCGCCGGATAGAACGCCTGGACCGGGCCTAGGCACAGAATTGCCACGGCTTTGGCCCCGACCGGCATGCCCAGCAGCTCGGCCAGTGCCTGCGGTTCGAACAGCGATACCCAGCCCATCCCCAAGCCTTCGGCACGTGCTGCCAGCCAGAGGTTCTGGATCGCGCAGGACAACGAGGCCAGGTCCATCTCCGGCAAGGTCCGGCGACCGAAAATATGTTTGTCGCGATCATCCATCAAGGCCGCCACCAGCACTTCGGCACAGTCGCTGATGCCTTCAACCTTAAGTTTCATGAACTCATCAGAGCGCTCACCGAGCGCCTCTGCGGTGCGCACCCGCTCAGCTTCCACCAAGCCCTGGATGCGTTGACGCAGATCGCCATCGGTGATGCGGATAAAGCGCCACGGCTGCATCAGGCCGACACTGGGCCCCTGATGCGCCGCTTCCAGCAGACGCGCCAACTGTTCGGGCGCCACCTCACCCTTGACGAAGTGACGCATGTCGCGACGCTCGGCGATAGCCCGGTATACCGCCGCGCGTTCGGCGTCCGTGAAAGCCTGGTCGCTCATGGGGCTAACAGCGCCGCCGCCGCCTGGGGGTTGGAGGCAAAGTAGAAATGCACATAGGAGGCGGTCAGGCGCCCGCAACGATAGACCGCTTCAGCGCCACGTCCACCGTTGGGACTATGGCCACGGGCAATCGGCTCACGTGCAGTGGTGGTCAGCGAATGGTGGTAGGTGTGCCCGTGCAAGGTGCCCTCAGGCAGTTCCACGGCTTGCAAGGCCAAGGCTGCCAAACGTTTTTGCATCACGGCCTCACCTTCGAGCAAGCCCAGCAATTCGGCGCGCTCGCCGGCGACATCCGTCAGGGCTTCGAGCAAGTAGAGCATGCCGCCACATTCGGCGAGCAGGGGTTTGCCGACATGGTGATGAGCGCGGATAGCGCTGAGCATCGAGGTGTTAGCGGCCAGTGCCTGGTGATGCAGTTCCGGGTAGCCGCCCGGCAGGTACAAGCTGTCCGCTGGCGGCAAGGTACGGTCATGCAACGGCGAGAAAAACTTCAGCTCAGCACCCATGGCCTGCAACAAGTCGAGGTTGGCACCATAGGTGAAGGCGAAGGCTTCATCCCGAGCCACTGCGATCGTAACCCCACTAAGTAAAGGTTCGATGACCTCGACACACGGCGCAGCGAACGCTACGGGTGGCGGCAAGGACGACTCACAACTGGCCCCCAGGGCTGCCGCTGCGGCATCCAGGCGAACATCCAGGTCATTGAGTTCACTGGCCTGAACCAGTCCCAAGTGGCGACTCGGTAGCTCAATACCGGTTTCTCGCGACAGACCGCCGTACCAGCGCAGCCCTTGCGTCAGGCTGCCTTCGAGCAATTGGGCGTGACGCAGGGTACCGACGCGGTTCGCCAGTACCCCGGCAAACGGCAGGTCCGCTTGATAACGCGCCAGCCCCAAGGCCAGAGCACCGAACGTCTGAGCCATGGCGGTGCCGTCGATCACCGCCAGCACCGGCACATTAAAATGCCGGGCCAGATCGGCACTCGACGGTGTACCGTCGAACAACCCCATGACCCCTTCGATCAGGATCAGATCGGCTTCGCCCGCCGCTTCCCACAACAAACGTCGGCTTTCCTGCTCCCCCACCATCCACAGGTCGAGCTGGTACACCGGCGCACCACTGGCTCGTTCAAGGATCATCGGATCAAGAAAATCCGGGCCGCACTTGAACACCCGCACCTTACGCCCGAGGTTGCGGTGCAGCCGCGCCAGCGCCGCCGTCACCGTGGTCTTGCCCTGGCCCGAGGCCGGGGCGGCAATCAGCACCGCCGGGCAGTGGCGCGTGTCACTCATAGTTCAACGCCCTTCTGGGCGCGGATGCCAGCCTGGAAGGCATGTTTGATCATGCCCATCTCAGTGACGGTATCGGCCAGTTCGATCATTTCATCCTTGGCACCGCGACCGGTGACAATCACATGCTGCATCGGCGGACGCGCCTGCAGGTCGCTGAGCACCTGGTCCAGGTCGAGGTAGCCGTGCTTGAGGGCGATGTTCAGTTCATCAAGGACGACGAAGGTGATGCTGGGGTCCTGCAGCAACTGGCGCGATACCGCCCAGGCTGCTTCGGCAGCAGCGATGTCGCGCTGGCGGTCCTGGGTTTCCCAGGTGAAGCCCTCGCCCATCACGTGATAGCGCACCTGCTCGGGAAAGCGTCGGAAGAACAATTCTTCACCGGTGCTGTTACGGCCTTTGATGAACTGCACCACGCCACATTGCATGCCATGGCCCATGGCCCGGGCCAGCATGCCGAAAGCAGAGCTGCTCTTGCCTTTGCCGTTACCGCTGAGTACCAGCAACAAGCCGCATTCGCTCGGAGCGTTGGCAATGCGCTCGTCGATTATCGCCTTCTTGCGCTGCATACGAGCCAGGTGGCGCTGGTCACGCTCGGTGGATTCAGTCATCGCAGACTCCGCAAACCACTGTCAGCCGATCCCGCAACGAGCCTGACAACACAGGGCTGCACAGGATTCGAGATAAGGATATGGCTGCAGATCAATGGATAAGGCAGACGGAGAAACGCGCAGGACTGCGGCACGAGCCGAAAGAACCGCGCATCACCCTCCGTGATGCCGTTGGCTGTTACAGGCCGGTCTCCGGGCTTGTGAGCGGGGTCATGAACACCCAGGGTCGCGCGCCTTCCCGGGCCTGATCACCCAGTGGCCATGCGCGGCCTTGACTCACCTACCGTTGCGGGGGCAGCGCCGGACTCGCACGCGATTGACGTGCCCACCGGCTTCCCTGTTTCACCCTGCCAGGCCAAAGCCCACAGAGCACCTGAAACAAGTCGCGAAGGTTAGAGGGTTGCACCCGGAGCGTCAATGAAAGGCACTGCACTGGCCTGGATCAATGGCGCTTTTGTCATCTTGTGCCAGCCTGATAGCAGTGATATCAAATAGCCACAACTGGCTGTACTCGAATACAACGACAACGGAGAGAACGGCATGCAAGGACTGATCATCAACAACCCGCGCCTGGAATTTCTGCGCCCGGCCCTGGAGCGCTGGTTCGACTGCATCGACCGCCTCAACCAGACCCTGGGCGACAACGAAGCCGCTTATTGGCATGGCACCCAAGCCAACCTAAGCCTGCTCTCGGCGGCTGCCTGGCAAGCAGAACTGGTGACCCTGCAGCATCACCAGAGTAAGAAACAACGCGATGAAGGTGAGCGTGAAGGTCGCTGCGACCTGTACATCGCCAACCGCGAAGAAGCCGCCTACCTGCAAACCAGCCAGCGCTGGCCGCGAATCGCCCGCCTCGACCTGAACAATGCCCTGCAGGAAACCGTTTATGCCGCCCGCCAGGTCGCGGCCCCTAGTCAGCTCAAGGTGGCGGCGTTGTTCGCCAGCCCCTTCAAAGCCGGCCAGCATGCCAGCCCCGAAGAACTCCAGGATCTGGTCGACGACCTGCAAAAGCATACCGCCTGCGCGATTGCCTGGTACTTCCCTTATGCCTACCGCAAGTTGCATAACGAGGCCGGGCAGTATCACCCCGGGGTTGCCCTGCTGCTCAAGCAGGCCTGATGTCGAGGGAACCTCCCGCGCCTAGCTGCCTCTACTAGCATAGAGGCCAACTTCGCGAGGGACACCGACATGGGCAAGGCACCGACTGTACTGCTGCTGGCAATAAGTGCGGGACTGAGCGGCTGCGGCGAAAGTGCCCGCCTGCAAGTGAGCGATGGCTTTGGCCCGTCACCGCAACTGCCGGAACCGAACAAGACCTTGATCCCGACCGTCAACATCGCCCCCGCCGTCGGCTGGCCACAAGGCCGCACGCCGGTCGCGGCGCCTGGCACGCAGGTCGCCGCGTTCGCCGACGGCCTGGACCATCCGCGCTGGCTCTATGTGCTGCCCAATGGCGACGTACTGGTCGCCGAAACCAATGCGCCGCCCAAGCCTGAAGACGGCAAAGGCATTCGTGGCTGGGTCATGGGCAAGGTGATGAAACGTGCTGGTGCCGGGGTCCCCAGCCCTAATCGCATCAGCCTGTTGCGCGACAGTGATCACGACGGTGTGGCCGAAACCCGCACAACCTTTATCGAAAACCTCAATTCACCGTTTGGCATGACCCTGGTCGGCAATGACTTCTACGTAGCCGATACCGACCGCCTGCTGCGCTTTCGCTATGAACCCGGGGCCACCTCGATCAC
Source organism: Pseudomonas sp. S06B 330 (assembly GCF_002845275.2). Classification (NCBI taxonomy): domain Bacteria; kingdom Pseudomonadati; phylum Pseudomonadota; class Gammaproteobacteria; order Pseudomonadales; family Pseudomonadaceae; genus Pseudomonas; species Pseudomonas tussilaginis. The sequence continues at coordinate 1,474,608 of NZ_CP088149.1, read as the reverse complement.
CACACCTGCGGCGGTGGTCGCCGAGTTGCCTGGCGGCCCGTTGAATCATCACTGGACCAAGAACGTCATTGCCAGCCGTGACGGCAAGAAGCTTTACGTCACCGTCGGCTCTAACAGCAATGTCGGCGAAAACGGCATGGACCAGGAAAAAGGCCGCGCCGCGATCTGGGAAGTCGACCCCGCCAGTGGCCAGCAGCGCCTGTTTGCCTCGGGCCTGCGCAACCCCAACGGTATGGCCTGGGAGCCGCATACCGGGCAACTGTGGACGGCGGTGAATGAGCGCGACGAGATCGGCAGTGATCTGGTGCCTGACTACATTACCTCGGTCAAGGACGGCGGCTTTTACGGCTGGCCCTACAGCTATTACGGCCAGCACGTCGATCAACGAGTCAGCCCGCAGGATCCGCAGTTGGTCGCCAAGGCCATTACCCCCGACTACGCGGTGGGACCGCATACTGCCTCGCTGGGTCTTACCTTTGCTGAGCCCGGCGTACTGCCGCCGCCGTTCGAGCTGGGTGCATTCATTGGCCAGCACGGCTCCTGGAACCGCAAGCCACACAGCGGCTACAAGGTCATTTTTGTGCCGTTCAGTACGGCGGGTAAACCGGCGGGCAAGCCGATCGACGTGCTCACCGGGTTTCTCACTGAAGAAGGCAAGGCCATGGGGCGCCCCGTCGGAGTGATCAATGATCAGCGCGGGGGGGTATTGGTGGCGGACGATGTCGGTAACACGATCTGGCGGGTGAGCAAGGCCAGGTAACGTATCGTGGCAACGTGACGCCTCAACGCTTACGACACAAGGTCAAACCATCCCCTATCGGCAACATCGACAGGTCCACCCGTGGGTCATCCTTGAGCCCCAGGTTCAATGCCTGGATCGCTCGGGTATCGTCACTGTCCGGCTGCTCCTGAAGCACCCGCCCGCTCCACAGGGTGTTATCGAACAGCACCAGCCCTCCCGTGCGCAGCAAGCGCAGGGCCTCTTCCAGGTAGTGTGGGTAGTTGGCCTTGTCGGCGTCGATGAAGATCAGGTCATAACGCGCTGCCGGCAACGTCGCCAGTGTCTGCAAGGCAGGCGCCAAACGCAGGTCGATACGCTGGGCCACGCCCGCCTCGTGCCAATAGCGCCAGGCAATGGCGTTGTAGCTACCTTCAAGGTCGCAGCACAACAATTGCCCCTGCTCCATGGCCTGGGCCATACACAGCGCGCTGTAGCCAGTGAATGTGCCAACTTCGATCACTCGCTGGGCGCCAATCAATCGCACCAACAACGCCAACAACTGTCCCTGCTCCGGCGCCACCTGCCAGCGCGCTTCGGGCAATACCTGGGTTTCGGCGCGCAAGCGGGCCAGCAACGGTGTCTCGCGAATCGACACCGACTGCAGGTAGTGGTAGAGAGCATCGTCGAGGTAGAGCGTTTGCGCCGTCATCGCCTACCTCGCAAAGTCAGGGATTACGCGCCAGGGCAGGCGGCAGGACGCGCTTGGCATTGAGGTAGGCTTTGTTCCAGTAGCTGTTGGACAGGTAGTCCAGACGCACGGTGCCGCCTGCCGAAGGGGCATGAACAAAGCGGCCTTCACCGACATAGATGCCGGCATGACTGACCTGCGAGCCACCGTTGGTAGCAAAGAACACCAGGTCACCCGACTGCAAGGCACCACGATCGATGCTGGGCGCACGGATACCGATCATTTCGCGGGTGGTACGTGGCAAGGCAACGCCGGCGGCGTCACGATAGACGTAACCGATCAAGCCGCTGCAATCAAAACCCGAGTCGGGTGTGTTGCCACCCCACTGATACGGCGTACCGACCAGGCCCAAGGCACGGAACAGCACATCTTCGGCAACGGGGGAGAAATACACTTGAGGTGCCATGACGGCTGGCTCGACCACCTTGGGCGGGGTCGGGGCATGGCTTGAGCAGGCACCGAGCAGTGCCAGCAGGGAAAATAGAGCGAAGCGCGCCTTCATCGCCATGGTCAGAACATCCTGTCTGAAGCCGTCCGGCGGTGGGCCGGAAATAGTTGAGAATTTAGATTAGACGCTTTCTGTAAATACGCACGGCGACGCGCTTTTCAGCAACGTCGCCGTGATACCGCCAGGCTTATGATCAGTTACGCGAGATGGTGGTTGCGGTAGGTGCCATGGCCAATGCGCGTTTAGCTTCGATAAAGGTCTTGCTCCAGTAGCGGTCACCGAGCTTGTCGATGCGCACACCACCACTGCGGCGGCTGCTGGAGTGGATGAACTGGTCATCCCCCAGGTAGATCCCGGCGTGGCTGACGCGACCGCGGCCATTGGTGCTGAAAAACAGCAAGTCACCTGGCTTGAGGTTATTGCGTGCAACCAGCGGCGCTTTAACGTTGATCATTTCGCGAGTGGAACGCGGCAGGTTCAGGCCAGCCTCTTCACGGAACAGGTAGCCGATGAAGCCGCTGCAATCAAAGCCGGTGTTCTCGGAGGTACCACCGAAACGGTAGCGGGTACCGATCAGCGACATACCACGTTCGAGAATGTTGTCAGCCAAGGCTGGCAGCTGGTAAGGCTTGCTGCTGGCGAAATTCTTCAGTTCTTCTTCGGCTGCCAGCTCTTCCTCAAACGTTGCAGCGAGGGAGGACTTGGTCGAAACCTGAGCGGTAACCGGCTGTTGAGCCTGCTGCTGCGAAACAGGGCTATGAGCCGCGCAGCCAAAAAGCAGGGTCACGAGTGCGAGGGGCACGAGGGGTGCGAAGCGCTTTAGCATGGGCACGACCGTGTCTGGAATTTAAAGAGGGTGAAACTATGCCTTCTATCGGGTCGATTTGCAAATTCAATCGAAAAAAATGTGACTTTTATGTGCCGAGGCTCTATTCCCTGCGTTACCAGCCCAAAGTTTCTTTCAAAAACGGGATGGTCAGCTTGCGCTGAGCCTGCAAAGAGGCCTGATCGAGGCGTTCGAGCAAGTCGAACAAGGCACTCATGCTGCGCGTGCCACGGGTGAGAATGAAATGCCCGACCTCGTCGGTCAGGTGCAGGCCACGGCGCGAGGCACGCAGCTGCAGGGCACGCAGCTTGTCTTCATCCGACAGTGCGCGCATCTGGAAAATCAGCGCCAGGGTCAGGCGCGATTTGAGGTCAGCCAGTTTGATCGGCAGTTCCCGCGGCGAACTGGAAGCCGCCAGCAACAAGCGTCGACCGCTGTCACGCAGGCGGTTGAATAGGTGGAACATGGCCTCTTCCCACTCCGGCTTGCCAGCAATGACATGCAGGTCGTCCAGGCACACCAGTTCGTACTGCTCCAGGTTATCCAGCAGTTCGACACCACGATCGAGCAGTTGCGCCAACGGCAGGTAGACAGCAGGTTCGCCCAACTGCTCGAAACGCAGGCAGGCCGCTTGCAGCAAATGAGTACGCCCGACGCCCTGCTTGCCCCAAAGGTAGATCAAGCTTTCGGTCCAGCCGGCGTCGGCTTCGCAGAGTCGCTCGACGTAGCCCAATGCGGCGGCGTTGGCACCCGGGTAGTAGTTGATGAAGGTGGCGTCGTCACGCAGACGCACACCCAAGGGCAACTGGATCGGTTTCATGCTGGCTGGGCAGTTCCGAAGAACCACAAGGGGCCTTTTGTGAAAAGTCTGCAAAGTTTATACCCGTGGCGCCGGTCGCACAATCGGCGTGGACCACAAGTAAAATCAAAGGCTTGCATCGGCACCTGAGAATCGATGCAGGCCTTTGGCTATTAAGCTAGAGATCCGGATCAATCTCCCCGCCATACATACCCGACTCTTTATAGAGATCGTGGACGTGACGCAACAGCACCATGATCACCGCGGCCACTGGTAGAGCCAGGAGAACACCGGTGAAACCGAACAACTCACCCCCGGCGAGAATGGCGAAAATCACCGCCACCGGGTGCAGACCAATACGGTCTCCGACCAGCAAGGGCGTCAGGACCATGCCTTCCAGGGCTTGGCCGACCATGAACACCGCGGCAATCGCCAGCAGCGGATAAGGATCACCGCCAAACTGGAACAGCCCGGCCACCATTGCGGCGCCAATACCGATAATGAAGCCCATGTACGGCACGATGGCTGCCAGCCCCGCGAGCAAGCCAATCAACAGACCCAGTTCAAGGCCGACCAGCATCAAGCCGGACGCATAGATCACCCCCAGCGCCAGCATCACCAGCAACTGGCCACGGACGAAAGCACCGAGCACTTCGTGGCACTCTCCCGCCAGCGCCACCAGCCGCTCCTCGCGTTGGCGTGGCAGCAGGCCGCGGATCTTGGCCATCATCAGGTCCCAGTCGCGCAACAGATAGAAGCTCACCACCGGGATCAGCACCAGGTTGGCCAACCAACCGAGCAGCGCCAGCCCCGACGCTGTAGCCCGCGACAGAATGACACCGACGATGTCGCTGGTCTGCCCCATGTGACCACTGATGGCCGCTTTGATCTTGTCGAACTTCCAGAAGCCTTCGGCCAGCCCAAGACGGGTCTGCACCCAGGGCAAGGCGCCATGCTGCAACCAGTCGAGCATTTGCGGTGCCAGCTCGTAGAGACGCACCAGCTGCTTGGCCAGCATCGGCACCAGCACCAGCAACAACAAGGTAAACAGCAGGGTAAACAAGGTGAACACCAACACCACGCCCCAGGTGCGGGACAGCCCGGCACGCTCCAGACGATCTACCAGGGGATCGGCCAGGTAGGCCAGGAGGATGCCCACTAGAAACGGTGAAAGAATCGGGTGCAGCCAGTACAGCAAGGCGGCGCACAGTAACGCTACGCCAAGCCACACCCAGCGACGCATATCAGTCATGAACGGCTCCAGGCCAGGTCAGGGATTACCAACGAAAACGCAGGCCATTGAAGGGGGTCGGCGCAGCGGCCTGGGTTGCCCCAGGATTCGCCGGGTCGGCAGCTGGCGGTGCAACTGGCGCTTCGGCGGGCAACTCCTGCAGCTTGGCCAGGCCCAACTGGGCACGCAACTGATCGCTGTTGCCGGTCACGTGATAGGTCAAGGTATCGCCTTGCACTTGATTCAAGCGCGCCCCATAAGGCTCCAGCACTCTGCCGAGCTCGGCATAGCGTGCCAGGTTCATGCCCTGAACCTGCACCTGCATGTCGCTGCTGGCGCCAGGACGGGTGACAAAACGGGGTGCCAGGCGGTTGCTGACCGCCAGCATCACGGCATCCGCCAGTGCAGCCTGGTCGGTGCCTTCAACTTTGCCCTGCTCACGCTGCTCACCCAGCCATAGACGCCAGGTGCCCTGCCACTTGCCCTCCGCTTCGCTGGCATGCACCGCCAGCAAGGCATCAGCACCATAACGCTCGGAAGCCTCACGCAGTGGCGCAGGGTCAGCCCCTTCCAGATTTTTTGCGGTGGCCACCAATTGCTCACTGAGGTCGGCCAGCGGCAGACGCAACGGCAAGCCACGGTGCTGAGCCGCGCGACGCAGGGCTTCGGCACTGCTTTGACCGTCGCCGATCAGGCTCGAGCCTTCAACGCTGTCGTTCAACCACCAGCCCAGAATCGAAGGCCGGTTGTTACCCCACAGTGCCAGGCCCGCCTGGCGCAAGGTGCGCTCGGTGCTGCCCGGATCGAAATCCACCAGCACGGTCTCGGGCGGCCCGGCCTCGAAGCCGAACTGGCTGATGATCTGTTGTGGATCCTTACGCAGCCCTGCCAGGGCTGGGCTTTGTGCCGCCTTGGGGTCGCCGGTCAGGCGCAGCACGAGGGTTTCAAGGGCTTTGCCTGTCGCCTGGGTGCGGGCTTCGGCGCCTTGGCCGTCGACCGGTTCACGGACCTGATAAAGGCCGGAGACAGTTTCGGCCTGAGCCGACAGACCAAACACGGCAAGACAGCCAACGGCCAGGTAATTACGCAAACGCATGGAGGATTCCTGTCCTGGTAATAAAGAAGCGATGTTTATCAAAGAATGTCGGTATGACCGCAGCAGTTGGCAAAACATTCGGCCTGCACGGTCAATTTCACCTCATCGCCTTGCTATACCTTATACAGCCTGCGCCCTGGCAACCAGTCAGACACGGTTAAAGGCTATTTTTTTCGCAGATCAGGACCCTGCCCGTCGGCCTGAGGATGGCCGCTACCGGGCAACCCTGATAAAATCGCGCGCCTTCGCAGACCGGCGACGGTCAGGCAGCCGGATTACCCTCCGCCTTGCCTGGCAGGTCACGGTCGATTCCCCTGAATCCCTCCCCCCTAAAGGCCTGGATCATGAGCAAGCAACCCTCCCTGAGCTACAAGGACGCCGGTGTAGACATCGACGCCGGTGAAGCATTGGTCGAACGCATCAAAGGCGTTGCCAAGCGCACGGCGCGCCCGGAAGTCATGGGCGGCCTGGGCGGTTTTGGCGCCCTCTGTGAAATCCCGGCCGGCTACAAACAACCAGTTCTGGTCTCTGGTACCGACGGTGTCGGCACCAAGCTGCGTCTGGCGCTGAACCTGAACAAGCACGACAGCATCGGCCAGGACCTGGTCGCCATGTGCGTCAACGACCTGGTGGTCTGTGGCGCCGAGCCCCTGTTCTTCCTCGACTACTACGCCACCGGCAAGCTCAACGTCGACGTGGCGGCCACCGTGGTCACCGGCATTGGCGCTGGCTGCGAACTGGCTGGCTGCTCCCTGGTCGGCGGTGAAACCGCTGAAATGCCGGGCATGTACGAAGGCGACGACTACGACCTGGCCGGTTTCTGCGTAGGCGTAGTGGAAAAAGCCGAGATCATCGACGGTTCCAAGGTTGCCACTGGCGACGCGCTGATCGCCCTGCCGTCTTCCGGCCCACACTCCAACGGTTACTCGCTGATCCGCAAGATCATCGAAGTCGCCGGTGCTGACATCGAAAACATCCAGCTCGACGGCGCGCCGCTGACCGAACTGCTGATGGCCCCGACCCGTATCTACGTCAAGCCGTTGCTCAAGCTGATCAAGGACACCGGCGCGGTCAAGGCCATGGCCCACATCACCGGTGGTGGCCTGCTCGACAACATCCCACGCGTTCTGCCAAAAGGCGCTCAGGCTGTTGTTGACGTCGCCAGCTGGCAGCGTCCAGTGGTATTTGACTGGCTGCAGGAACAAGGCAACGTCGACGAGCACGAAATGCACCGCGTCCTGAACTGCGGCGTCGGTATGGTCATCTGCGTAGCACAGGAGCACGTCGACATCGCCCTGAAGAACCTGCGCGACTCCGGCGAGCAGCCATGGGTCATCGGCCAGATCGGCGTTGCCGCCGAAGGCGCTGCCCAGGTCGAGCTGAAGAACGTCAAGGCGCACTGATGCCAAGCAAGTCTTGTGATGTTGTGGTGCTGTTGTCCGGCACCGGCAGTAACCTGCAAGCCTTGATCGACAGTTTCCGCACCGGCGACAGCCCGGTGCGGATCCGCGCGGTCATCTCCAACCGCGCCGATGCCTATGGCCTGCAACGCGCCCGCGATGCAGGCATCGACACGGCTGTGCTCGACCACAAGGCCTTCGACGGCCGCGAGGCGTTCGACACAGCACTGGTCGAGTTGATCGACGGCTATCAGCCACACCTGGTGGTACTGGCGGGTTTCATGCGCATTCTCAGTGCCGGCTTCGTGCGCCACTATCAAGGCCGCCTGCTCAACATCCACCCGTCCCTGTTGCCCAAGTACAAGGGCCTGCACACCCATCAGCGCGCTCTAGAGGCCGGTGATCGTGAGCACGGTTGCAGCGTGCATTTCGTCACCGAGGAACTCGATGGCGGCCCGCTGGTCGTACAGGCAGTAATACCGGTAGAGTTGGATGACACGCCAGAACGTTTGGCGCAAAGGGTTCACAGCCAGGAACACCAGATTTACCCGCTGGCAGTGCGCTGGTTCGCCGAAGGTCGTTTGCGCCTGGGTGAACACGGTGCTCTACTGGATGACCAGCCTCTGGCGGCCAGCGGCCACTTGATTCGACCCTAGGAGAAATTATGCGTCGCGCCCTGCTCTTCGCTCTTGCCGTGCTCGCACTGCCGCTTCAGGCAGCGGATCTCAAGCCTTTCTCGGCCAGCTACACCGCCGACTGGAAGCAGCTGCCCATGAGTGGCACCGCCGAGCGCAGCCTGGAAAAGAACGCCAACGGTACCTGGAGCCTGAACTTCAAGGCATCGATGATGATCGCCAGCCTGACCGAGCAAAGTACCCTGCGCCTGGACAAGGACACGCTGCTGCCACTGACCTACCACTTCGAACGTGGCGGTTTGGGCAAGGCCAAAAAAGTCGATCTCGACTTTGACTGGACCAGCAAGAAGATCACCGGCAGCGACCGTGGAGACCCGGTCAACCTGCCCCTCAACCGTGGCGTGCTGGACAAGTCCACCTACCAACTGGCCCTGCAGCATGATGTCGCGGCGGGTAAAAAAAGCGTGAGCTACCAGGTGGTGGATGGCGACGAAATCGACACCTATGACTTCCGCGTCCTGGGCAGCGAAAAAGTCACCACCAAGACCGGTCAGGTCGATGCCATCAAGGTCGAGCGTGTACGCGACCCGAGCCAGAGCAAACGCATCACCGAGCTGTGGTTCGCCAAGGATTGGGATTACCTGCTGGTACAACTGCGTCAGGTCGAAACTGACGGCAAGGAATACGTGATCGTGCTGCAAGACGGCTCGGTTGACGGCAAGTCGGTCAAGGGCAACTGATCGCCTGACTGCTGGTTACACCTGAAACCCCGCCCAGTGCGGGGTTTCTTTTTTTGTGAGAGCGGATTGACCCACTCCTACAGGCAGCATGAAAGATGTTTCATGGGCCAAGCATTTACTTAGCCAGCTAACAAATTCTATAAAAGAGACCTGCGACACGGTGCCGCAGTTAACTGAAAGTGGAGTTTGCAGATGACTGTCAAAGTAACTGAGCGCGACGAAAGCAAAATGACGTATGAAAGCCTGGCTTCAGGCCTGCGCATCTGGGATGTGCATCAGCAGGACGAACTGGTCGGTATGTTCCACCAGGAACATGAAGCCCACAATTACCGTATCGAACTGGAATTCCTCGAAGCCAGACAGCAACAGGAATAGCCTCCCCTCCAGAAAACACAAACCCCGCCGAAGCGGGGTTTGTCGTTGTTACCACATCAGATCATCAGGGATCACGTAGGCGGCGTAGGGATCATCAGCATCCGGCGCTTCAACCTGAGTATTGAGCAAGACAATCCGCTTGGGATCGCGCTCCTGGATCTTCAGTGCCGCTTCACGCGGGATCACTTCATAACCGCCGCCATGAGCAACGATGGCCAACGACCCACTGCTCAATTTGCTGCGCATCAGGGCGTTGACCGACAGGCGCTTGACCTTCTTGTCGTCGACGAAGTTGTAGTAGTCCTCAGTGGTCAGCTTGGGCAGGCGCGAGACCTCGATCAATTGCTTGACCTGGGCGGCACGGGCCTTCTGCTCGGCCTTTTCCTGCTGCTGGCGGTTGAGCTCCTGGTCGCGCTTGGCTTTTTCCGCCATGGCTTCCTTGGCCAGCCGCTGCTGGGTGTCGTCGACTTCGACTTGGCCTTTATGCTCCAGGCGCTTCTGTTTCTTCTGTTCTTTACTGACCTGCTTGACCTGCTTCTGGTTGACCAGACCGGCTTTGAGCAATTGGTCGCGAAGGGAAAGGCTCATCGTTCACTCACTTATGTGCGTCTACTCAGCCGCAGCTGGGCAGGTTCTTTTCCTGACGTTTGGCTTCGCCCCACAGCGCATCCATGTCTTCTAGGGTGCAATCTTCAATCGGACGACCGCTCTCGCGCAATGCCTGCTCGATAAAACGGAAACGTCGTTCAAATTTCTGGTTGGCGCTGCGCAGGGCGTTTTCCGGATCAACCTTAAGATGCCGGGCCAAATTGACGGTGGCAAATAGCAAATCGCCCAGCTCGTCGGCCAGCGCTGCGCTGTCATTGTCGGCCATGGCCTCAAGCACTTCGTCGAGCTCTTCGCGCACCTTGTCCAGCACGGGCAAGGCATCGGGCCAATCAAAGCCAACCTTGGCCGTGCGCTTTTGCAGCTTGGCGGCTCGAGACAGTGCTGGCAAGGCAGCCGGGACGTCATCGAGCAACGACAGTTGTTCGGGGATACCCTTCTCTGCCCGCTCCTGGGCTTTGATTTCTTCCCAGCGCTGCTTGACCTGAGCCTCGTCGAGCTTGGGCGCGTCCAACGGGGCATAGAGCTCACCGGTCGGGAACACGTGAGGATGGCGACGGATCAACTTGCGGGTGATGCTGTCGATGACCCCGGCAAACTCGAAGCGACCCTCTTCACGGGCCAGCTGGCTGTAGTAGACCACCTGGAACAGCAGATCGCCCAACTCACCCTGCAGGTGCTCGAAATCGCTGCGCTCGATGGCGTCGGCCACTTCATAGGCTTCTTCGAGGGTGTAGGGGATGATGCTTGCGTAGGTCTGCTTGAGGTCCCACGGGCAACCGTACTGCGGGTCACGCAGGCGGGCCATGAGGTGGAGCAGGTCGTCTAGGGTGTACATCGTGTGATCTCTGTGCATGTCATCACTGGCAATACCAGCCCCATCAAATTTCTGTGGGAGCCGGCATTGCCAGCAACGTGACCTCAAGGCGTTCGATTACGCCGCGTCTCGATGATATTCGGCAACTGCGAAATCCGCCCCAGCAACCGCCCAAGGGCGTCCAGGCCAGGAATCTCGATGGTCAACGACATCAGCGCGGTGTTGTCTTCCTTGTTCGAGCGAGTATTGACCGCCAGAACGTTGATGCGCTCGTTGAGCAGCACCTGGGAGACGTCACGCAGCAAACCCGGACGATCGTAGGCACGAATGATGATATCCACCGGGTAGGTTTGTACCGGCACCGGCCCCCAACTGACCTGGATGATCCGCTCTGGCTCACGGCCGGCCAGTTGCAGCACCGAAGCGCAATCCTGACGGTGAATGGTCACCCCGCGACCGACCGTGATGTAGCCGACGATCGCATCGCCCGGCAACGGCTGGCAGCAGCCGGCCATTTGCGTGAGCAGGTTGCCGACCCCTTGAATCTGGATATCGCCGCGCTTGCCCGGCTTGTAACCCGTGGCTTTGCGCGGTACCAACTCAACGTGCCCGCTGCGCTCCGGTTCGACCAGTTGCTGGGCGGCGTTGACCAGGTGCGCCAGGCGCAGGTCGCCAGCCCCCAGGGAGGCGAACATGTCCTCGGCAGCCTTGAGGTTGGCCTTTTCCGCCAGGCGTTCGAAGTCCACTTGGGGCAAGCCCAGGCGGTTGAGCTCACGTTCGAGCAGGGTCTTGCCGGCAGCGACGTTCTGATCGCGTGCCTGCAGCTTGAACCAGTGAACGATCTTGGCCCGCGCCCGTGAGGTGGTGACATAGCCCAGGTTCGAGTTCAGCCAGTCGCGGCTCGGATTGCCGTGCTTGCTGGTGATGATCTCGACCTGTTCGCCTGTCTGCAGGCTGTAGTTGAGCGGCACGATCCGCCCATTGATCTTCGCACCGCGGCAGTTGTGGCCGATCTCGGTATGCACCCGATAGGCGAAGTCCAGCGGCGTCGCGCCTTTGGGCAGGTCGATGGCGTGCCCGTCCGGAGTGAAGACATAGACCCGGTCCGGCTCGATATCAACGCGCAGCTGTTCAGCCAGGCCACCGATGTCACCCAGCTCTTCATGCCACTCCAGCACCTGACGCAACCAGGAGATTTTCTCTTCGTAGTGGTTGGAGCTGGATTTGACGTCAGTGCCCTTGTAACGCCAGTGCGCACAGACGCCAAGCTCGGCTTCTTCGTGCATGGCATGGGTACGGATCTGCACCTCAAGCACCTTGCCCTCGGGGCCGATCACCGCGGTGTGCAGGGAGCGGTAGCCGTTTTCCTTGGGGTTGGCGATGTAGTCGTCGAACTCTTTGGGGATGTGCCGCCAGAGTGTGTGGACGATCCCCAGCGCGGTGTAGCAGTCGCGCATTTCCGGGACCAGCACACGCACCGCACGCACGTCATAGATCTGGCTGAACTCCAGGCCTTTGCGCTGCATTTTGCGCCAGATCGAATAGATGTGTTTGGCCCGGCCACTGATGTCTGCCTTGACCCCGGTGGCCAGCAATTCGTTCTGCAGCTGGTTCATCACATCGCTGATGAAGCGTTCACGGTCCAGGCGCCGCTCATGCAGAAGCTTGGCGATCTGCTTGTACTGATCCGGCTCAAGGTAACGGAAGGACAGGTCTTCCAGTTCCCACTTGATGTGACCGATACCCAGGCGATGCGCCAGCGGTGCGTAAATGTCGAACACTTCGCGAGCAACGCGGTGACGCTTCTCGTCGTCGGCGCCTTTGACCGCACGGATCGCACAGGTTCGCTCGGCTAGCTTGATCAGCGCCACGCGCACGTCATCAACCATGGCCACGAGCATCTTACGCAGGTTTTCGACCTGCGCCTGAGAGCCCAGCACCAGCGACTGGCGGGGGCTGAGGCTGGCGCTGATGGCGGCCATGCGCAGCACACCGTCAATCAACTTGGAGACCACCGGGCCAAAGCGCTGGCCGACTTCAGCCAGGGTCACTTTGCCTTCGCGCACGGCGCGGTAGATCACCGCCGCCACCAGCGAATCCTGGTCGAGCTTGAGGTCGGCGAGGATTTCGGCGATTTCCAGGCCGGCCTGGAAACTGGAGGTGCCATCGGCCCAGGAATGCTTGGCCGGGTTACCCTTTTTCTCGATTTCCTGGGCGAACTCGCAAGCCTCTTTTAGGGCTTCGCGGTCCAGCGCCAGGTCGACGCTCACCACATGATCCAGCCATGCTTCGAGATTGATACTGCCGTCGGTGTTGACCGGCTGGTGCACTCTCACCTGTACCATCTTTGTTTACCTTTCCCTACAGCGCATTCGCGATGCGCTTGAAATCACTGGTGCTGCCCCTGCCGGACCCAAGGTGCAGCGCCCAACGCGCCAGTACCGCTAGCCCGCTTCGAATAACGCCATGGCTTCGACATGCGCCGTCTGAGGAAACATGTCGAGAATCCCGGCACATTTTAACCGGTAACCCTGCCTGACCAGCTCGAGCGTGTCACGGGCCAAGGTTGCCGGGTTGCACGATACATACACCAGACGTTTTGCTCCGAGGTCTGCAATTTTTCGCACCACCTCGTAAGCACCGTCTCGCGGTGGATCCAAGAGTACCGCAGAAAAGCCTCCAACGGCCCAGCCGGAGGCTGACAATGGCTGCGATAAATCGGCCTGAAAAAACTGCGTGTTATGCAAATTGTTGCTTCGAGCATTGGCCGCTGCTCGCTCGACCATTGCCTGTACACCTTCCACCGCGACGACTTCACGCGCCTGCCGGGCCAGCGGCAGAGCAAAATTGCCCAGGCCGCAGAACAGGTCAAGCACGCGTTCATCGGCTTGCGGGGCCAACCAGGCCAGTGCCTGCTCGATCATCGCCGTGTTGACCTCGGCGTTGACCTGAACGAAATCTCCCGGCCGGTACGCCAGCTCCAGGCCCCAGGGGGCCAGAGCAAATCCGAGGGTCTGACCCGCATCCACTGCATAAGGTTCACCCTCGCCTTGCAACCACAGCTGCACACCAGCTTCAGTGCAGAACGCCTGCAAGCGCGCCTGGTCGCCCTCCGCCAACGGCGCGGTGTGACGCAGCAACAACGCCAGCGCCGTGCCGCTGAACAACTCGACATGGCCCACCACCTGCGGCTTGCTCAAGCTCTGCAAGAGTAATGGCAGATGACGCATGATCGACTGCAAGGGTTGTACCAGTACGGGGCACTCTTCGATGGCGACGATGTCCTGGCTGGCTTCGGCGCGGAAACCGACTTCAAGTTGCTTGGCTTTGTTATCCCAACGCACCGCCACCCGGGCACGGCGCCGATAACCAAATTCCGGTCCAGTCAGCGGAGCAGCCCAGCGCTCAGGCACCACTCCGGCGACCCGTTGCAGCTGTTCGGCCAGCAGGCGCTGCTTGAGTGCCAACTGCTCAGCATGAGGCAGGTGTTGCAGGTTGCAGCCACCACAGCGGGCGTAATGTTTGCAAGGTGCCGCACGACGCTCTGGGCTAGCGCTGAAGACCCGTTCGAGGCGTGCTTCGACCACTTTGCCGTGGGCATTGAGCACCCGTGCTTCGACCTCTTCGCCTGCCAGCGCGCCACTGACAAACCAGGTACGCCCCTCAACAAAGGCGATACCACGCCCATCCCCCGCCAAGCGCTCAATGTGCAGGCGTTGTTTTTTGCCGGTAGGGATCTGCGGTGCACGGCTGCCGCCGGCCGGCTGAAAGCGCAGGCCGCTGTTGCGTTTACTTTTGGACATCAGTTCGCCGCGTCGAAAATGCCGGTCGACAGATAACGGTCGCCACGGTCACAAATGATTGCCACGATCACGGCGTTTTCCAGCTCGCGGGACAAGCGCAACATGGCCGCCACTGCACCACCCGAGGACACACCGCAGAAAATGCCCTCTTCGCGGGCCAAACGGCGGGTGGTCTCTTCGGCTTCATGCTGAGACATGTCGACCACGCGATCCACGCGATCCGATTGGTAAATCTTTGGCAGGTATTCCTCTGGCCAGCGACGAATGCCAGGGATCGCCGAGCCTTCCATCGGTTGCAAGCCAACAATCTGCACCGCAGGGTTTTGCTCCTTCAAGTACCGCGAGCAACCCATGATAGTGCCGGTGGTACCCATGGAGCTGACGAAATGGGTGATGGTGCCGTGCGTCTGCTGCCAGATCTCGGGGCCGGTGCTGGCATAGTGGGCTTCGGGATTGTCACCGTTGCCGAACTGGTCGAGCACCAGGCCACGGCCTTCGGCCTGCAGCCGGTCGGCCAGGTCGCGAGCGCCCTCCATGCCTTCTTCTTTGCTGACCAGGATCAGCTCGGCGCCATAGGCCGTCATGGCTGCCTTGCGTTCAGCACTGGAGTTGTCAGGCATGATCAGGATCATCTTGTAACCCTTGATCGCCGCCGCCATGGCCAAGGCGATTCCGGTGTTGCCCGACGTCGCTTCGATCAGGGTGTCGCCTGGCTTGATCTGGCCGCGCAATTCGGCGTGGCTGATCATCGACAACGCCGGCCGGTCTTTGACCGAACCCGCCGGGTTATTGCCTTCAAGCTTGAGCAGGAGAGTGTTGCTGGTCTCACCGCCCATGCGTTGCAGGCGGACCAAAGGCGTGTTGCCGACGCAATCGGCGATGGTTAGATACTGCAAGGTCATGGCGTAGTTCGCAATCCAGGCTGCGGGGGCGCCTATCATACCGGCAAACGAGCCTTGCCCATATCACGCAATGTGTGGGTGTTATAGCTGCAAGCTATAAGTAGCAAGCTGCAAGCGATGTCTGCTCTTGCAGCTTATGGCTTGTAGCTTAAAGCGCCAGTTGCCACCGGCAACTGCATATTCAGGCGCAAGCCCTGGCCAGTGTTTTGCGCCCACAAGCGCCCGCCTTGGCGGACGATGGCATTGCGCGCAATGCTCAAGCCCAGGCCAAAACCACCGTCCCCTGGACGCGAACCATCCAGCCGGGTAAACGGCGCAAAGATGCGCTCAAGGTCGGCTTCGGCAATACCGCCGCCCTGGTCCTCCAGCCACAACAGCCAGTGTTCGCCCTGGCGGCGCCCGCCCAAGCGGATCACGCCTGTGCCTGGCGAGTGCCGAATGGCATTGCGCAGAATGTTCTCCAGCGCCTGGGCCAGGCTATTGAGGTTGCCCTGCACCCAGCAGGCAGCGTCCAAGTCGCACTGCAATTGCGTCGACGGCCAGGTGCTTTCAAAGCAGGCATCCTCGGCGAGCATTTCCCACAGGGCCTGAACCTGGATCGGCTCCTTGCTTAACGGCGCCCGCTCAGTATCGAGCCAGGCCAGTTGCAAGGCATCCTCCACCAGCCGCTGCATGCAGTCGACTTCACGGCCCAGGCGTTCGCGCAACTGCGCAGCATCAGCGTCACCTTCGCAGGCCACACGCAGGCGGCTCAGGGGGGTACGCAGTTCATGCGACAGGTCGCGCAGCAATTGCTGCTGCAAGGCGACCGTGCCTTGCAGGCGCTCAGCCATGTCATCGAAGGCACGCCCCAGTTCGCCCAACTCGTCCTGGCGACTGGTGGTACTGCTGGCCACCCGCGCCGACAGCTGATCCGCACGCCAGGCATTGGCCTGCTCGCGCAACTGGATCAAGGGCATAATCAGCATGCGGTAGAGGCCTACACACAGCAGCAGCGTGAACACGCCAGGAATGACGCCATTGGTCATGAACTGCCAGAACAGACGGTACTGTCCGGGCATCAGGCGCTCTGGCAACTCGATCACCAACAGCCCCTGCTCTGGATGCTCCACAAACGGCACGCGCATCCATGGCAAACCGATCACCCGTCGGCTGACAGGCCAGTCGATGCCCCGCAGAAAGGTGACCTTGCGACTTTGCTCAGGTGTCAGGGGGGTGCTGCTCAACGACTGCAGGTCTTCACCCAGCACACTCATCCAGGTACTTTCCTTGCTGGCCATCTCAGCCAGCCAGGCATCGACACCGGCCCGCCCGCCCTGCTCCCAGGCCTTTTCGGCCTCGGCGGCATAACCGATCAAAGTAGCCCGCGCCTCTTTGGACAGGTAGGCGTTCTGGGTCTCCATGTGCCGACCCCAACTCCAGCTCAGGCCGATCATCAATAGGCAGAAACCCACCAACAGAATCGCCAGCTTCCAGAACAATGAGTGTCGATTGGGCACTTCAGTGAACCTCAGTGGCACTGAGCACGTAGCCCTTACCCCACACAGTGCGCACTTCACGCTCCTGGTAACCGATGCTCTTGAGCTTGCGCCGGATCTGACTGACATGCATGTCCAGGCTGCGGTCATGGCGAGCATACCCACGCTGCAGCACCTGCTGATAAAGGAAGGCTTTGCTGAGCACCTCTTCATGGCTGCGGTGCAAAATGTCGAGCAAGCGATACTCGCTCAAGGTCAGCCCCGCCCAGTGCTCGCCACAGCAGACATCACACAGTTGCTCGTCAAACTGCAGGGCGCCGCTGGCCACTGCAGGTGGCTCCTGGCGCCGACGCTCCAATGCCACCCGCCGCAGGATCGCTTCGATGCGCACCTGTAGTTCAGCCATACTGAACGGCTTGGGCAGGTAGTCATCGGCGCCGCGCTGAAAGCCACTGATGCGGTCAGCTTCGGCGCCTAGGGCAGACATCATGATCACCGGCGTCGAGCTGCTTTCGCGCAACTGTGCCAGCACATCCAGGCCGTTTAGCCCCGGCAGCAGGATATCCATCAAGACCACATCGAAACGCGACGCGCGAGCAACCTCCAAACCCTCACGACCATTCTTGCACCAGGTGACCTTGAAACCGCCACGCAGGAGGGCTTCGTGCAGGTGGGCGCCCAGGACGGGATCATCCTCGATGGCAAGTATGCTTGATTCGCTAATAGCTACGGGATTCATTGGCGGGTGCTAGCAATTCTCAGTTACGCGATTATTGAGTAATTGCTGTGTGCAGGCAACCTGCAAGTGCTGGTCGGTACACCTCCGGAGATTTCGCCTACGTTAAAAGTAGATACAAATGAGTGCATTGCGCGGGAAGGCGCGGTACTTTTCCGACTTGATCCGTCAGCTCGCACTGACGGCGACCTACAGCACTTGCCAGGCACAGGAGAGTTGCGTGCTGAATCGTTTGGGAATCCGCAGCCGAGTGTTGCTGCTGGCCTTAGTGCCTGCCGGGTTGATGGCACTGGTATTGGGCAGCTATTTCACCTGGCTGCAGCAGAACGAGCTGCAGACTCAACTGTTGCAACGCGGCAAGATGATTGCCGAACAGCTGGCGCCTTTGGTCGCCCCGGCGTTGGTGCGCCACGACCCGGCGCAACTGGAGCGCATCGCCGCCCAGGCCCTGGAACAGTCAGATGTACGTGCTGTGGCGTTTCTCGGCCCGGAGCGCAATAACCTGGCCCATGCCGGCCCGAGCATGCTCAATCAGGCACCTGCTGGCGGCGGTACTGAATTGCTCCAGCGCACCGGTCAAGACGCCACCCGTTACTTGCTACCGGTGTTCGGCCATCACCGTGACCTGGCGGGCGAACGCATCCTGGGCGAAGCCGATCGCCTGCTCGGCTGGGTAGAAATCGAGCTGTCCCACGACGGCACGCTGTTACGCGGTTACCGCAGCCTGTTCACCAGCCTGCTGCTGATTTTTTTCGGCATGCTTGCTACCGCCCTGCTGGCCCTGCGCATGACCCGCACGATCAATGGCCCGATCAGCCAGATCAAGCATGCTGTGACCCAACTCAAGGACGGTAACCTGGAAGAACGCCTGCCGGTAATGGGTAGCCATGAGATGGATGAGCTGGCCGCTGGCATCAATCGCATGGCCGAAACCCTGCAAGGCGCCCACGAAGAACTGCAGCACAGCATCGACCAGGCAACAGAAGACGTACGTCAGAACCTGGAGACCATTGAAATCCAGAACATTGAGCTGGATATGGCACGCAAGGAGGCGCTGGAGGCCAGCCGGATCAAGTCTGAGTTCCTGGCCAACATGAGCCATGAGATCCGTACGCCGCTCAATGGCATCCTCGGCTTTACGCACCTGTTGCAAAAAAGCGAGCTGACTCCGCGCCAGCTCGATTACCTGGGCACCATCGAAAAATCCGCCAGCAGTCTGCTGGGGATCATTAACGAGATTCTCGACTTCTCCAAGATCGAGGCCGGCAAGCTGGTGCTCGACAGCATTCCGTTCAACTTGCGTGACCTGATCCAGGACACCCTGACCATCCTCGCCCCTGCCGCTCACGCCAAACAGCTGGAGCTAATCAGCCTGGTCTATCGCGACACGCCCCTGTCGCTGGTAGGCGACCCGCTGCGCCTGAAGCAGATTCTCACCAACCTGGTGAGCAATGCCATCAAGTTCACCCGCGAAGGCACCATCGTCACCCGGGCCATGCTCGAAGAAGAGAACGACGACAGCGTGCAACTGCGCATCTGTGTCCAGGACACCGGCATCGGTCTGTCCAGCCAGGATGTACGGGCGCTGTTTCAGGCATTCAGCCAGGCTGACAACTCGCTGTCACGCCAACCCGGGGGCACCGGCCTGGGCCTGGTGATCTCCAAACGCCTGATCGAGCAGATGGGGGGCGAAATCGGTGTCGATAGCACCCCGGGCGAAGGCTCGCAGTTTTGGGTCAGTCTGCGTCTGCCCAGAGCCCGAGACGATGCCGAGGACCTGCCACTGCAATCGCTGGTGGAGCGGCGGGTAGCGATTGTCGACGCCCATGAGTTGGCTCGTCAGGCGTTGGAGCATCAACTGGAAGATTGCGGCCTGGGTGTTACCAGTTTCACCTCGATCGACCCGTTGCTGCATGCGGTCGCTGCGGCACGAATGGCGGGAGAGCCTTTCACCCTGGCGGTCATGGGGGTCAACCTCGATAGCGTCTCTCCTGAGCGTTTGGGCCAGTACATTCAGCAATTGCAGCGTCTGGACTGCCAGGCGCTGGTCCTGTGCCCAACCACGGAGCAGGCGCTCTACCATCCGTACCTGCCCAACGCACACAGCCAGTTACAAGCCAAACCTGCCTGCACACGCAAACTGCGCCGAGCCTTGCTGGAGCTGGTGCAGCCACGCCGCACTTTCAGTGAAACCAAAGTCGCCAGCGAACAACCGCTACCCAAAGTGCTTTGCGTCGACGACAACCCTGCCAACCTGTTGCTGGTGCAGACTTTGCTCGAAGACCTGGGCGCCGATGTACTGGCGGTCGACAGCGGCTATGCCGCTGTCCAGGCGGTGCAAGACGAGCACTTCGACCTGGTGCTGATGGACGTGCAGATGCCTGGCATGGACGGTCGCGAATGCACCGAGCAGATTCGCCAGTGGGAAAGCAGCCAAAACGGCCCGCCCTTGCCGATTGTCGCCCTCACCGCCCATGCCATGGCCAATGAAAAACGTGCCCTGCTGCATAGCGGCATGGACGACTACCTGACCAAGCCGATTAGCGAACGCCAACTGGCACAGGTGGTGCTCAAGTGGACCGGCCTGAGCCTGGGCGCACCCCACCAGGAGCGGGCGCTCGAACGCATCGCCGACAGCAGCGAACTGAAGGTCCTCGACCCGGAAGAAGGCTTGCGCCTGGCCGCGGGCAAACCGGACCTGGCCGCCGATATGCTGGCGATGTTGCTGGCGTCGCTTGAGGCCGATCGTGAAGCCATTCGCGCCGCCCGCGAAGCGGCCGACCGCAACGGCATGATCGAGCGGGTGCATCGCCTCAACGGCGCCTCACGTTACTGTGGGGTACCGCAGTTGCGCGCGGCCTGCCAGCGCAGTGAAACCCTGCTCAAACAGAATGACCCGCTAGCACTGCGCGCCCTGGATGAGCTGGACCGGGCCATTATCCGCCTCACCGCCCAGGCGCGCCTAAGTGCCTGACCTGAAGCAACGTGATCAACAGCCGGCGTGGTTAGACTCCCCGCAACCGACTCAGGAAGATCCCATGCGCGTACTGTTTTTCAGCAGCCAGACTTACGATCAGGACAGTTTTACCAGCGTCCTGGCACCCCACGGGCTAGAGCTGCACTTCCAGCCAGCACGCTTGAACGAGGACACCGCAGCGTTGGCTACCGGCCATGAAGTGGTCTGCCCGTTCATCAACGACGATTTGAGTGCGCCGGTGCTCGAGCGCCTGGCCGCTGGCGGCACGCGCCTGATCGCCCTGCGCTCGGCCGGTTACAACCATGTGGACCTCAGTACAGCAAAACGCCTGGGCCTGGCCGTGGTCAGGGTGCCGGCCTACTCGCCACATGCCGTGGCCGAACATGCCGTGGCCCTGATCCTGGCCCTTAACCGCCGCTTGCACCGTGCCTACAACCGCACTCGCGAAGGTAATTTCAGCCTGCATGGGCTGACCGGCTTCGACCTGCATGGGAAAACCGTCGGGGTGGTTGGCACCGGCCAGATCGGTGCCGCCTTTGCCCGCATCATGGCCGGTTTTGGCTGTCAGTTGCTGGCGTACGACCCCTACCCTAACCCCGAACTGCTGGCACTGGGTGCACGCTACCTGGAGCTGCCGGAGCTGTTGCGGCAGGCCCAGATCATCAGCCTGCACTGCCCGCTGACGGAACAGACGCGCCACCTCATCAACCCAAAAAGCCTGGCTGACTTGCAACCGGGTGCCATGTTGATCAACACCGGCCGCGGTGCGCTGATCGACACCCCAGCGTTGATCGAGGCCCTGAAGAACGGCCAGTTGGGTTACCTGGGCCTGGACGTCTACGAAGAAGAAGCCCAATTGTTTTTTGAAGACCGCTCCGATCTGCCACTGCAGGACGATGTGCTGGCGCGCTTGCTGACCTTCCCCAACGTCATCGTTACCGCCCACCAGGCGTTTCTCACCCGTGAGGCACTGGCGGCCATTGCTGCAACGACCGTGGACAACATTACCCGCTGGGCGGCAGGCAATCCGCAAAACTTGGTCGAGGGTTGATGCTAGGATACGCGGCAGATTTGGAGGACCCATGGTCGAACACGATTTCCGCTACAACCTGTTTAACCCGCAACACACCCTGATCGAATGCCGCGCCCTGGTGCCAGGTCGCTATCAAGTGACCGGCAATGGCGGCTCGATCCAGAAGAACGATGTTCTGCTGGTCACCCTCAAAGGCAGCAAGGACTTGTCCATGCGCCTGACCGTGGAAACCGTGCGCCACCTGATCAACCCGACCGGCCAATGGGTCGCGGTGGCCAGCGGCCCGGTGTTTGGCGAACTGGCGATCCACACCTGGGACGTCAATTGCGACAGCTGCCAGGCGAGCCTGAACTTCGAGTTCGCGGTCGATGCCAAGCTCGGCAAAAAAGCCCTGCAACCTGCTGCTAGCGCGCGTATTGCAGAGTTGGGCTGGGTCAGCCGTGGCGACAAGCACCTGTGCCCGAAATGCAAGGAGACGGCCCAGTGAAAACCCTGCTGCTCTGTGCCCTGACCGGCGCCGCTTTGCTGGGGTGCGCCGCCGAGCCGATGAAGCTGGAACAGGAACGCAGTTACCTGCTGGAATGGATCGGTGAACGGCCGTTGATGGACTACAGCCACCTGACCCTGACCTTGGCCTCCGACGGCCGCGCTTATGGCAATGGCGGCTGCAACCACTGGTTCGCGCCCTACCAGCTCGATGGCGACAAGCTGACCTTCGGCAAAGTCGGCAGTACCCGCAAGCTGTGTGCACCGGCCTTGATGGAACAGGAAAAACGTTTCCTTCAAGCCCTGGAAACCGTACAGCGCTGGGATATCTCACCGATCGAGCAGGTGCGCTTCTGGCCTGCCGAGGGCAAGCCGCTGCGCTTCTGGCCTGAGGAAGGCTGAAGCGTAGTGCAGGCTTCATCGCCGGCAAAGCCGACTCCCACAGAGGTTGCTGACAACCTTTAAATCCTGTGAGAGCCGGCCTTGCCGGCGATAAAAACGCCGCCGATCAAGCGCCCTTCAATGCCTTGATCTTCGCGTTCAAACCCTCAAGTGTTTGTTCGCCCATCAACTGCTCACGCACCTTGCCCTTGTCATCGATGATGTAAGTCACCGGCAATGCCTCGCTACGCGGCAGCTCATAACGCTCGGCCGGATCCTGAGCGAGAACGGTAAAGCCAATCCCCAGTGCGTCACTGGCCTTTTTCAATTCCTCGCCCTGCAAGCCGTCAAAGTTCACGCCGAGCACCTTCACCCCTTGCGCCTGCCATTGCTTGGCCGCAGCGTTGAGTTCAGGGATCTCGGTCCGGCATGGGCCACACCATTCCGCCCAGTAGTTGAGCACCAACCAGTGCCCGTCAATCTGCTCAGCTTTCACAGTCTGGCCATTCTGGTCCAGACCATAATCGGCACCGCAACCACCGAGCAGCAGGCTCGCGGTGATGGCCAGTGCTGCTGCCAAACGCCTTGTCATGGGTCAATCCTTCTCGAAGATTCAAGCAAAATGCGAAGTCGCTGCGGTTAGAATAGCCGCCACACCCTGCTGGATGCGACCCGAACATGACTGACCTGACCCTCTATCACAATCCGCGCTGCTCCAAATCCCGTGGCGCACTCGAACTGCTCGAAGCCCGTGGCCTGGCCCCAAACGTGGTCCGCTACCTGGAAACCCCGCCAGATGCCGTGACCCTCAAGGCCCTGCTCGGCAAGCTGGGCATCAGTGCGCGCCAGCTGTTGCGCAGCGGTGAGGATGAATACAAGGCGCTGAACCTGGCCGACGAGACCTTGAGTGAAGCCCAACTAATCGAGGCCATGGCCAAGCACCCGAAACTGATCGAGCGACCAATCCTGGTGGCCGGTGACAAAGCCGTGATCGGCCGCCCACCGGAGAAGGTTCTGGAGATCCTGCCGTGAGCGCGCCGTACATCCTGATCCTGTTCTACAGCCGCCACGGATCGACCAGCGAAATGGCCCGACAGATTGCTCGGGGGGTCGAGATGGCTGGCCTGGAAGCGCGCATCCGTACGGTGCCAGCGATTTCCACCGAGTGCGAAGCGGTCGCCCCGGACATCCCCCAGAGCGGCGCGTTGTACGCCACCCTGGACGATCTGCGCCACTGCTCGGGCCTGGCCCTGGGCAGCCCAACGCGCTTTGGCAACATGGCCGCACCGCTCAAGTACTTCATCGATGGCACCAGCAGCCTGTGGCTCAGCGGTGGCCTGGTCGGTAAACCAGCGGCTGTGTTCACCTCCACTGCCAGCCTGCATGGCGGCCAAGAATCGACCCTGCTGTCGATGCTGCTGCCGTTGATGCATCACGGCATGCTGATCATGGGCTTGCCGTACAGCGAGTCGGCCTTGCTGGAAACCCGTGGTGGCGGCACCCCCTACGGCGCCAGCCATCATGCCGGGGCGGACGGCAAGCGCGACCTCGACGCCGATGAAATTGCCCTGTGCCGCGCGCTGGGCCAACGTCTGGCGAGCACTGCCCAATTGCTGGAGAACGGCCGTGGCTAAAAAGCCCAAAGTGCTGCCCCCGATTGAATGGCTGACACCGCGCCTACGCCTGGCACGGGCGCTGAGCCTGGCGAGCTTTTTCGGCCTGATTGCCCTGCTGACAGTCAACAATCTGCTGTTTGCCGACCTGCATGGCGCGCGCACCGGTGTGATCCTGGCCGTCGAACTGGTGCCATTGGCGCTGTTGCTGCCTGGGATGCTGCTGGGCAACGCCCGCGCCCACGCCTGGACCTGCTTTGTGGTCAACCTGTACTTCATCAAAGGCGTTCTGGCCGCGTTTGATCCGGCACGGGCAGTGTTCGGTTGGCTGGAAGTGGCGATCAGCCTGGCGCTGTTTGTCAGTGCCCTGCTGTATGTACGCTGGCGCTTTCAGTATGACCGGCGGCTGGCTGGGGAAGGTTCGAACTAAGCAGCGAGGCTATCGCCGGCAAGGCCGGCTCCCACAGAGGTCTACTGAAGACCTCTGTGGGAGCCGGCCTTGCCGATGACAGCAACCACACCGAGTCAATGATTGACGGTATGCGCCAGCATCACCGATAGCTGACACAGCGGCCTGCCACTCTCGACCTGCCACTGGTTGAACGCCGCTTGCACCAACGCCAGGTCACGCTGACTGGTCGGTGGCTTGTCGATGATGTCCTGAGCGATCAGCGCCGCGGCCATATCGTTGGTGGGGATGAAGGTGTCCTTGCCGACCATGCGCAGGAAGCGCGGTGCCGACAGCCCGCCCAGCTGGTTGCCATGCTTGGCCAGGTATTTCCACAATCCGACAATATCGGTTACCGGCCAATCAGCAATGAAGGCGCCGAAACTGCCCTGCTGCTTTTCGACATCCAACATCATCTGCGCATTGCGCGGCACGCTCTTTAGCTTGCCCAGGTGGCGGATGATCCGCGTGTCCTGCATCAACCGCTCCAGGTGCTCGGCGCCCATCAGCACAACCTTTTCCGGATCGAAGCCAAAAAACACCTGCTCGAAGGCGGGCCACTTGGCATCCACCAGGCTGTGCTTGAGCCCTGCGCGAAATACACGCAAGGCCAGGGTCGAGAGGTAGCGGTCGGCACTGAGGGCACGCAGCTGCTCAGCGGTCTTTGCCTGGGGCAGGTGCGCCTCCAGAGCTGCCGCGGAGCCGAAGCGGTTCAGGCAGTACTCATGCAGCCATTGATAATCACGCATGCCGGTCAGATGTTCAGCACATCGAGAAAGCGCGGCGTTGCCGTTTCGTCGATCTTGAGGTTGACGAAGTCGAACAGGTTGCGGTCGGCCAGTTGTGACGGCACGACGTTCTGCAGGCCGCGGAAAATGCTCTCGGTACGCCCTGGGGTCTTGCGCTCCCACTCCACCAGCATGTCCTTGACCACCTGACGCTGCAGGTTTTCCTGCGAGCCGCAGAGGTTGCACGGAATGA
Organism: Pseudomonas sp. S06B 330; assembly: GCF_002845275.2. NCBI lineage: Bacteria > Pseudomonadati > Pseudomonadota > Gammaproteobacteria > Pseudomonadales > Pseudomonadaceae > Pseudomonas > Pseudomonas tussilaginis. The sequence continues at coordinate 1,449,328 of NZ_CP088149.1, read as the reverse complement.
TCGGGAACTCTCGCATGTCCGAGTAGGCCTGGATGTCTTTCTCGCTGCAGTAGGCCAGCGGGCGGATCACCACGTTGCGACCGTCATCGGCGCGCAACTTCGGCGGCATGGCCTTGAGGGTGCCGTTGAAGAACATGTTGAGGAAGAACGTCTCGACGATGTCGTCGCGGTGGTGCCCCAGGGCCATTTTGGTCGCGCCGATTTCATCAGCGAAGGTGTACAGCGTGCCGCGACGCAGGCGCGAACACAGCGAGCAGGTGGTCTTGCCTTCCGGCACCAGCTCTTTGACCACCGAGTAGGTGTCTTTCTCAACGATGTGATACTCGACGCCCAGGGCCTTGAGGTAAGCCGGCAGCACGTGCTCAGGAAAACCGGGTTGCTTCTGGTCCATGTTCACCGCGACGATCTCGAACTTGATCGGCGCCACTTTCTGCAGGTGCAGCAGAACATCGAGCATGGTGTAGCTGTCTTTGCCGCCTGACAGGCAGACCATGACCTTGTCACCGTCTTCGATCATGTTGAAGTCGGTGATGGCTTCGCCGGCGAGACGACGCAGGCGTTTTTGCAGTTTGTTCTGGTTGACCGAAAGGGTGCCCATAGCGCTTGAAATCCGCGAGGTGTGACAAAAGCGGCATATTTTACGCACAAACGGCGGGCAGGCGTAGGCCCATCCGATAAAGACTGCAAGGTGATTAAGCACGCCCCTGACAGCGCGATTTGCTCTAAAAAGCGGGTTTTAAGCGGCGAACTCCTTCCTATACTGCGACATAAGGCCACAGCAATGCTGACCTCGATTCTCTGGCCCTTAGCACTTGGGGTCGCAAGCGCTCCACTGGGGGGCGATGGCAACAACGGAAGGAGTGACTGGCATGATCCATCACGTTCTGGGGCTGTTTACCCATCCTGACCAAGAATGGAAGGAGATCCGTGGCGAGGAAGAAAGCATCAGCCATATGTACCTGACCCACACCCTGATACTGGCGGCCATCCCCGCGGTATCGGCATTTATCGGCACCACCCAGGTTGGCTGGGTCATTGGCGATCGCGCCCCGGTCATGTTGACCCAGGAAAGCGCGCTCTGGATGACTATCATGTCGTACCTGGCCATGCTGGCTGGGGTGGCGGTGATGGGCGCGTTCATTCACTGGATGGCCCGTACCTACGACGCCAATCCGAGCATGGCCCGCTGCATCGCATTTGCCACCTACACCGCAACGCCGCTGTTCGTCGGCGGCCTGGCGGCGCTATACCCCCACCTGTGGCTGGGGATGATCGTCGGCACGGCAGCCGTGTGCTACACGGTGTATCTGCTCTATGTCGGCCTACCGACCTTCATGAACATTCCTTCGGATGAAGGCTTCCTGTTCTCGAGTTCGGTACTGGCGGTCGGCCTGGTGGTGCTGGTCGCCATCATGGCCTTCACCGTGATCGTTTGGGGACTAGGCGTGGGGCCTGTCTATACCAACTAGAATCATCTAATTAGAAAACAGCAACATAGGCGCTGTAACCATCGGGCCACCGCAAGGTGGCCTGATGCTGTGCCCTGACAGGTGGCTCGGCAGCAACCCTGCGGTTGCGGCATAATTGTCGGCTAGGAGTGTTCCCCGATATGCCCGAACTGCTCAAATCCCGCGTCGAAACCTGTTACCAGCAAGCCGAAACCTTTTTCAAACGCCCCTTCCCTCGCCCTGAAGTCAGCTTCAAGCTGCGCGGCCAGAAGGCCGGTGTCGCCCACCTGCATGAAAACCTGCTGCGCTTCAACCTGCAGCTGTACCGCGAAAACAGCGACGATTTCCTCAAGCAGACCGTGGCCCATGAAGTCGCCCACCTGGTCGCTCACCAACTGTTTGGTGACACCATCCAGCCCCATGGTGAGGAATGGCAACTGATCATGCGCGGCGTTTATGAACTGCCGCCAAACCGCTGCCATAACTACCAGGTCAAGCGTCGTACGGTGACCCGCTACATCTATCGTTGCCCGTGCGCGGGCAGCGACTTCCCGTTCTCGGCCCAGCGCCACAGCCTGGTACGCCAAGGGCGGCGCTATTTGTGTCGGCGTTGTCGGCATACCCTGGTGTACAGCGGCGAGACGCGGGTGGAGTGAGGCTTGCCCCGCAATGCAGCCCAACAGGTACAAAAAAGCCCATCCGAAGATGGGCTTTTGCATTACACAACGGGGCTGTTAGCGGGCTGCGCCTTCAGCCACGCCCAGGTCATCGACCGGACGGGTATCCACCAGCGGCGAACCACCGGAAGCCAGCTCAGCCTGCAGCTTGTCTTCATCCAGTTCATTGACCCACTTGGCCACCACCACGGTCGCTACAGCGTTACCGATCAGGTTGGTCAGGGCACGGGCTTCGGACATGAAGCGGTCAATACCGAGGATCAGCGCCAGACCGGCAACCGGCAGGTGGCCAACGGCAGACAGGGTTGCGGCCAGGACGATGAAGCCCGAACCGGTAACGCCAGCAGCACCCTTGGACGCCACCAGCAGCACCAGCAGCAAGGTGATCTGGTGGGTGATGTCCATGGTGGTGTCGGTGGCCTGGGCGATGAACACCGCAGCCATGGTCAGGTAGATCGAGGTGCCGTCGAGGTTAAACGAGTAACCGGTCGGGATCACCAGGCCAACCACGGATTTCTTCGCGCCCAGGCGCTCCATCTTGGCCAGCATGCGTGGCAGGGCCGACTCCGAAGACGAAGTTCCCAGAACAATCATCAGCTCTTCACGGATGTAGCGGATCAGCTTGAGCACGCTGAAACCGTGAGCGCGGGCGATACCACCGAGCACCACGACAACGAACAGCACGCAGGTGACATAGAAGCAGGCCATCAGGTAGCCCAACTGCACCAGCGAACCCACGCCGTACTGGCCGATGGTGAAGGCCATGGCACCGAAGGCACCGATCGGCGCCAGCTTCATGATCATGTTGATGATGTTGAACATGACATGGGCGAAACGGTCGATCAGGTCCAGCAGCGGCTTGCCGTAGGCACCCAGACGATGCAGGGCGAAACCGAAGATCACCGAGAACATCAGCACTTGCAAGATGTCGCCGTTGGCGAACGCGCCGACCACGGTGTTAGGGATGATATTGAGCAAGAAGCCGACCGTGGTCTGCTGCGCGCCGGCGGCGGCATAGGCGGCCACGCTGCTGGCGTTCAGGGTGCTGACGTCGATGTGCATGCCGGCGCCAGGCTTGACCACGTTGACCACGACCAGGCCGATGATCAGCGCGATAGTCGAGACAATTTCGAAGTAGAGCAGCGCGTAGCCACCGGTCTTGCCCACCGACTTCATGCTTTGCATGCCAGCGATGCCGCTGACCACGGTGCAGAAGATGATCGGGGCAATGACCATTTTGATCAGTTTGACGAACCCGTCACCCAGCGGTTTCAGGGCAACGCCGGTTTCGGGGTAGTAGTGGCCCAGCAGGATACCGATGGTGATCGCTACTAACACCTGGATATACAGCGATTTGTACAGTGGCTGACGCGTCGTCATGGCTAATTCCTCAAGTGTACCGCCCCGATCCTTCCCAGGACGCGCGGGGTACCTAAAGCGCGAACCCTCCTGCACTGGAGGGATTTGTTGTGTCGAGCTGCCTGGCAGAACTCTGTCTGATCCATAGCAAGCCCGATGCCAAAATGCGCTTTATCGGTGCAAGCCCCGTGTTTACGGGGGGTTGACTGCACAAGGAAGTTGCAGGAGTGCTGAACGGCTTGGCGGATTTCCGCCCGGCTCCTTTGCTGAAAGGTTTCGAGTGGCGAAAAACCGCCCAAGGCAACGGCGGGTCAGTCGAGACTAAAGCGAATGCGAAATGCCGCCCCGCCCAACGGTGAATCATCCAAGGTGAGGCTGGCGTCATAGCTTTCGATGATGTCCTTGACCACTGCCAGCCCGATGCCCTGCCCTGGGTTCTGCCGGTCCAGGCGTTCGCCACGTTGCAGAATGCGTTCGCGCTGGTCAGGTGGTACCCCAGGACCATCATCCTCAACGCAGAGCTCTACCGTGGCAGGCCCACTGCGCAGGCTGATGTGGATTTGGCTCAGGCACAGGCGGTAGGCGTTTTCCAAAAGGTTGCCGAGCAATTCGAGCAACGCGCCTTGCTCCATGGGTACGACAGCATGCTCAGGGATATCGAGGCTGACCTTGACCTGCTTGTCGCGGTATACCTTGGCCAGGGTGCTGCACAGGCTTTCGAGCAACGGCCGCAAGGCCACCTGGTGACGCACCAGGCCACTCTTGCGCAGGCTGGCCCGCTGCAACTGGTAGTCGATCTGCTGGCTCATGCGTTCGATCTGGCTTTGCAGTATCCGCGCCTGCTCCCGGTCTTCACGGCGCTGCCCCAGGCTTTCACTGACCCCTTGCAGCACAGTCAACGGGGTTTTCAGGCTGTGGGCCAGATCACCCAGCGAATCACGGTAGCGCTGCCGCTGCTCGCGCTCGCTGTGCAGCAATCGGTTCAGCGAGCCGGTCAGGCGCAGTAGTTCACGGGGGTGCTCGGCACTGAGGCCGTCACGGGCACCGGACTCGACATCATCCAGCTCGTGACTCAGTTGGCGCAGCGAACGCAAGCCCCAGGTCAGCCCGGCCCAGAGCAATACCAGCAACGCCAGCAAGGCTGCACCGAAGCCCAGGTACAGGCGCTCGCGCAGACCGTTGAGGGTCTGTTGGTACTCACGCACCGGTTGCAGGGCGACGATGCTGTAGGCAGCGCTCTTGCCGCCGAGCAACTTGACCTCGACGTCGTAGACAAAAAACTCTTCGCCATCGTCCTGGCGGATTCGCGCGAACTCATTGCCACGCCCGTCATAACGCGGGGTGTAGTTGATGTTTTCATCGTTGCTGGCCCGCGAGCGCCAGACCAGGTTGCCCTGACGATCATAGATATAGCCGAGCAAGCGGCTGTCGGGCAGGTTGAATTTCTCGTCCGGCAGCAACACCGGCATGCGCAACTGATTGTTCTCGATGCGGGCGGCGGAAATCAGCGTGGTAACGTCCGAAGCCAAGCGCTTTTCGATCGACTCCTGCAAGGCCAGGCTGAAGGCCTTTTGCAAGGCTGGCAGCAAGCCGAGCATGAACAACAGGGCCAACAGCGCCGCCGCGAGCATCAAACGCAGACGTAGCGAACGGATCATCGGCAGCGCTCGGTAAACAGGTACCCCAGCCCGCGCACGGTATCGATGGGCTTGAAGCCGTTATTGCCTTCAAGCTTGCGCCGCAGACGGCCGACCAGCACCTCTATCACATTCGGATCGCGCTCGTCGTCGTCAGGGTAAAGCTGCTCCATCAAGCGGTCCTTGGCCACCACCTGTTGGTGATGACGCATCAGGTACTCAAGGATGCGGTATTCATAGGCGGTCAGCGCCAGCGGCTGATCGTCGAGGGTCGCCTGTTTGCGGTTCAGGTCCAAGAGCAACGGGCCAGCGGCAATGGTTGACTGGACGAAACCACTGGAGCGGCGCAACAAGGCATTGAGGCGGGCCTCCAGCTCTTCGAACTGAAACGGCTTGACCACATAGTCATCGGCACCGGCCGCCAGGCCTTCGACCTTGTCCTGCCAGTTGCCTCGTGCAGTGAGGATCAGAATCGGAAAACTCTTGCCTTGGGAGCGTAACTGCCGGATCAGGTCCAAGCCGCTCATGCCGGGCAAGCCCAGGTCGATCACAGCCAGGTCATGATTGAACTGCTCGGCCTGATACAAGGCCTCTTCGGCGTTGGGCACCGCTTCAACCACGTGCCCGCTCTCGCTCAAGCGGCTGTGCAAGTGATGACGCAACAGTGCTTCATCCTCAACCACCAGCAGTTTCATAGTTTCCTCCCTAACCAGGCCGGGGATCATTGCTCCGGCGAAATACCCTTGCCCTGCAGAATAACAGCGAACCGGCCATGCACCTGCAGGCCGGTTCGAACAGACTCATGTACGGGTCAGAATGCGTAGTTGGCCGACAGGTAAGTTTGTGCACTGCTGTCCAGGCGCAGGGTGCCAACTTTTGAACCGCCATGTTCGGACAGTTCGGTGCTGGCATTGCTGCGCAGGTAACGGTAGCCCAGTTCCACCGAGGCATTGTCGGTCACTTGCTGCAGCAAGCCGGCTTGCAGGCCAATGGCATAACCAGTGTCGGTGTCACGGCTGTAACCGGACGATTCCTGGCTGAGCTTGGTCAGGCCGGCACTGGCACCGCCAAACAGCTTGGTGCTGGTGCCCAACGGGTAGAACAGGTCATAGCTGCCCAACAGGTTCTCCTGACGCATCTTGATACCGCTGTGGTCGTTGGAAACGTTGTCATAGGTGACGTAGAAGCGGCGTTCGTCGTTCATCTGGCCGACACGCACGCCCCAGGTATCGTCTTTACTGATGATGCCGTTGGTGTTCAGGTGATCGGTATTACTGCTGAGCAGGCCGGACTTTTTGATCTTGTCGCTGGTCTGACCGTAAGTGACACCGGCGAAGGTGGTGTCGGCGGCCTGAACGGCAGCACTGGCGCCGAAAAAGGCCACGGCGAGGAACAAGGTATTGAGCGCTTTCATAGTGTTTACTCCTGGCAAGGTGCCGGTTAGGTGTTGAAGCTAGAGTAAGGAAAGCGTCCTGAACCGCTGCTGAACCCTGACTGAACCTGGGCTGAACACGCTGTATTGGCTGACCCCTTGATGTGCACACAGGAGTACCTCCATGCACCGCCTGCTCATTACCGCTTTGCTGATCGGCGCCAGCAGCCTGTCTCAGGCTGCCGTACAAACCCGTGAGATTCCCTACCAGGACAAAGATGGCAATCGCCTGGTCGGCTACTACGCCTACGACGATGCCGCCGAGGGCAAACGCCCAGGAGTCGTGGTGGTGCATGAATGGTGGGGGCTCAATGACTACGCCAAGCGGCGCGCCCGCGACCTGGCCGGTCTCGGCTATAGCGCCCTGGCCATCGATATGTACGGTGACGGCAAAAATACCGAGCACCCGACCGATGCCATGGCCTTCATGCAAACGGCCCTGAACAATCCGGCCGCAAGCGCTGAGCGCTTTGATGCCGGCGTCGAGTTGTTGAAGATCCAGCCTCAGACCGACCCTGAGCGAATCGCAGCAATTGGCTACTGCTTTGGCGGCAAGGTGGTGCTCGACGCCGCCCGCCGTGGTGAGCCACTGGCGGGGGTTGCCAGTTTCCATGGTGCCTTGGTCACCAACAGCCCGGCCACGCCAGGCAGCGTCAAGGCCAGGATACTGGTCGAGCATGGCGCCAATGACAGCATGGTGACGCCGGAGCAGGTGGCCAAATTCAAGGAAGAAATGAACGCAGCAGGCGCGAGCTATGAATTCGTCACCCTTCAGGGCGCCAAGCATGGTTTCACCAACCCGGATGCCGACCGCCTGAGCCATGGCGAACATGGCGGGCCGGATATTGGCTACAACAAAGCGGCGGATGAAAGCTCGTGGGCGGACCTGCAGGCGTTTTTCAAAAAGATCTTCAAGTCATAGCTCGTAGCCGCTGCCGCCAGGCTGCGATCGGCTGCGAAGCAGTCGTCATCCAATCACCGAATGGCGGCCGTTTCACGCCCGATCGCAGCCTGGCGGCAGCGGCTACAGTTGCCGACACCGGCAGCACTGGACACAATACCGGAATGAACCGACTCCCCACCTGCTGCGCCCCCTTGCTGCACCATTGGCCCCTGCCCCGCCCGGTCCCCGGTGCGGTGCTGGTCAGCTGCGCGTTCGACCCGGCGCAACTGGCCAGTGACGATTTCGCTCGCGCCGGTATTGAACAGACACCCAACCTGCAACGTTCGGTCGCCAAGCGTCAGGCCGAGTACCTCGCCGGGCGGGTGTGTGCCCGTTCAGCCTTGCAGCGCCTGGATGGTCGCGAGTACGTCCCTGCCACCCACGAGGACCGTTCGCCGATCTGGCCGACGGGTATCAGCGGTTCGATCACCCATGGTAAAGGCTGGGCTGCGGCGGTCGTGGCGCGCGACAGCGACTGCCTGGGCATCGGCCTGGATCAGGAAACCCTGCTCAGCCATGAGCGTGCCGAGCGCCTGGCCGGGGAGATCCTCACCGACGCCGAGCTGCAACGCATGAACAAGGGGCAAACCGCCCTGACCGTGACCTTGACCTTTTCCCTCAAGGAAAGCCTGTTCAAGGCCCTCTACCCCATCGTCCAGCAGCGCTTTTACTTCGAACACGCCGAAGTGCTGGAATGGTCTGCCGATGGCCAGGCACGCCTGCGCCTGCTTACCGACCTGTCGCCGCAGTGGCATAGCGGGCGGGAACTGCTCGGGCAGTTCTGCCTGCAGGATGATCAACTGCTGACCCTGGTCAGCGTCTGAACCTCAAGCGAGCAACGGACAGTGTTCGCAGTGCCCCACCCACTGCACCTTATAGCTAAGGCAACAGGTTCGGCGCCGGCGCTGCCCCGATTCATCCAGGCTGACCGCCGCATACAAGGGGCTGTCAGGTGAGCTGAGCAAGTGCCCCAGGCCGCAGTCGTTACCTTCAGCGCGCTGCAATGCTTGATCCAGACAATCTCCAGCATTACCCCAGAGCACCGCTGACGCCACCGGTCCCAAGGCCGCCAGACGCAACACCAACGGTTGCAGGTGCTGCTCCAGGATCGCCGCAAGCCCTGCGCAGTGTTCACCATGTTCACTCAGAGCAAGTGGCAGGCCGCGACCATCGAGGGTCAGTTCGGTGACTGCAAATTCCGTCAGCGATGCACCGCCAAGCAGCGACTGCCAGATCAACGCAAAATAGTATTTGGACCATTGTGAGACCAACACCGGACGCTGCGATGGCATTAGCTCAGGGCCGTACAGCTCAAGCAATAAGGCCTCGAAGCGTGCTGGCTCCAGCAGGTACTGTAGCGAAACACTCATGGCGAATCCTGGTGACGCGGCCAGCTCAGGCTGAAACGCGCTCCACCCAGGCGCTCGCTGTGGCCGACGGAAGCCCGTCCTTTATGCCAATAGATGATACGCCGCACAATCGACAAGCCCAGGCCGTGACCACCGGAAGCGCGGGTACGGCTGTCATCGAGCCGGGTGAAGGGCGTAAAGATACGGTCCCAGACACTTTCCGGTACGCCTGGCCCGTCGTCTTCAACATCGATCCGGCAACGCTGCACACCGAGCTGATAGCTGAGGCTGACCTGTGATTCGGCATGGCGCATGGCGTTACTGACCAGATTCTGTAAGGCCCGATGCAGGTAACGCGGCTCGGCTTCAACCCACGCGCCTTGTTCATCGCCCTGGCACGGCCCGCGCACGACCCTGACGTCACTGCGCAGCGGCGCCAGCTCAGCGATCACTTGCTCAAGCAAGGCATCGAGGTCGACCCGCTGAAAATGCAGGGCCGGTGCACCCTGCTCAAGACGGGCATAGGTGAGCATTTCGTCGACCAGCTTATCCAGCTCCTGGATATCGCCATCCATGCCACTCAAATACTTTTCCCGCGCCTGTTCGTCCCGCGCGCTGGCAATCATTTCCAGGCCGAAGCGCAGGCGCGCCACCGGCGTGCGCAACTCATGGGACACGGCGCGGACCAGTTCCCTCTGAATGCTCAGTGAACGCTGCAAGTGTTCAGCCATGCGGTTGAAGGCTGCGGCCAGGCGTCCGACCGAGTCGGCATCATCGCCGGCCACGCGGGTGTCCAGGCTGCCTTGGGCAATGCGTGTGGCGGCGCTTTCCAGGTCAGACAGACGCCGTTCCAACTGACGCACCAGTAAATAGACGATCAGGCCGATCAGGCACAGGCCGAGCACGGCAATCAACGCCAGCAGCTGCGGCGGATAGGGATTCATCTGGTACAGCGGCCCGATCTCCAGCACCCAGGGAGTGCCGACCATTCCGGAGACGACCCGGATCGAGTCGCCATCCTTGCCCAAGGCCATTACCGTGTCACCTTCATCGACACGCCGACGCTGGTCCTCATCCATGTCGGTCTGTTCCAGGCGCCGCAGGCTCAGGTCAAAGCCAAAGCCCTTGTTTTGCTTGAGCTCCGCCAGGCGCCTGGGCTGCTCACCAATGGGGTAGCGCACCAGCTCATCGACCAACAGGTAAATAGTTGCCCGCGCCAGTTGCTCGCTGATCTGCTCGACCACGCCGACCAGCAACAGATCCTCAGTGCCGATCTGGCGCATGACCTTGGCCGCATGCGGGCCGGTCTTTTCCACCAGTACCTGACCGCGCTGCAACTGGCTGCGTTGACTACCTTCGATACCTGCAGCGGCAAAGCTTTGCAGCTCCAGCGGAATGCCCAGCAAACGCTCCCAGATCAACAGGGTGCGCTTGCGCTCCACCTCGTCCTGCGGCACCAGATTGTCAGCCATCAGGGTGAAGGTGCCATGAGCGAGGCGTTCGCGGTACTGGCTGGCGCGCACTTCATTGAGCAAGTGCATACTGAGCACACCAAGCACCGCCACCAGCACCAGGGCGGCAAGCATGCCGCCGTAGATCCGCAGGAAAATCGAGTTCATCGCACCTGGCCCATGGCCTCGGCCGCTTCACGCACGAACAGATAGCCTTTGCTGCGGATGGTCTTGATCATCCGCGGGTGCTCGGGGTCATCGCCTATTTTCGGGCGGATTCTGGAGATACGCACATCAATGGAGCGGTCCTGGCCGTCATAGCCCACGCCGCGCAGTGAGGTGAAGATTTCCTCACGGGACAGGATGCGCCCAGCGTTGCTGACCAACAGCCAGAGCAAATCGAATTCAGCGCTGGTCAGTTCGATACCGTTGTCCTGCAACCAGGCCTCGCGCAGGATGTTGTCGACCCGCAACGGTCCGAACTGCACGCACTGCGGCGGCGCGCTTTCCGCAACCGGCTCGCTGCGGCGCAGCAAGGCATTGATCCGTGCCAGCAGCAGGCGCGGGCGCACCGGTTTGCACACATAGTCGTCAGCGCCGATATCCAGGCCCTGAACCTGGTCAAGGTCATCGCTGCGTGCCGTGAGCATGAGGATCGGCCCGGCAAACTGCTGGCGCACCTTGCGGCAGATGCTCAGGCCATCTTCGCCAGGCAGCATCAGGTCGAGGATCACCAAGTCCGGTTGTTCGGCAATGATCCGTGCTGCCGCCTTGGCCCCGTCCCCCTCAACCTCGACAGCAAAGCCGTTGGCCTGCAGGTACTCACGGGTCAGGTCGGCCAGACGCTGGTCATCCTCGACGATCAACACCTGACTGCGCTGCTGCTCCACGGCTCACCTCGACGGCTTGTTGTTATAAAGAGTGCCCTGGCGAATGCTTCACCAAAAGGCAACATCGGCCCCGGATACTACGTCGGGTACCGACGCCTGCCAACCGTCACCTCCAGCGGCAATGAGCCACGTTGTGGTTTGCTCGGAAGGCCGGTGAATTTGTGGTAGGGTGCGCGCCCTAAAATTTCCATCGGGATAACCTCGGCGGATGAAAAAAGGGTGACAGACGGTCATCTGCCGCTAAGACGCGGCCTACAAGGCGTTAGGCAAAATCACTCACAAAATACGCACAAGTTATCCACAGCCGACGACCTTGCAATACCCCCGAGACCGCATTATCTTGTATCCCTATCGAAACAAAACACTACATCTTGGGGTTTGAAGCAAATCCCAAGCACAAGTCAAGCAAAGAACTCAAGCCCTGATGCAGTGCTTTTTTGCTTGAACTTTAGAAGATTTCAGCAGCCAAACCGCTCCTGCGGTGGCCACCGTTGCAAGCCCTTGGAGGGTGTTGTTTCGGGTACGGGTGTTGCAAGCCATAGGCGCACCTGACAGCAACAGTTTTGAGTCGTGGATTCAGAACCTTTGACTTCGGCCAGGGAGCGGCAGGTTATTGCCCCTTATTCCTGATCTGTCCCGAAGTGAGTATGCCCGACCTGTTCGGCATGCCGGAGCGTCGCGTTCCCGTGTGCCATCAGGGTCGGTTGTTGAGCTTTCGGACGGAACGGTTGGCGCCCACAAGGCGCCTACACAAACTTAGAGAACGTGGAGACACCCATGCAAACCGACACAACTCGCGAGAACCCGCAGGCCAAGGTGCCGCAGGCCGCCGATTCGAATCAGGATCTGGCCGCTACCGCCCCTGGCCAACTGCGTGTGATCAAGCGCAATGGCACTGTCGTCGCCTACACCGACGACAAGATCACCGTGGCCATCACCAAGGCGTTCCTCGCAGTTGAAGGCGGCACCGCTGCTGCTTCGTCGCGTATCCATGACACCGTTGCCCGCCTGACCGAACAGGTCACCGCGACCTTCAAGCGTCGCATGCCCTCGGGCGGCACCATCCACATCGAAGAAATCCAGGATCAGGTTGAACTGGCCCTGATGCGTGCTGGCGAGCAGAAAGTTGCCCGTGACTACGTGATCTACCGTGACCAGCGTGCCAAAGAGCGTGCAACCCGTGTTCACGCTGAAGACTCGTCCGTACAGCCGCACCCAAGCATTCGCATCACCTTGGCCGACGGCAGCCTCGCGCCGCTGGACATGAACCGCCTGAACACCATCATCACCGAGGCCTGCGAAGGCCTGGCCGAAGTTGATGGCGAGCTGATCCAGCGCGAAACCCTGAAGAACCTCTACGACGGCGTGGCCCTGACCGACGTCAACACCGCCCTGGTGATGACCGCCCGTACCCTGGTTGAGCGTGAGCCGAACTACTCGTTCGTGACTGCCCGCCTGCTGATGGACACCCTGCGTGCCGAAGGCCTGGGCTTCCTCGGTGTGGCCGACAGCGCCACTCACCACGAAATGGCCGAACTGTACGCCAAGGCCCTGCCGGCCTACGTTGCCAAGGGCGTCGAGTTCGAACTGCTCAACCCTGCCCTGGCCGACTTCGACCTGGAGAAGCTGGGCAAGGCGATCAACCACGAGCGTGACCAGCAGTTCACCTACCTGGGCCTGCAGACCCTGTATGACCGTTACTTCATCCACAAGGATGGCGTGCGCTTCGAACTGCCGCAGGTGTTCTTCATGCGCGTGGCCATGGGCCTGGCGCTGGAAGAGAAAAACAAAGAAGCCCGTGCGATCGAGTTCTACAACCTGTTGTCGTCGTTCGACTACATGGCTTCGACCCCGACCCTGTTCAACGCCGGTACCCTGCGTCCACAGCTGTCGAGCTGCTACCTGACCACCGTGCCGGACGACCTGTCGGGCATCTACCACGCGATCCACGACAACGCCATGCTGTCGAAATTCGCCGGTGGCCTGGGCAACGACTGGACCCCTGTGCGTGCACTGGGCTCCTACATCAAGGGCACCAACGGTAAATCCCAGGGCGTCGTGCCGTTCCTGAAAGTGGTCAACGACACCGCCGTAGCCGTTAACCAGGGTGGCAAGCGTAAAGGCGCCGTGTGTGCCTACCTGGAAACCTGGCACCTGGACATCGAAGAATTCATCGAGCTGCGCAAGAACACCGGTGATGACCGTCGTCGTACCCACGACATGAACACCGCCAACTGGATCCCTGACCTGTTCATGAAGCGCGTCTTCGATGACGGCAAGTGGACCCTGTTCTCGCCGAACGAAGTACCGGATCTGCACGACCTGACCGGCAAGGCCTTCGAAGAGCGCTACGAGTACTACGAAGCCCTGACCGAGTACAACAAGATCAAGGTGTTCAAGACCATCCAGGCCAAAGACCTGTGGCGCAAGATGCTCTCGATGCTGTTCGAAACCGGCCACCCATGGTTGACCTTCAAGGATCCGTGCAACCTGCGCAGCCCGCAGCAGCACGTCGGCGTGGTCCACAGCTCGAACCTGTGCACCGAGATCACCCTGAACACCAACAAGGACGAGATCGCGGTCTGCAACCTGGGCTCGATCAACCTGCCGAACCACATCGTCGATGGCAAGCTGGACACCGCCAAGCTGCAACGCACTGTGAACACCGCCGTGCGCATGCTCGACAACGTGATCGACATCAACTACTACTCGGTGCCGCAAGCGCGTAACTCGAACCTCAAGCACCGCCCGGTCGGTCTGGGCATCATGGGCTTCCAGGACGCACTGTACCTGCAGCACATTGCTTACGGTTCCGACGCTGCCGTCGAGTTCGCCGACAAGTCGATGGAAGCGGTCAGCTACTTCGCCATCCAGGCCTCCTGTGACCTGGCCGACGAGCGTGGCGCCTACGAGACCTTCCAGGGCTCGCTGTGGTCCAAAGGCATCCTGCCGCTGGATTCGCAACAGATCCTGATCGAAGCCCGTGGCCAGAAGTACATCGACGTCGACCTGAACGAAACCCTGGACTGGGCACCGGTGCGTGCTCGCGTACAAAAAGGTATTCGTAACTCGAACATCATGGCCATCGCGCCGACCGCGACCATCGCCAACATCACTGGCGTATCGCAGTCCATCGAGCCGACCTACCAGAACCTGTACGTGAAATCGAACCTCTCGGGCGAATTCACCGTGATCAACCCGTACCTGGTTCGCGACCTCAAGGCCCGCGGCCTGTGGGACTCGGTCATGATCAACGACCTGAAGTACTACGACGGTTCGGTACAGCAGATCGAGCGCATCCCACAGGAACTCAAAGACCTGTACGCTACTGCGTTCGAAGTGGAAACCAAGTGGATCGTTGACGCCGCCAGCCGCCGTCAGAAGTGGATCGACCAGGCCCAGTCGCTGAACCTGTACATCGCTGGCGCTTCGGGCAAGAAACTCGACGTGACCTACCGCATGGCCTGGTACCGTGGTCTGAAAACCACCTACTACCTCCGTGCCCTGGCCGCGACCAGCACCGAGAAGTCGACCATCAACACCGGCAAGCTCAACGCCGTTTCCAGCGGTGGCGACAGCGCCCCGGTCCAGGCAGCAGGCCCTGCGCCAGTGCCTAAGGCTTGCGCGATCGACGAGCCGGATTGCGAAGCCTGCCAGTAAGAGGCTGAACGCGCCGTTCATTCATGGGCGGCGCTGCAGTCTCTGTGGGCGCTGGCCTTGCCAGCGATGGGCGGCACCGCCGCCCTGCCCCACGCAATCGAATAACAGGTCCAAGGCATTTTTGCCCACGACCTACCGAGGAGCCCCGCTCCCGGAAGCATTCCAAGTTTTTGCGTGCACAGCAGTACCTAACCGCAAGCACCGCAACCCAAGATCCACCGGCCATACTGAATATGGCCCTCAAGCAGGAGACCCACCATGCTGAGCTGGGACGAATTCGACAAAGACGAAGGCGAAGAAGCTGCCAAAGGCGCTACCGCCACTCAAGCCGCTGCCGCTGGCATCGACAAGCTTGATAACGCTGGCGGTGTTGCCGCCCTGGAAGCCCGCGCTGTAACCGCCGATGACTCGGAAGCGGTCAAGCGTGCCAAGGCTGCCCTGGACCAACTCGACATCGCCGAAGGCCTGGCTGAGCTGGAAGGCTCTGCTGCCCGTGTTGCGGTTGACGAAAAGCGCATGATCAACTGCCGCGCCGACCTAAACCAGCTGGTGCCATTCAAGTATGACTGGGCCTGGCAGAAGTACCTGGACGGTTGCGCCAACCACTGGATGCCGCAAGAGGTCAACATGACCGCGGACATCGCCCTGTGGAAGAACCCGGAAGGCCTGACCGATGACGAGCGTCGCATCGTCATGCGTAACCTGGGCTTCTTCTCCACTGCCGACTCCCTGGTTGCCAACAACCTGGCTCTGGCCGTGTACCGCCTGATCACCAACCCGGAGTGCCGCCAGTACATCCTGCGCCAGGCCTTCGAAGAGGCGATCCACACCCACGCCTACCAGTACTGCATCGAATCGCTGGGCATGGATGAAGGCGAGATCTTCAACATGTACCACGAGATCCCGTCGGTCGCGAAAAAAGCCGCTTGGGGCCTGAGCTACACCCGCGCGATCTCCGATCCGGAATTCAACACCGGCACCGTCGAGACCGACAAAGAGCTGCTGCGCAACCTGATCGCTTACTACTGCGTTCTGGAAGGCATCTTCTTCTACTGTGGCTTCACCCAGATCCTGTCCATGGGTCGCCGCAACAAGATGACTGGTGTTGCCGAGCAGTTCCAGTACATCCTGCGTGACGAGTCCATGCACCTGAACTTCGGTATCGACGTGATCAACCAGATCAAGATCGAAAACCCACACCTGTGGGACGCCGAAATGAAGGAAGAAGCCTCGCAGATGATCCTGCAGGGCACCCAGCTGGAAATCGAATACGCCCGTGACACCATGCCACGCGGCGTACTGGGCATGAACGCCGCGATGATGGAGGACTACCTCAAGTTCATCGCCAACCGTCGCCTGTCGCAGATCGGTTTGAAGGAAGAGTACCCAGGTACCACTAACCCGTTCCCATGGATGAGCGAGATCATGGACTTGAAGAAAGAGAAGAACTTCTTTGAGACTCGGGTTATTGAGTATCAGACAGGTGGGGCGTTGAGCTGGGATTGATTTTCCGCTCGGGTTCTAAGTAAAAAGGCTGCCGCAAGGCGGCCTTTTTTGTGGGTGTTGGATTTGGAAATCAGGTGCTTGGGGTGGCGAAAGACTTCTTCCGTTTCTGGTCTATCGGCAGCTATCAACCCGGAATAGCCTTCACGGAGGGCAGCAATCGGCCAGAAGCGGTCGTTGAAATGCTCAGAGTCGCGCTATGCAACATCACTTGTTCAGGCTATCGCTTGATGCTCGACTGCTCTGAAACCTAAGCTCTGAGTGAACCGCAACAGATAGCCATCTGGATCAAGCACCAAAAAATTAAGCTCTCCGTGCAGGCGCTCTTTATCTCGGTACCAGCACTCTTCAATGGGTCTGCGCAATTCAATACCAGCGTCTTCGATGGCCCTAGCCAAAGCTTTGGTATCAGAGCACTGAATCGAAAGATTCATCCCTCGGCCATAGGGTGATAATAGAGGGCCAACACGCCATGGAGACTCTTCCAAGTCATCCTGCTCCAGCATCAATTGGCTCCCTTGAAAGGACAGGAAAGTGAATCTGTCTTCAGGCCTTTCGTATTCAATTTGGAAGCCCAGAATCAGGCAGTAAAAATCTAAGCTTCGTTTTAAGTCAGAGACAATCATCTCTGGAACTAACGTGTTCATCTTCATAAATGGACTCCTTGTCGTTGATAACACCCCTCAAGCAGTGGGATGGCTGCCCATCTCTGCTCCGCACTGTTTGTACCACGATATCTACTTTTGGTCGCAATTCCGCGACCGACCGTTTTGGGTCGATAGTGGTCATCCATGACCGGCACCTTCCGACCCATTGCTGCCCTTCATGAAGGGCAACAATGGGTCGATTCTGTCGAAAATTCGGATTTTCAGCTCACCTGAACTCAGGCATGACTCCCACGCGTAGCGTGAGAACGATCAACCTCAATCAAAACTGCTTTGATGCACTGGCGATGCGCTGGTACTTACGCAGCTGCCGATTCATGCTGCGGATATCCAGAAAAAATATCTCTCCGCTGCGCCAGAGCAGCATCCACGCGGTGACGGTAACGACTCCCACGGGGATGGTGCCTTCAATGCCCAGAGCCGTGCCTGCCAGCACCAAGGCTAGTGCCAAGCCCAAGAGTGTCAGCGCTAACAGCCGTTGGGTGCGAATATCCCCTCTGAGTTGCTCGCTCTTTTCCGTAAAGGTGTTGCTGATGGCTTGCTGAAGGCGTTCTCGCTCATCTTCCGGGCAGCGAATCTGCAGGCTCAGCTCGGGGTGGTACCAGGCGCTATCTGACAGGTAGTCCACCAGCTCGGGGCTTAGCTTGGGGTTGTCCGGCGAGGCAAACGGATTGAGGTAATCGTGGGTGATCGTCAGATCTATTTTTTTAGTCATAACGAACCTTTACCTGGTTGAGTTGTGGACGGAGACTTTAGTGTTCGAGGTAAAGTTAGTCGCAAGACAGCTGCTCTGTCTGATCGGCAGTCGCAGTCGCTGTTGCAGGAGCGGATTTATCCGCGATGCATTGGCGGAATGTGCGCCGCGACCGTCTCCATCAACGCTGATTATTATCACGCTCTGCAGGGGGGACATCAGGCAGCGGGCGGCGCATGCACGGATAAGGGCTAAAGGCACCTATTGGCCGAAAGCAGTCGCTCTGGACTGGCCACTTCTGGCCCAGAGAGTGTAAAAACGCTTTCGTATCTTGAATGCGTCAACCAAGCGTTCCTCAGCGATGCGATTGCCCAAGCGTTTGTCGCGATCAGCACCACTGACGTTCCAAAGCGGCTATGGAGCCGGTTTAGCGCCTTCTGGAGCAGAGAAAAACCGAGGCGTTACGCCGCCATCGCCTTCAGCAAGCCTGCTGTACCGATGAGTTTCATAACCCGCTTCATATTGTAGGCCGGCACATTCAGACTCATCGACAAGGGAAATCAGCGTTGGTCGCAACTTAGCATCTCTCAAATTCAGAAATGGCCTACACCACAACAATTGACCCGGCTTTCTAACCCCCTTACCGTGCTGTTTGGCGCCTAAGAAACGCCCGTACAGCGGCTAGTCCGCTCCCGACAGATGCGACATTCTTGTGCCTGTGGTTTACTGCTGCGCGCAAAAATCACTGTGTAATGTCGGGAGTGGGCTAATACAAGACCTGAAAGGGGAATACGTCCGGCCCTCTGTACGGGGTTTCTTAGCTCCCGACACCCAGCCCTCAGAAGCTGATATCGCACAGAGGTAATGGAAATGCCTACCGACGCCCCCGCTCGCAGGCCTTTCGCAGACGCGGCTCGCCTGATCATTGTTCACCGCTCCATCGGAGGTCAGCCATGACTGATCTCTATGAACCGATGCTGTTCACCCGCCACAACCGCCCTCTCCACGCCCTCTGGCTCGAATCCCAGGCCTGGTTCTGTGCCCACGAACTCGGCCGGCTGACAGGCCGTTTCTACGATGGTCACTGCATCCGCAAACTCGACCCGGACCAACATCGCAGCGTGCAGCTGCTGCGCTACGGCCAATACCAGGCGACCACCATGGTCAGCGAGTCCGGGGCCTATACCCTGCTCGCCCACCATCACATTCCGGAAAACCGCCACCTGCGGCATTGGCTGACCCATGAGGTGGTGGCGGTGTTGCGTGATGGTCGGGAGTCGGAGATGGCGGATCTACCACGACTGGGGCAAATGTGCTGGCCAGGTGGCCATACGGCGAGTCTGTTGTACTGGCAGAGTGAGCCGTGGGTGCGCTTGCGGGATGTGCCCGTGGTGATGGCGGCGGAAGTGCCTATGGTGTCGTCAGTGAAGCGCAAGCTGAGTTGGCGGGAGTGTGCGCAGCGGGCATTGCGGCTGCATGGGACGGACGATTGAGTGGGTGCTTCCTCAGCCGTTTCGGCCACACAATGACGTAAATCTTTTCTCACGACTCTGCCAACTGGCAGTACACTCAATGCCATCTGTCTAGAGTGGAGCGCCGATCATGTCTGCTACTGCGGAAAACACAGACGCCAGGAAATCGCCGAAAAAGCCTGGCAAAGCGAAAGCTAGCGATGCCGGATCCGTGATCACTACGAGCACTAAAGCGGCAGCCCATCGGTTGAACGAATCGCCAGCGAAAAGAAGCTACGGTACTGCCCGTGTGTCAGTGTCGACCTCTACCGGTATGCCGATTATCGATCTACTGCTGCCCAACACCGACACCGACGACCGTATGGAGGTGTTCAAGGCCACACAGAGCGGATTTACGCTCAGCTCCGTCATCCTGCTGGTCGAGTCCGTTGAAACCTTCAAGCGCCACAACGTGCTGGCGAAGATCGTCGGCCTGTCGGAACGTACCCTCGCCCGCCGGATGAAGAATAAAGATGAAGCCCTGAGCCCTGAGCAAAGTGCCAGGGCGTTGTATTACGCAGAGGTACTGGAGAAAGCGCAGGAGGTGTTTGGCACCCGGGCGCTTGCCGAAGCGTGGATGATCCGGCCGGCGCTCGGGCTGGATGGTGAGTCGCCCATCGATCTGCTGTCCAATCCGGTCGGCTATGAGCTGGTCACTGACTTCTTGAATCGACTGGACTACGGGGTCTACTGATGGTGACCGATCCTCTGGCTCAGGACCTTCATTTCTGGCGCCTCGACCATTCCAGGCACGCGCCTACATGGAACAGTGGTATTGGCGCAGAAGCGTGTGGCGGGCGCTGGAATCCCAAGGGGTTTCAGGTGGTCTATGCAAGCCTTGATGCTGCTACGGCCATTCTGGAAGTGGCGGTGCATAAAGGCTTCCAGACGCTAGACTGCGTTGCACACACGCTGACAGCAGCACGGGTGAAGGACACCTCCAAGGTGCACAAAGTCGAGCGAAAGGATGTGCCCAACCTGAACTGGCTGCGGCCGGGGACGCCCAGTCGCAGCCAGCAAGCCTTTGGCGCCAAGCTGTTGGAACAGCATCCCTTTGTGCTGATTCCTTCCTGCGTGTCGCCCTATAGCTGGAATCTGCTGATGAACCCGCTGCTGGCTGCAGACCTCTACGAGGTTGTGCTGCAGGAGCGGTTTGCATTGGATGGACGGCTCAATCCCCCGCTGCAATAAATTTAAAACCAGGGTAGAAGCCAGCGCTGTCGAGTTCGTCATCCCTCGGCCGTCATTCAGGGGTGACAACATGAATGGGATGCAGTTGATCTGAAGCAGCCAAGTTTTTCGGCGCAACCAAGATAGTAAGCCATCCTTAAAAAACTCCTCCCAAGGAGTCCTATCAGCGTCATTGGATGGCACTGCATGAACGAAAGCTCACCCTCCCCGTTTACCACTCAGGGCGGCTGGCGACGCTGGTTGCCTGGCTTGCAGACTCTGCGCGCCTATCAGATGGGCGATCTGCCCAAAGACCTGCTCGCCGGCCTGGTGCTGACCACCATGCTGGTGCCGGTAGGCATCGCCTATGCCGAAGCGTCAGGCGTGCCGGGTATCTATGGGTTATACGCGAGCATTGTGCCGCTGCTGGCCTATGCGCTGTTCGGACCTAGCCGAATTCTGGTACTTGGCCCCGACTCGGCGCTGGCGGCTATCATTCTGGCGGTGGTGCTGCCGTTGTCCGGCGGCGATCCCCTGCGTGCCATTGCCCTGGCCAGCGCCATGGCGTTGGTGTCCGGGTTGGTGTGTATTGGTGCTGGCCTGCTGCGCCTGGGCTTTATCACTGAGTTACTGTCCAAGCCCATTCGCTACGGCTACATGAACGGTATTGCCTTCACGGTACTGATTAGCCAGACACCCAAGCTGTTCGGTATTTCCGTGGAGAGCAGCGGACCGCTGCGTGATGTCCTGGGCCTCGGTCAGGCACTTGTGGCCGGTCAGGGCAACTGGGCAGGCTTTGCCGTAGGTGCCGGAACTCTCGCGCTGATCCTTGTCCTCGCGCGCTACAAGCGCGTACCCGGCATCCTTATCGCCGTGGTCGCCGCAACGCTGGTAGTGGGCTCTCTAGGCCTCGATGCCAGTCACGATGTGAAAGTACTGGGCTCGATGCCACAAGGGTTACCCGCCTTCGCTGTACCGTGGCTACAGGCCGGGGACTTGATCACCGTATTGATCGGTGGCTTCGCCGTTGCCCTGGTGTCGTTCGCCGACACCAGCGTGCTGTCGCGCACCTATGCGGCCAAGACCCGTACACCGGTGGACCCGAATCAGGAAATGGTCGGTCTGGGGGTCGCCAACCTGGCAACAGGACTGTTCCAGGGCTTTCCCATCAGTAGTAGCTCGTCGCGCACACCCGTTGCCGAAGCGGCCGGATCGCGCACGCAACTTACCGGCGTGTTCGGCGCTATCGGTGTGGCGCTGTTGCTGCTGTTTGCGCCCAACCTATTGCAACACCTGCCTAACAGCGCCCTCGCCGCTGTGGTGATCGCGGCCGCCATCGGCCTGTTCGAGATCAAGGACCTGAAGCGGATCTACCGTATCCAGCGTTGGGAGTGCTGGCTGTCAATAACCTGCTTTGTCGGGGTGGTTGTGCTCGGTGCGGTCCCTGGCATTGGCCTGGCGGTTGTCATCGCCGTGATCGAGTTTCTCTGGGATGGCTGGCGTCCGCATTACACGGTGCTCGGCCGTGTGGACGGGGTCCGTGGCTATCACGATATTTC
Source organism: Pseudomonas sp. S06B 330 (assembly GCF_002845275.2). NCBI lineage: Bacteria > Pseudomonadati > Pseudomonadota > Gammaproteobacteria > Pseudomonadales > Pseudomonadaceae > Pseudomonas > Pseudomonas tussilaginis. The sequence continues at coordinate 1,427,380 of NZ_CP088149.1, read as the reverse complement.
CCGCTACCCCAGGGCGCGTCTGGTGCCTGGGCTGGTGCTGTTTCGCTGGGATGCACCGCTGTTCTTTGCCAATGCCGAGCTGTTTCAGAAGTGTGTGCTGGAGGCCATCGCTAACGCTCCGAGCGAGGTGCGTCGGGTTGTGGTGGCCGCAGAGCCGGTTACCAGTGTGGACGTCACCTCGGCGGACATGCTGGTGGAGTTGGAACAGTCACTGCGTGCGGCAAACATTGAGCTGCGCTTCGCCGAAATGAAAGACCCAGTCAAGGACAAGCTCCAGCGCCTGGAGGTGTTGAAGCATATTGGCAGCGATATCTTTCAGCCAACGGTCGGGGCTGCCGTGGATGCCTATCTTGAAGAGCATGATGTGGACTGGACGCCTTAGTGGCAGCAGGCGATGAAGGTTAGCGCCGCATCCTGCGCCAACCTGTGCGAAAATACCGCGCTTTTGTTCATATGTGTGGAGATGTACGGTTTGGTAATGCATTACTCAACGAGCGGCGACGCAGTCGCTTGCGGTCGCACTGGCAACAACCTTAGCCTCACTGCTGACGCCGACAAGATCGATTGCAAATCCTGTCAGCGGTCCCTGGTCAAAGCGGAAGCGGTGCCAGCCAAGAAGGCCACCCCTTCCCTGGCCGAACTGCGCAAGCAGCGCCTGGCGAGCCAAGCGCCTCAAGCGAGCCAGGTGCAAGCCACCACGTTCTGCTTCAAGGCCAACTGGCGTGTACGCCTGGCCGCCCAGCCTGATCGCTGCCGCCTGCCACGTGGTGTAGCACCACAAGCTTTCGTTTAAGCGTACGCAAGCCTAAGACCACCCTACGGGGTGGTTTTTTTTGCCCGCTGATTGGTGCGGGCAGGACTGTGGGATCCGCTCTTGGCGGCGAGGATACCGCTGAGGTGTCAGCGATTGCGCAGTGGCGGTATCGCCGGTAAGGCCGGCTCCCAGGCAACGGCCAGGGCCAGCGCCGGAAAAGACAAAACCCCTACCTGCGTACGCAGATAGGGGTTTCGGAATTTAATCTTGACGATGACCTACTCTCACATGGGGAAACCCCACACTACCATCGGCGATGCATCGTTTCACTGCTGAGTTCGGGATGGGATCAGGTGGTTCCAATGCTCTATGGTCGTCAAGAAATTCTGTTGCCAGAAGGTCTTGTTAGACACTCCAGCGAATTGGGTATGTGACAATTTGTGGTTTTACGAACTTTCGGTTCATTTCGTCTTCACCACCACAATCTGCGTTGCAGATTGCTTGGGTGTTATATGGTCAAGCCTCACGGGCAATTAGTATTGGTTAGCTCAACGCCTCACAGCGCTTACACACCCAACCTATCAACGTCGTAGTCTTCGACGGCCCTTCAGGGAGCTCAAGGCTCCAGTGAGATCTCATCTTGAGGCAAGTTTCCCGCTTAGATGCTTTCAGCGGTTATCTCTTCCGAACATAGCTACCCGGCAATGCCACTGGCGTGACAACCGGAACACCAGAGGTTCGTCCACTCCGGTCCTCTCGTACTAGGAGCAGCCCCTCTCAAATCTCAAACGTCCACGGCAGATAGGGACCGAACTGTCTCACGACGTTCTAAACCCAGCTCGCGTACCACTTTAAATGGCGAACAGCCATACCCTTGGGACCGGCTTCAGCCCCAGGATGTGATGAGCCGACATCGAGGTGCCAAACACCGCCGTCGATATGAACTCTTGGGCGGTATCAGCCTGTTATCCCCGGAGTACCTTTTATCCGTTGAGCGATGGCCCTTCCATACAGAACCACCGGATCACTAAGACCTACTTTCGTACCTGCTCGACGTGTCTGTCTCGCAGTCAAGCGCGCTTTTGCCTTTATACTCTACGACCGATTTCCGACCGGTCTGAGCGCACCTTCGTACTCCTCCGTTACTCTTTAGGAGGAGACCGCCCCAGTCAAACTACCCACCATACACTGTCCTCGATCCGGATAACGGACCTGAGTTAGAACCTCAAAGTTGCCAGGGTGGTATTTCAAGGATGGCTCCACGCGAACTGGCGTCCACGCTTCAAAGCCTCCCACCTATCCTACACAAGCAAATTCAAAGTCCAGTGCAAAGCTATAGTAAAGGTTCACGGGGTCTTTCCGTCTAGCCGCGGATACACTGCATCTTCACAGCGATTTCAATTTCACTGAGTCTCGGGTGGAGACAGCGCCGCCATCGTTACGCCATTCGTGCAGGTCGGAACTTACCCGACAAGGAATTTCGCTACCTTAGGACCGTTATAGTTACGGCCGCCGTTTACCGGGGCTTCGATCAAGAGCTTCGCGTTAGCTAACCCCATCAATTAACCTTCCGGCACCGGGCAGGCGTCACACCCTATACGTCCACTTTCGTGTTTGCAGAGTGCTGTGTTTTTAATAAACAGTCGCAGCGGCCTGGTATCTTCGACCGGCATGAGCTTACGGAGCAAGTCCTTCACCCTCACCGGCGCACCTTCTCCCGAAGTTACGGTGCCATTTTGCCTAGTTCCTTCACCCGAGTTCTCTCAAGCGCCTTGGTATTCTCTACCCAACCACCTGTGTCGGTTTGGGGTACGGTTCCTAGTTATCTGAAGCTTAGAAGCTTTTCTTGGAAGCATGGCATCAACCACTTCGTCGCCTAAAGGCAACTCGTCATCAGCTCTCGGCCTTAAGATCCCGGATTTACCTAAGATCTCAGCCTACCACCTTAAACTTGGACAACCAACGCCAAGCTGGCCTAGCCTTCTCCGTCCCTCCATCGCAATAACTAGAAGTACAGGAATATTAACCTGTTTTCCATCGACTACGCTTTTCAGCCTCGCCTTAGGGACCGACTAACCCTGCGTCGATTAACGTTGCGCAGGAAACCTTGGTCTTTCGGCGTGGGAGTTTTTCACTCCCATTGTCGTTACTCATGTCAGCATTCGCACTTCTGATACCTCCAGCAAGCTTCTCAACTCACCTTCACAGGCTTACAGAACGCTCCTCTACCGCATCACCTAAGTGATACCCGTAGCTTCGGTGCATGGTTTGAGCCCCGTTACATCTTCCGCGCAGGCCGACTCGACTAGTGAGCTATTACGCTTTCTTTAAAGGGTGGCTGCTTCTAAGCCAACCTCCTAGCTGTCTAAGCCTTCCCACATCGTTTCCCACTTAACCATGACTTTGGGACCTTAGCTGACGGTCTGGGTTGTTTCCCTTTTCACGACGGACGTTAGCACCCGCCGTGTGTCTCCCATGCTCGGCACTTGTAGGTATTCGGAGTTTGCATCGGTTTGGTAAGTCGGGATGACCCCCTAGCCGAAACAGTGCTCTACCCCCTACAGTGATACATGAGGCGCTACCTAAATAGCTTTCGAGGAGAACCAGCTATCTCCGAGCTTGATTAGCCTTTCACTCCGATCCACAGGTCATCCGCTAACTTTTCAACGGTAGTCGGTTCGGTCCTCCAGTCAGTGTTACCTAACCTTCAACCTGCCCATGGATAGATCGCCCGGTTTCGGGTCTATACCCAGCGACTAAACGCCCTATTAAGACTCGCTTTCGCTACGCCTCCCCTATTCGGTTAAGCTCGCCACTGAATATAAGTCGCTGACCCATTATACAAAAGGTACGCAGTCACCTAACAAAGTAGGCTCCCACTGCTTGTACGCATACGGTTTCAGGATCTATTTCACTCCCCTCTCCGGGGTTCTTTTCGCCTTTCCCTCACGGTACTGGTTCACTATCGGTCAGTCAGTAGTATTTAGCCTTGGAGGATGGTCCCCCCATATTCAGACAAAGTTTCTCGTGCTCCGTCCTACTCGATTTCATGACTAAGAGATTTTCGCGTACAGGGCTATCACCCACTATGGCCGCACTTTCCAGAGCGTTCCGCTAATCTCAAAGCCACTTAAGGGCTAGTCCCCGTTCGCTCGCCACTACTAAGGGAATCTCGGTTGATTTCTTTTCCTCAGGGTACTTAGATGTTTCAGTTCCCCTGGTTCGCCTCTTGCACCTATGTATTCAGTACAAGATACTCAGCTTATGCTGAGTGGGTTCCCCCATTCAGAGATCTCCGGATCAAAGTCTGTTTGCCGACTCCCCGAAGCTTATCGCAGGCTACCACGTCTTTCATCGCCTCTGACTGCCAAGGCATCCACCGTATGCGCTTCTTCACTTGACCATATAACCCCAAGCAATCTGGTTATACTGTGAAGACGACATTCGCCGAAAATTCATGAAAACTCACAAATTTTACCTTAGCCTGAACAAACACCAGTGAAAGTGCTGTCCAGTCTATCTTTCTATCACATACCCAAATTTTTAAAGAACGATTCTGAAAAAGTTCAGAAATCAATATTCGATGCGAATATTCATTTCTAAGCTTTGACATGGTAACAAGGGGGTGGTGGAGCCAAGCGGGATCGAACCGCTGACCTCCTGCGTGCAAGGCAGGCGCTCTCCCAGCTGAGCTATGGCCCCAACAAGAAACTGGTGGGTCTGGGCAGATTCGAACTGCCGACCTCACCCTTATCAGGGGTGCGCTCTAACCAACTGAGCTACAGACCCAGTTAAGAGCTGTTACCGATATCGTCTTCTTCAATGAATCAAGCAATTCGTGTGGGAGCTTATGAAACAGCTGATGTCGTCGATTAAGGAGGTGATCCAGCCGCAGGTTCCCCTACGGCTACCTTGTTACGACTTCACCCCAGTCATGAATCACACCGTGGTAACCGTCCTCCCGAAGGTTAGACTAGCTACTTCTGGTGCAACCCACTCCCATGGTGTGACGGGCGGTGTGTACAAGGCCCGGGAACGTATTCACCGCGACATTCTGATTCGCGATTACTAGCGATTCCGACTTCACGCAGTCGAGTTGCAGACTGCGATCCGGACTACGATCGGT